>NZ_JBFUMN010000016.1:0-102022 GCF_054049335.1 Roseateles sp. P5_E1
ACCGCATGTATGCCCTGGCCCTGCGCATCTCGCCCGAGCAGCTGCGCGCGGTCGCCAGCCAGCTCTATGCCGAAATGCTTCGCGGTGGCTACACCCAGGTCTGCGAGTTCCATTACCTGCACCACCCCGCGCAAGGCCAGCACTTCGAAGACGAATTGGCGATGGCCTGGGCCTTGGCCGAGGCGGCCGAGGACGTCGGCATCGGCCTGACGCTGCTGCCGGTCGTCTACACGCGCAGCGGTTTCGGTGTGAATGCGTCGAACACGGACCTGAGACCCGACCAGCACCGCTTTGCCGCCGATGCCGACTGGGTCTGGCGCGCCAGCCAGCGCGTCTTGGCCGCCGGCCTGCCGCGCGTGAATGCCGGCGTGGCCTTGCATTCGCTGCGCGGCGCCTCGCCGCGCGACATCGCCCGCCTGCGGGATCTGGCCGGCGCGGCCGACCTGCCCATCCACATCCACGTGGCCGAGCAGACGGCCGAGGTGGCCGACTGCCTCGCTGCGACCGGCCGCCGCCCCATCCAGTGGTTGGCGGACGAGGGTCATCTGGATCCGCGCTGGCAGCTGGTCCATGCCACCCATGCTGAACCGGCCGAGATCGAGTCCGTCGCCCGCAGCGGCGCCGGCATCGTCATCTGCCCCGGCACCGAAGCCAACCTGGGTGACGGCCTGGCCGACCTGCCGCGCTGGCTGGCGGGTGGGGTGCCGCTGACGGTGGGCTCGGACAGCCAGGTCACGCGCGGCTGGGTGGAGGAGCTGCGCTGGCTGGAGTACGGCCAGCGCCTGACCTTGCGCCAGCGCAATGTCGCGTCGGCGCCGGACAGCCAGCCGTCCAGCGCGGCCAGGCTCTTCGATGCTGCCGTCCAAGGTGGCGCCCGCGCTGCCGGTTTCGCGGCCTGGGGCCTGACGCCCGGCGCCCGCGCCGACGCCCTGGTGCTGAATCGCGACGCCGATGCGCTGCGTGGCCTGCCCGACGAAGCCTTGCTGGATGCTGTCGTCTTTGGCAGCAACGGCTCGCCCTGGCAGTCGGTCTGGGTGGCCGGCCGGGCCCGGCCGTGGCGGGCCCCCACCCGGGTGGGGGATGCCTTCGAGGCAGCCATGCGTGAGCTGTGGTCGCCTGACGCCACCCCGGGGGCTTGAGCCCCTTGGCGGCCGCCTGACAAAGGACTAGGCTCGCGCCACGACCTCTAATAAATCACGCCGCTGTGATCATTCCTGGGTCGACAGGCTGCGGCTGCGAGGGACGACGGTGCCGCCCGTTGCGGCTTGCGTTCGTGGTGAGGAGTGGCGATGAAGCTCAGCAATTTCACGATCAAGGCGCGGCTCTATGCACTGGCGGGCCTCGCCATCGCGGCGATGCTGGTGATCGGCCTGCACGGGCTGTGGAGCCTGTCGCTGGCCAAGGCGAAGTTCGTTCACTACCTCGACAACGACGTCGAGTCTCTGACTCAACTGGCCCACATACGCGCCGGCGTCGGCAACCTGCGGCGCTACGAGAAGGACTTGCTCATCAACCTTGCGGACGCCAAGGCCGTCGAGCGCTACCGCAAGGAATGGGGCGAAACCTATGAGAAGGTTTCTACCAGTCTGAACAAGGTCGCCAAGCTGGACATCGCGCCCGACGTCAAGCAGATGCCGGCCGAGCTCATCAAGCTGTTGCAGGACTACCGCAGCGGCTTCAACGGCATTGCCGAGCGCGTGGCCAAGGGCGAATTCAGCGACACCGCGGCGGCCAATCAGGCGATGGAGCCGATCAAGGGCACGGTGCGGTCGATGGACAAGTCGCTCGCCGAGATGACCGAGAAGGTCGACAAGCATTCGGCCGAGGAGGTTGCGGTGCTCGACCAGCAGGAGAAGGCCATCCGCATGGACCTGACGCTGGTCATCATTGGCGGTGTGCTGGTCATCGGCACCTACACCTTCTTCAACATCCGCTCCATCCTGGAGCCCCTGGCCCGCGCCATCCTCAGCGCCCAGCGCATTGCCGGTCGTGACCTGAGCCAGCCCGTGCGGGCCGAGGGCCGCGATGAGACCGCCGCGCTGATGCGCGGCGTGCAAGGCATGCAGGACTCGCTGGCCGAGGTTGTCACCGGCGTGCGCAGCAGCACCGACAGCATCGCCACCGCCTCACGCGAGGTGGCCATCGGCAGCCAGGATCTCAGCAACCGCACGGAGCAGGCCGCGTCCAACCTGCAGGAGACGGCCTCGGCAATGGAGGAGTTGACGGCCAGCGTCACGCACAACGCCGAATCCGCGCGCCAGGCCAACAGGCTGGCCACGGACGCCGCCGAGGTGGCGCGCCGCGGCGGCGCGGTGGTGGACGAGGTCGTGCAGACCATGGGCCGCATCAGTGCGTCGTCAACCAAGATCGGCGACATCATTTCCGTCATTGATGGCATCGCCTTCCAGACCAATATCCTGGCGCTGAACGCGGCSGTGGAAGCSGCGCGKGCSGGCGAGCAGGGCCGYGGSTTTGCCGTKGTYGCYRGCGARGTGCGCACGCTGGCCCAGCGYTCGGCCGRGGCCGCCAAGGAGATCAAGGGCTTGATCCTCAGCAGCGGCGAGAGCGTGGACAGCGGCACCGCGCTGGTGGCCCGCGCGGGCCAGACCATGCACGAGATCATTGACGCCATCGCGCGGGTCAGCTCCATCGTGTCAGAGATCAGCCTCGCCACCGGCGAACAGAGCACCGGCATCGGCCAGATCGGCCAGGCCATCGCCAGCCTCGACCAGATGACGCAGCAAAACGCCGCGCTTGTCGAAGAATCCGCCGCGGCGGCCGCCAGCCTGCAGCAGCAGGCCGACGACTTATCTCAATCAGTGGCCGTGTTCAAGCTGAGCTGACGGCGCCTTCTTTTCCTTCCGGCTGCGCCTTTTTCTTTCGGCTGACGCGCTGAATGAAGTCGTCCACCACCTCGTAGAGCACCGGGATCACCAGCAGGCTCAGGAAGGTGCTGGTGATCAGTCCGCCGATGACGACGATGGCCATCGGCGCGCGAAAGCTCGGGTCGGTGCCGAAGCCCAGCGCGATGGGCATCATGCCTGCGCCCATGGCCAGCGTCGTCATGACGATGGGCCGGGCGCGCTTGTGGCAGGCATCCAGCAGCGCCTCCAGGCGCGTCAGCCCCTGCTCGCGCTGGGCGACGATGGCGTATTCCACCAGCAGGATGGAGTTCTTCGTCGCGATGCCCATCAGCATGATCATGCCGATCATGGCCGGCATGGACAGGTCGGTGCCGGTCACGAACAGCGCCAGGATGGCACCCGGGATGGACAGCACCAGGGCGCCCAGGATGGTCACCGGCTGCACCCAGGCGTGGAAGAGCAGCACCAGCACGACGTAGATGCAGGCGACACCCGTGCCCATGGCCAGCGCAAAGCCCTGGCCGAGCTCGGCAAAGGCCTCGGCGTCGCCGATCTCGGCCTTGCTGACGCCCGGCGGCAGGTTGGCGATGCTGGGCAGGGCCGCGGCGGCCGCTTGCACTTCGCTGAGCGGCATGCCATTCAGCTCGATCTCGAAGTTGACGTTGCGCAGGCGGTCGAAGCGGTCGATCTGGGCCGGCCCGCTGGTCAGCGTCAGCTCGGCGACCTGCTGCAATGGCACGGGGCCATGCGTGCCCGGCACGGTCAGCTGGCCGAGCAGGGCCAGGTCGGCGCGGGCCGCGTCGGGCAGGCGCACGACGATGGGCACCTGGCGCTGGCTGAGGTTGAGCTTGGGCAGGAACTGGTCGTAGTCGCCGGCCGTGGCGATGCGCAGCGTGTCGGCAATCGCCGCGGTGGACACGCCCAGGTCGGCCGCGCGCGCCGCGTCGGGGCGCACGATGAGCTCGGGGCGTTGCAGGCTGGAGCTGCTCGTCACCTGGCCGATGCCGGGCAGGGCGCGCAGCTCCTTCTCGACCTTGGCCGCATGGGCCGCCAGCGCTTCGCCGTCCTCGCCGGCCAGTACGAGCTGGTATTTGTCGTTGGAGCCGCCGAAGGTCACCTTGATGCGGGCGCCGGCGATGTTCTCCAGCTTCTCGCGCAGCTCGCGCTCGATCTGCTGCTTGCTGATGCCGCGGCGCTCGTGGCGCGCCGTCAGGTTCAGCGTGAGGGTTGCCTTGCGGACCTCCGCCGCACCGCTCATCGCGAACGGGTCGCCCCCTGCGCTACCGCCGCCCACGGCCGTGTAGACCAGCCTGACCTGCTTGTGCGCGGCCGCGGCGGCGCGCGCCTGCTCGGCTATTGCCGCAGTCTGCTCATACGTGCTGCCCGGCGGCAGCTCGATGCTGATCTGGGTCTGGCTCAGGTCGTCCGGCGGGATGAAGGCGCCGGGGATGGCGCCCATGAACAGCGGCGTGCAGGCGGCCACGCCGAAGACCGCGGCGATGGCCAGGGTCTTGCCCTTGTGCGTGAAGGCCCAGCGCGCCCAGCCCAGGTAGGTCGCCATCCAGAACGGTTCCTTGTGAGCCTTCTTGGGCGCCTTCAGGATGTAGGCGGCCATCATCGGCGTCAGCATGCGGGCGACGACCAGCGAGAAGAACACGGCGATAGAGGCCGTCCAGCCGAACTGCACGAAGAATTTGCCGACCACGCCGCTCATGAAGGCGGTGGGCAGGAAGACGGCGATCAGCGTGAAGGTGGTGGCGATGACGGCGAGGCCGATCTCGTCCGCCGCCTCGCGAGCGGCTTCCAGCGGCGTCTTGCCCATCGTCAGATGGCGCATGATGTTCTCGATCTCGACGATGGCATCGTCCACCAGCACGCCGATGACGAGGGACAGCGACAGCAGCGTCACGACGTTCAGCGTGAAGCCCATCCAGTACATGATGAGGAAGGCCGGAATGGCCGACAGCGGCAGCGCCACGGCGCTCACAAACGTGGCGCGCCAGTCGCGCAGGAACAGGAAGACCACCAGCACGGCCAGCGCCGCGCCTTCCAGCAGCAGCTTCATGCTGCCGTCGTAGTTCTCGATGACGGGGTCGACGAAGTTGAAGGCCTCGGTGACGGTGATGTCGGGGTGGGCGGCCTTGAGTTCTTCCAGCGCGGCGCGGATGCGCTCGGCCACGTCGACCTCACCGGCCCCCTTGGCGCGCACGATCTCGAAGCCGACGACGGACTTGCCGTTCAGGAAGGCGCCGGCGCGTTTCTCGCCCAGGGTGTCGGTCACGGCAGCGACCTGGTCCAGCCGCACGTGGCGGCCGTCCGGCAGCGGGATGCTCAGCGCGGCCAGCTCGGCGGCCGTCTGCACGGTGGCGATGGTGCGCAGCGACTGCTCGGAGCCGCCCAGCGTCGCACGGCCGCCGGGAGCCTCCTGCTGCACCTGCTTCAACTGGCGCGACACATCGGCGGCGCTGACGCGCAGGGCCAGCAGGCGGCTGGGGTCGATCTCCACGCGCAGCTCGCGGCTGACGCCACCGACGCGGGCCACCGAGCCCACGCCGCGCACCGACAGCATGCGCTTGGTCACCTGGTTGTCGACGAACCAGGACAGGGCCTCGTCGTCCATGCGGTTGCTTGAGACCGTGTAGGTCAGGATGGGCATGCCCGACAGATTCATCTTGGTGATGACCGGGTCGCGCAAATCGGCCGGCAGGTCGGCGCGCACCTTGGCGACGGCGTCGCGGGTGTCGTCCAGGGCTTCCTGCAGCGGCTTCTCGAGGCGGTACTCGACGGTGACGGTGGCGATGCCGTCCTGCACCTTGGTGTAGATGTGCTTGACGCCTTGGGCCGTGGCGACCGAGTTCTCGATCTTGCGGGCGACCTCGGTTTCCATCTGCGCGGGTGCTGCGCCTGGCAGCGAGGCGCTGACGACGATGGTGGGCAGTTCGATGTCGGGGAACTGCTGGATCTTCATCTGCTTGAAGCCGTAGAGGCCGGCCGCCGTCAGCATGATRAAGAACATGATGGCCGGCACCGGGTTGGCGATGGACCAGCGGGAGACGTTGAACATGGTGGCGTCTCCTTACTGCGCCACGCGAACCGTGTCACCGTCTGCGAGGAAGCCCACGCCCGACTCGACGACGGCAGCTCCTGCGGCGAGACCTGACTTCACCTCGACGCGGTTGCCTTCGCGGCGGCCGAGCTGCACCTTCTGCTCGCGCACCTTGCTGCCGTCGAGGCGGAAGACATAGCTGAAGCCGTCGCGCAGCAGCACGGCTGTCTGCGGCAGCGTCAGTCCCTGGCTCTCGCCGAGCACGAAGTCGCCGCGGGCGAACAGGCCGGCACGCAAGGCCTCGCCGGCCTTCAGGTCCACATAGACCAGGCCGTTGCGCGTCTGCGGGTCGATCTGCGGTGCGACGCGGCGGATGCGACCTTCCAGCGCCGGTGCGCCGCTGGGCTGCACACGCACCGTCTGGCCGACCTTGAGCTGCGCCAGCTCGGCGCCGGGCACCTCGGCGCGCCACTCCAGGCGGCCCTGGCGTTGCAGGCGGAACAGCTCCTGCCCCGGCTGCACCAGGGCGCCCGGCGTGGCGACGCGAGCGCTGATGACGCCGTCGTCAGGCGCGGTGATCTGCGTGTACGACAGGCGCAGCTGGTCGGCCTGCACGCGGGCCTTGGCCGCGGCGACGCGCGCCTGCGCGGCGGCATCGGCGGCCAGGGCCTGGTCGATGGCCTGGGGCGACAGCGCCTCGCTGCCCTGCAGCGTCTTGACGCGCTCGGCCGTCTGATGCGCCTCACGGGCTGAGGCCTCGGCCTCCAGCAGCGCGGCCTTGCTGGCGGCGAGATCCGTCTCCAGCGTGCCGGGGCTCAGGCGGGCGAGCAGCTGGCCCTTCTTGACGCGGTCGCCCACGTCGACCAGCAGCGCGGCCAGGCGCTGGCCGCCGATCTCGGCGCCGATGATGGCCTCCTGCCAGGCGGCGATGGAGCCCGTGCCGGCGAGGGTCTGAGGCCAGGTGCCGGCCTGGGCGACGACGCGCTTGACGGTCAGCGCCGCCTTGGGCGCCGCGCTGGCGGCGTCAGCGGCGAATACGGGGCTGGACAGGGCGGCGACGAAGGCGGCCGCGAGGGCGACGGTCAGTGCGGCGGTCAGGAAAGGAATGCGGATCTTCATGGCGTTCAGCGCGCGGAGGCGGTGTTCGAGTTCGTCGTAGGGGCGTCGGGTGTCCAACCGCCTCCGAGGCTGCGGTACAGGCGAATCCAGGCCAGCGCGTGCTCGGCGCGCACGCTGAGCACGGCGTCGTAGGCGGCCAGCGCGTTGCGGAAGGTGGTGTTGCGCTGCACGCCGCTCTGCAGGCCGGCCTGGGCCTGGGAGAAGGAACGCAGGGCGATGCCCTCCCATTCACGCTTGACGGCGTCCACCTCGCGCTCGCGCTCGGCGCCGGCGGCCACGCGTTGCAGGGCCTCCTCCACCTCGGCGACGGCCATCTGCCAACGGGCTTGCAGGGCCGCGGCAGCTTCGTCGGCGGCGGCCTGGGCGCCTTCGGCACGGGCCTTGCGCTGGCCGCCGTCAAACAGCGGCAGGCTCAGGGACGGGCCGACGGCCCACATCGAAGCGCTGCTGCTGGCACCGCCGACGCGCAGCCGCGACTCGCCGGCCAAGGCGCCGAGGCTGAGCTGCGGCCAGCGCTGGGCCTCGACGCTGCGCTGCTGCTGGGTGGCGGCCAGCCAGCGCTGGTGGGCGGCGGCGACGTCGGGGCGCTGGGCCACCAACTGGGCGGGCAGGGCGCTGACGTCAAAGCCCGGCGCCTTGGGCTGGCTGCGGCGCAGCTCGAACTTTTCGTCGGCGATGGCCGGCGGTGCCAGCTCCTTGGCCAGGGCCTGGGCCTGCTCGCCGCACAGCAGGGCCAGGCTCTGCAGCGCGATCTGGGCCTCGGCCCGCCACTGGCTGCGAGCGGCGGAGGCCGCGGCGCGTTCGGTGTTCAGGATGGCCGCGTCGCTGGCGCTCATCAGGCCGGCCTTCTGCTGCTCGCGCGCCCAGCCGGCAATCTGTTCGGCAAACCGGGTGTCCAGCGCCGTGGATTCCTCGTGGCCCTGGGCCAGGCGCAGTTGCACATAGGCCTGGGCCACGTCCGCGGCCAGGCTGACGCGTGCGGCATGCCAGTCCGACGTCGCGGCCTGGGCCTGCAGGTTCTCGGCCGCCGCGGCGGCGCGCTGGCCGCCGAAGAGGTCGATCTCCCAGCTCGCGTTGAACTGGGCGCTGCCCTGGCTGCTGATGCCGGGGACGGCGTTGAGGTTGCGACCGCGCTGGGCCTGGGCATTGGCCGTCAGCTGCGGCAGCAGGGCGGCACGGGCCTGGGTGGCGCTGGCCTCGGCCTGGCGGCGGCGGGCGGCGGCCTGGGCCAGCGTCGGGCTGCCGCTCTCGGCGCGCTCGATGAGGCGGGCCAGCTGCGGGTCCTCGAAGGCCGCCCACCATTGGGTCAGTGCCGCCGTACTGCCGCCGTGGGGCAGCGGCGAGCGCCAGGCGGCGGGGACGGCCGTGGCGGCCGGCGGCGTCGCGGTGGGCGCCGTCATGCAGGCGCTCAGCAGGGCCAGCAGAGGGGCGGCGAGGATTTTTCTTGGGGGGATCATTTCAGTTGTCCATTGCGTGTTCGCGGTACCTGAAGAGGGGGTATTCCGGGCCGAGCGCTGGGCCGCTCCCGAGCCGGCCCGCGCTGGCGATGTGCTCGCGGCTCAACGCCGCGGGCATCGCCGTCCCCACGGGGGCTGAGGCCGGACACGGCGAGTCCTGTGGACTCGCCGTGCCTGCCGAAGCGCTGCGGCCTCTGGCCGCAGCGCGGTCCCGGTCAGACGCACCGCGTTCAGCGGTGTGCGGCTGGACGAGGGGCTTCATGTTTGGTGCGTTCGTAGGCGACCAGGGCGCAGCCCCAGTCGGCGAGGCGGGCGCAGGTGTGCTCGAGCAGGGGGTCGTCGGCCAGCAGTTCGGGGTGGAAGGCGTCCAGCATGGGTCGGGTCATGGAGTAGTCGTGAGCCATGGCCTGCAGGCCCATGGCGAGCTGGTGGATGGCGGCCGTCGGCGCGTCCAGGCCGGCGTGGCGCGCCAGCAGGCGGGCGAAGCGGTCGAAGATGGGCCCGACTTCCTGCGCCACCGTCTGCATGAAGATGGGGCTGGGCGCCTGCATCTCGCGGAAGAACATCTGGGCGCTGCAGGCGCCATCGTCGAACAGGAAGGGCTGCAGGAAGCGGCGGATGGCCTCGTGCAGGTCCAGCCCCGGGTCATCGAAACCGGTGAGCTGTTGCTGCAACTCTTGCACCGGCAGGCGCAGCACCTCGCGGTAGAGACCGTCCTTGTCAACGAAGTGATAGTGGATGGCACCCGGGTTGACGCCCGCGGCGGCGCAGATCTCCCGCGTCGGCACGGCGTCGAAGCCGCGTTCGCCGAACAGGCGCATGGCCTCCCGCAGCAGGCGCTCGCGCGGCGGCAAGGGTGCGGACGAGGAGGGATTCACAGCACGCATGGGGCTGGACTGTAAGGCCAACCAAGCGCTTGCTTGGTCGCGTTTTGTATCGTTTCTTATCGACTGGCGACTGACGGCGCGCCAAGCAAGGCATCAGATGGGCTCCGCCGGCAGGGGGTGCTTCCGGCACGGGAACGGTCTTTGCCGGCCTGCACAGGCGGCGTCGGCCGCGCCGCGCTGCCAGGTGATGGCAGCGTGAACCGCTTCATCAACCTTGGAGAGTTCATCATGAGCAGGAAATTCAACCCCTTGTCGACGACCGTTGCGCTGGCGACGGCCGCCCTGGTGATTGGTGTCGCCGGCTGCGCGTCCACGCGCTCCAGCGATGAAACCGCCGGCCTGTCGCGCGACGCCGATACGACCCCGACCCTGGCCGAGGCCACGCCCACCAATCCGCTGGACACGACGAGCCAGCCCAATCCGGTGGACACGACAACGACAGTAGCGATGCCCGCCGAGACCCCGGCTCCTGCGGCGCCTGTGGCCAGCATCGAGCCGCAGCCTGCCACGACAACGACTAGCGAGGCCTCGCCACCGATCTCGCCGGCGACGGATGTCAGCGCCGCACCGCCCATGCCGGCTCAGACRCAGCCCAGCACGCCCGCCTACCCAAGCAGCACCGACACCACGACGTCGAGCACGACCACGACGACCACGACCGACACATCGACCAGCAGCAACGCCGATCAGGCGCTGGCACCGCGCCGCGACCGCCACTGAGGCGGAACGTGCTTAGGGTGCGAGCGCTTGGGTGAGCGCTTGCGCCGGCCTCAGCGAGCCGACATCGATGCCGCGCCAGTTGCGCAATTGCAAGTGGCTGTAGCTGCGTAACAGCTCGTCTTCGATCTTCAGCAGGCCTTGGGCGACCGCGGCAAAAGCCGCTTCGGCCGCGCGGGCGGCCCCGTCGTCGATCTTCAGCGCGATGCCCAGGCCCAGTTCCGGCAGCGCCGCGCAGTAGACGCCCTCGGCGCCGATCTTGCAGAAGACGCGCTCGCCGAAGGCCTGCATGACGCGGGTGTCGAAGCGGTCCGTGCCGCCCACCATGAAGGGCGCTATCGCAGCGGCCTGGCGCAGCCTGCGCGCGGCCCGGGCGTTCGCGTCGGACAGTCCCTGGCCGGTGCCACAACGCGCGAAGGCCAGCGCCAATGAACGCAGTGGCAGCGCAAAGGTCGGGATGGAGCAGCCGTCGATGCCGCGCGGTGCTTGCTCGACGTCCACGCCCGTTGCGGCTGACAAGGCGGAAGACACCTCGCGCATCACGGGATGTTCAGCCGCGACATAGCCGCGCGCGAATTCGGCCGGCTCGGCGCCACCATTGCGCGCCATCAGGCAAGCCACGCAGACAAAGCCGCTGTGCTTGCCCGAGCAGTTGTTGTGCAGCGGCGTCGCGACCTCGCCGCGCGTCGCCATGCCGCGCAGCACCGGCTCGCGGCTGGGCCATTGCGTGCCGCATTCCAGCGCGTCGGCCGTCAGCCCCAACTTGGCCAGCACGCCGGCGGCCGTCGCCACATGCTCGGGCTCGCCGCTGTGCGAAGCGCAGGCCAGGGCCAATTCTTCATTTGTCAGGCCGAAGGTCTCGGCCGCGCCGCTGGCCACCAGCGGCAGGGCCTGCAGCAGCTTGACCGCCGAGCGCGGGAAGATGGGCCGGTCGATATCGCCCAGGGCCGTGTGCACGGCGCCCGAGGCGTCGACGATGGCCAGGGCGCCGGCATGGCGGGACTCGACGGTGCTGCCGCGCAGGACTTCGATGAGGACGGGGTTCATGGGCCGCTCGGACGGTAGGCAAAGGCGCAAGCCTAAACCGCCTGCGCAGCCTCCGGCAGCTTGGCCACCACCTTGATCTCGAACTTGAAGCCGTACAGCCAGGTCACGCCGATGCCAGTCAGCGTGGGGTAGGGCGCCTCACCCCAATACTCGGGCACGATGGCCCAGATCTTCTCGAAGTTGGCCTCGGGGTCGACGATGTAGACGGTCACGTCTTGCACGTCCGCGAAGCTGCAGCCGGCAGCGGCGAGCACCGCGTTGAGGTTGTCAAAAGCCAGCCGCACCTGAGTCTCGAGGTCGGGTTCGGGTGAACCATCGGGCCGGCTGCCCACCTGGCCCGACACGAACAGCAGGCCGTTGGCGCGCACCGCCGGCGAATAGCGGTTGTGCTCGTACAGGGCCTGGCGGCCGGCGGGGAAGACGACGTCGCGTCGGGTCATGGCAATCTCCGTAAGAAAACGATGACTGCACTCTAGGCAACGGCTCTTTTTCGAGCTAGACGCTGCGGCGGACACCACTGTTTTGCCGCATTGGACAATCGCGACCCAAGGAGGGCGCGATGGACCGCTTCGATGCCATGCAGGCGTTCGTGCGAGTGGTGGAGGCGGGCAGCTTCACCAAGGCGGCCGATGCGCTGCAGCTCAGCCGCACGCGGGTGACCCAGCTGGTGCAGGAGCTGGAGGCGCGGCTGCGCGTGCGCTTGCTGAACCGCAGCACGCGGCGCGTGCAAGCCACCGCCGACGGTGCCGCCTACTACGCACAGGCGGTGCGCCTGTTGGCCGAGCTGGACGAGGTGGAGAGCAGCCTCGCCGGCGCGTCGGGCGTGCCGCGCGGGCGCCTGCGTGTCGACGTGCCCAGCCCGCTGGCGCGGCTGGTGCTGGTGCCGGCCTTGCCGGGCTTTCACGCGCGCTATCCGGAGCTGGAATTGGAGCTGGGCGTCAGCGACCGCTTCGTGGATTTGATCGGCGACAACGTGGACTGCGTCGTGCGTGGCGGCGAGCTGGCCGACCCTTCGCTCGTGGCGCGCCGTGTCGGCGAGCTGCAACTCGGCGTGTTTGCGGCACCGGCTTACCTGGCGCGCGCCGGCGTGCCGTCCCACCCGCGCGAGCTGGAGGGCACGCACCACCGCGTCGTGGGCTATCGCGGCGCCCGCGCCGGCCGCCCGCTGATGTACGCGATGACGCACGACGACGAGATCGTGGAAGTCGCCGGCCGAGCCACGCTGACGGTGGACGACGGCAATGCCTACCTCGCCGCCGGGCTGGCCGGCATCGGCCTGCTCTGGTTGCCGCGCTACATGGCCGATGCGCACGCCGCCGCCGGTGAGCTGCGGCCCGTCTTCGAGGACTGGCGCCTCGCGCCAATGCCGCTGTACCTGGCCTACCGGCCCAACCCCCATGTCAGCGCGCGGCTGCGGGTCTTCATCGATTGGGTCGTCGCGCTGCTGGCGCGGCAACTGCCACGCTGACGGCCTCAGAGCGGCGCGGCGACGGTGAAGCGCGCGCGCAGATGGCGCGGCTGCTCGATCTCGTCGGCGATGGCCACGGCCAGGTCGGCCACCGTGATGCCGGCGGGGGCGTCACCCGCCATCAGCAACTGCTCGCCGCCGACGCGGTAGTTGCCGCTGCGCTCGCCCGGGGCCAGCAGGGCCGGCGGGCTCAGCAAGGTCCAGTCCAGCTGGGTGTTGCCGCGCAGGGCGGTCAGGTGGTCGCGCGCCGCACGGGCGCCGGGGACGATGTTGGCCGGCACATGGCTGGCGAAGTCCGGCGTGTCGACCAGTTGCACGCCGGGTGCGACGAACAGGCTGCCCGCGCCACCGACGACGAGCAGGCGCTTGACGCCGCTGGCTTCCACGCCCTGCGTGATGGCGGTCGCGCCGCGCAGGAACTTGTCGTAGAGCTCGGCCTCGTTCCAGCCCGGGTTGAAGGCCGACACGACGGCGTCATGGTCGCGCACGGTGGCCGCCACGGCCTTGGCGTCGTAAGCGTCGCCAACGACGGCGGTCAGCCCCGGGCGCGCTTCCAGCTTGGCGGGGTCGCGCACGAGGGCGGTGACCTGGTGGCCGCGTTGCAGCAGCTCGGCGAGGACGGCAGTGCCAACGAATCCGGTGGCGCCGATGAGAGCGATGTTCATGAGGTTCTCTAAAGGATTGAAAGCGATGGATGAACGATATGGGCTTCACGATCCGGCGATAAGACGGTAAAAATCGCCAAGACCTTGAAGTGGTGCTTAAGGATGGACKAGCTCAAGCCCTTTGCCGTATTTGCCGAAACGGTCGCCGCCGGCTCCATGAGCGCGGCCGGGCGGCGTCTGGGCATGAGCGCTTCGGCTGTCAGCCAGACGCTGCGCACGCTGGAGCGCCAGATGGGCGTCACGTTGCTGCACCGCTCGACACGCAAGCTCGCGCTGACCGAGGCCGGCGAGCGCTGCTACCCGCATTGCCTGCGCCTCGTCGAGGCGGCTCGCGCGGCGGCCGAATCGCTGGCCCAGGCGCGCGATGCGCCCAGCGGTGAGTTGCGCGTCGCCGCACCGGTGGGCTTTGCGGCCCATATCGCCCAGGCCCTGGCGCCGGTGCTGGCCCAGTCGCCGCAGCTGCGGCTGCGCCTGCTGGTGGACGACGCCATGATCGACCTCATCGACGCCCGCATCGACATCGCGGTGCGCGTCGGCCAGCTCGCCGATTCCAACTGGCTGGCGCGGCCACTGTGCGAGGTCGAGATGGTGCTGTGCGCCGCGCCCGCCTATGTCGAGCGCCATGGACAACCTGCGACGCCCGCCGATCTGCCCGGTTTAGACTGGCTGGCCTGGGCCGCCGAGACGCAGGACGCCGGCGACGCCGCGCCGGCCATTGCCCTGCTGCTGCACGGCGCCAGTGGCGAAAGCCAGCGTCTGCAGGTGCCCGTGCGCATCGCCAGCAACAACCACGTGGCCCTGCAGCAGATGTGCGAGCAGGGTCTGGGGATCGCCCGCCTTGGCTATGCGGACGTGCTGGCCCAGCTATCCCGCGGCACCTTGGTGCGCCTGCTGCCGCAATGGCGCTTCATGCCGATGCCGGTGGTGGCCGTCACGCCTAAGCGCGAGGGCGAGCCGGCCAAGGTGAGGGTGGCGATCGAGGCGTTGAAGCGGTATTTCGCGACGCTGCTTACCTGTCCCTAAATGAATTTCAAGAATGAAATTGCCATCAAGATGATGGAACAAAGCAAGGCGCCACCAAGAAAGATGGATACCGATTGCCAGAGGTTG
The DNA here is from genome assembly GCF_054049335.1 of Roseateles sp. P5_E1. Lineage (NCBI taxonomy): Bacteria > Pseudomonadati > Pseudomonadota > Betaproteobacteria > Burkholderiales > Sphaerotilaceae > Roseateles > Roseateles sp. P5_E1. The sequence goes on from NZ_JBFUMN010000016.1 coordinate 14,381, forward strand.
TATTTCTCAAGCAGAAATCCTGGAATCAGATGAGGGCTCTCTTTGGCGGCGGCCGAAATGGCGTCACGACTCTTTGGAAGCGGCTTACCAATCGCACTCATGTGGTCATGCAGTGCCTTGGCACTTTTCTCCATTGGCAAGCTGCATAGATATTGAACGATCGCCCCGCAGATGAACCAATGTTTGGCGAAGGCCGCTAAAGGAGTTTGAACGGCCGCATAGAACGCAAATGCCAATAGAAAAAAAGTAGCGAATCCAGCCAGGGTCAAGTTCGTAGAGCCTATCTTCACTGAATATCTCGCGCTGTAGAGGGCTGATTGAGATGGGGAGACGCGGACGAATGGAGATGCTTGCGCGCAACCCGAAATTGCGTGATGAGCATGGCGGCTCTGCCGGAATCTAGTGCCGCCAGATCCTCAATCCACGTGCACCCGATTCCGCCCACTCCGCTTGGCCGCATACAGCGCCTGGTCCGCCCGCAGCAGCAGGCTGTCGCCCTGATGCTGTTGCGGCGCGCCGCCCGAGATGCCGACGCTGATGCGCACCAGCAGGCCGGGCGTGACGGCGGCCCAGTCGTGCTCGACGACGGCCAGGCGCAGGCGCTCACAGATCTCGGCGGCCTGTTGGGGGGCGATGCCCACCAGCACGGCCAAAAACTCCTCGCCACCGATGCGGGCCAGCAAGTCGGCGCTGCGCAGGCGGTGGCGCAGCAACTGGGCGAGCTGCTGCAGCACGGCGTCGCCGACGGCGTGGCCATGGGTGTCGTTGATGCGCTTGAAATGGTCGACGTCCAGCGCAGCGACGCTGATGACCTGGTTGGCCATGCGCGCGCCCTCCACCAGCAGAGGCAGGGCGAACTCGGCGTGGCGGCGGTTGTGCAGGCCGGTCAGCACGTCCTCGTGGGCGGCGCGGTCCAGGGCCATGGCGTGCTCGCGCAGGCGCGCCTGCTCGGTCTCGAGATGCACGGCGCGGGCGCGTTCGCGGCGGGCGTCGGCGGTGGCGCTGTCGGCGCGGGCCTGGGCCTGCTCGACCTGGTCGCGGATCAGGATGACCTCGGTCTGCAGCACGAGGTTGTCGCGCGAGATCTGGCGGTCCAGGCCGACGAGTTCCTCCAGCCAGACCAGGGCCTCGCGGTATTGGCCGCAGGCCTTGTAGGTCTCGTACAGCGAGCGGATCAGCAGGCGGCGCAGCTTCGGCGGCGGCTCCGCAGCGGCCTGCAGCAGCGCCTCCAGGATGCGTGCGGCCTGCAGGGGCTCGCCCTTCAGGCGCAGGAAGACGGCGCGCTGTGCGTCGGCTTCGACGGCCAGCGTGCGGTAGCCGTGGTCGTGGGCGAGATGGCCGAATTCGTTGAGCAGCGGCAGGGCGTCGTTCAACAGGCCGCCCGCGAGCAGCGCGTTGACCAGGTTGGACACGGCCACCGCCACCTGGAAGGGGCTGCCGGACTGGCGGGCCAGCACGGTGGCTTGATCCGCGGTGCGGCGGGCACTGGCTACGGCGTCGGCCAGGGCTGTGGCGTCGCCCAGGGTCCGGGCCTCCTCGACGCGGCGCAGCCAGAAATAGGCCAGGTTGTTGTGGCAGGAGAACAGCACCTCGGCACAGTCGGTGCGGGCGGCGATCTCCAGCGCCTGCCCGGCCGATGCACAGGCCTGGACGGGGTTGTCCAGGCTGGAATAGGCGACGCCGACGCGGTTCAGCGCCCAGGCTTCGCGCACCGGGTCGGCGGCGCGGCGTGCGGCGGCCAGCGCCTTCATGCCCGACTCCAGCGCCTCGCGGCCCATCAGCAGTTGGCCGTAGACATAGCACTGGCTGGTCAGTGCGTCGGCCAGCAAGCCGTCGTCGTCCAGGCGTTCGGCCAGGGCCAGCGCCTCCGTCGAGCAGCGCGCGCTCGCCGTCAGCTTGCCCAGGCGCGGATATTGGTGCGCCAGCAGGGCCAGGGTTTCGGCGCGCCGGCGCTGTTGGGCCGGCGGGCAGGTCAGCAGCAATTGCTCCAGCGCCTCGCTGGACGTTTCATAAGCCCCGGCTGCGGCGCGCAGGCGTGCGGCGGCAAAGGCCTCGTCGAATGCGGCGGCGTCAAAACCGCGGTCTTCGGCAGGCAGGGTGGGGAGGTCGAGGAGGGCTGACATGGAACCAGCCGATTCTGCCTAGGCCCAGAATGCCGGGCATGACGGACATCGCTGTTTTCGGGGTTGACTTCACGAGTGCGCCTCGGGCAGCCAAGCCAATCCGGGTCGCCGGCGGCCAGCGGCATGGCGCCATCGTCCGCCTTGCTGGCCTGGTAGCGCTACACAGCCTGGACGAGTTTTCCAGCTGGCTGGTCCGGCCGGGGCCCTGGGTGGCCGGTTTCGACCTGCCTTTCGGTCTGCCGCGTGAACTCGTCGAGCACCTCGGCTGGCCGACCGACTATGCCGCGCTGATGGCCCATTACGCGGGCCTCGCGCGGGCTGACATCCGCGACAGCTTTGCCGCCTTCTGCGACGCGCGCCCGGCCGGCGCCAAGTTCGCCCACCGCGCCTGCGACGGCCCGGCCGGCGCCAGCCCCAGCATGAAATGGGTCAACCCGCCGGTGGCCTGGATGCTGCATGCCGGCGTGCCGCGGCTGATTGCGGCGGGCGTGCATCTGCCGGGTCATCTGGCGGGCGACCCGACCCGCGTGGCGCTGGAAGCCTACCCGGGGCTGCTGGCACGCGAGCTGATCGGCCGGCGCTCCTACAAGAGCGACACCAAGGCCGCGCAGACGCCGGAACGGCTGATCGCGCGCAAGGACATCGTCGAGGGCCTGGAACAGGGCCGCACGCGGCTGGGCCTGCGCTTGAAGCTGAGCCATGCACAGCGCGACGACCTGGTTGCCGATGCGAGCGGCGACAGCCTGGACGCGGTGCTGGCGATGCTGCAGGCGGCCTGGGCGGCCGAGCAGCCGGACCATGGCTGGCCGCAGGGCGCGGACCCGATCGAGGGGTGGATCGTCAGCGCGTGAAATCGCTTGCCGCCGCGCCGCCGGCCGTTGTGCAGAAGATAACTGGACGACTCGACGGTTGTTCGACTTTTCGGCTATCGCACCGGCTTGATGGTGCTTAAGATCGAATCGAGCCTGCCGATCTGCAAGCTCGCGAGTCGAACCTCTTGATGTTTTTGGAAGGACCATCCAATGAACCTCTTACGTCGCTTGATCTTGATCGGCGCTTGCAGCGCCGCCATGGGTGCCGCGTCGGCCGCCGACCCCGCGCGCGGGACGAAGGACGAAGCCAAGGCCTTGGCCGAGGCGGCCGCCGCGCATGTGAACAAGGTGGGTAGCGAGCAGGCGTTCAAGGACTTCGCCGATGCCAAATGGCATCCGAAGGACATGTACGTGTTCGCGCAGAGCATGGACGGCGTGATGATCTATCACGGCGCCAACGAGAAGCTCGTCGGCAAGAACTTCAACGACGTGAAGGACTCCACCGGCAAGGAGTTCAACAAGGAAATGATCGCCGCCGCCAAGAAGGGCGCCGGTTGGGTCGACTACCAATGGGTGCACCCGGCCACGAAGAAGATCGAGGACAAGACCAGCTACGTCGTTCGCATCAACAAGCCGGAGGGCTTCGTCGGCGTCGGCATCTATCGCTGAGAAGCGATAGCGGCATGGATCGGCCGGATCGTGGGTCTTACCGGGAGCCATCGTGTTCAAGAACCTGAATGATTTGCCCGTGGCCGCGAAGGTCGCATTGGCACCAGTGCTTGTGGTGGTGTGCCTGCTCGTTTCCTCGGGTTCGGCTTACCTGACCAACGTGCGAACGGCCCATGCAGTCGAGTTGATCGCCAGCCAGGGCCTGCCAAGCGTCGCGGAGACCAGTGCCTTCAGCGAGCGGGCGATGCTGGCTTACGGGCTGATCATGCAAAGCCTGGCCTATGAGGGGGCGGGCATGAAGGCAGAGGTCATCTCGCGCCTTGATGCGCAGATCCCTGAGGTCTTCCGAGGCATGCACGCTGACATCGCGCGCATGAGGGCTGCAGCCGCGCAGCGGCCGCAGCTGGCGGAGCGCTTCGATGCCATCGAGGCTGCCCTCGCGAAGCTGGAGAAGGCCACCGCCGGCGCGCTGGACATGAAGAGTGGCGGCCTGGCGGCTTCGGCGATGTTTATGACGGGTGCAGAAGGGGCCTTCGCAGAACTGAAGAAGCAGGCCGCCGTATTGACGGAAGAGCAGCTGACTTCCGGCCGGGCGCAGGCGGCGGCGGCGACGGATGCCGTCGCCTTCGGCAACCGCCTGACCATCGGGCTGGCCGCGGCCGCATTGCTGCTGTCGGCCGTCGTGATCTGGGTGTGCGTCAACGTCATCACCGGCCCATTGCGCCGGGCATTGGATATCGCGCGGGACGTGGCGGGCGGCAACCTGCGGCGGCATGAGATCCAGGCCGGGCGCGATGAGACGGGGCAGGTTCTCCGTGCACTCGATCAGGTGTCGCTGCAGTTGAGCCAGACCATCAACAACATCCGTGAAGCGGCCGACCAGATTGATACGGCGTCTGGCGAGATCGCGCAGGGCAACCAGGACCTGTCCATGCGCACCGAGCAGACCGCCGCGGCCTTGCAGCAGACGGCAGCCACCATGGCGCAGCTGGCCGAGGCCATCCGCACGAATGCTGCGACGGCGCAAGAGGCCACGCGCATTGCATCCGATGCCTGGGCCTTCGCGCGCGAAGGAGGCACGGCCGTGGACGCCGTGGTCCAGACGATGCAGGGTATCAACGACCAGGCCAAGCGGATCAGCGAAATCATCGGCGTCATCGATGGCATCGCATTCCAGACGAACATCCTGGCGCTCAATGCAGCGGTGGAAGCCGCGCGCGCCGGCGAGCAGGGCCGCGGCTTCGCGGTGGTGGCTCAGGAGGTGCGTGCGCTGGCCGGGCGGAGCGGCGTGGCCGCCAAGGAGATCCGCACCCTCATCGGCGACTCGGTGAACCGGATCAGCGATGGCTCGCACAAGGTGCAGCATGCCGGCCAGACCATGCAAAAGATCGTCGCCTCGATCGAGCAGGTGTCCACCATGGTGACCGAGATGTCTTCCGCCAACGCCGAGCAGGCTTCCGGCTTCGAGCAGGTGAACGTGGCGGTCGGCCGCATGGACCAGGCGACACAACAGAACGCCGCGCTCGTGGAGCAGGCTGCGGCGGCTGCGGAGTCGTTGAAGCAGCAATCCAGGGAACTGATGCGGACCATCCAGGTTTTCACGATCACGTGAGGTGACGGGAGGTCACGACTTGGCCTGCGGCGCCTGACCTGTTACTCGGGCCTGCCGCGACGCGAACCGGGTTCGTCACTCAGAATGCGACTTGCCCCGTCGGGCAAACAGAGGACGCCTCGATGCAATCCTTGGAACATGCAGCATTGGGCACCCACCTGAAGCGTCGGCGCGGCGCTATTCTGCAGGCATGGCGGATGGCGGTGACGTCTGACCCGGCACTGACCAGTGGGGCCGCGCTGCCTCGGGCCCAGCTCCACGACCACATTCCAGCGCTGTTGGTCAACTTTGAGCGCAAGCTGGCCGGCGGCGAGATGGCGGCGGACGTGGACGATGACGAGCGCCATCAGGGCGACGCCGCAGCCCACGGCTTGCACCGTTGGCAGCAAGGCTTCGACCTTGGCGAGGTGACACGCGAACTCGGGCGCTTGAACGAGTGTGTCGTGGTGGAGCTGGAGGACTACGCGGCCGCCAACTCCGGGCTCCACCTCGCGGTGATGGCCGAGGCGCGCAGGATCTGGGCGCAGCAATGCGGTGACGCCATCAGCGCCAGCGTGTCGCAATATTTCCAGCTGCAGCAGATCGAGGCGAGCAGCCATATCCGCGATCTCGAACAGGCCCTGCAGTCCTTGCGCGAGCTGGAGCAGGAGCGCGCCAGCCTGTGGCAGCAGGCGGCGCATGACCTGCGCGGCAGCCTCGGCGTCGTGGCCACCGTCACCGCGGGCCTGGCGTCGCCAAAGGCGTCCGAGCCGATGCGCGGCGGCTTTTTGCGCCTGCTTGACCGCAACGTCGGCTCGCTCAGCCATCTACTGAACGACGTGACCAGCCTCGCCCGCCTGCAGGGCGGCCTCGAACACCGCAACCTGGAACTCGTCGATGCCGCCGCGGTGCTCGGCGCGCTGTGCGAAGACCTGCAGCCGCATGCACAGGAGCGCGGGCTCTACCTGAAGTTCAACGGGGTCGCCGCCTTGCCCGTGGAGGGCGACGCGGTCAAGACCCGGCGCATCGCCCAGAACCTCGTGATCAACGCGATCAAGTACACGCGCAGTGGCGGCGTCACGGTCAGTTGCGGAGACTGTGCGTCTGGCGACATGGAACGCTGGTTTCTCGAGGTCAGCGATACCGGGCCGGGCTTTCACGCCGGGCCCGGCTCGCAGTTGGCGGGCGCGCTGGAGGAAGCGACCGACCAGGCCAAGCAGGTCGTGGCCGACCACGCCACGGGCGCGATCACGCATGTCAGCGTGGACCTGGCTGACGTGCATCCCTCGCCGGAAGACGCGCGGCCGGTCCAGCAGCAACCGGGCGAAGGCATCGGGCTGTCGATCGTCAAGCGCCTTTGCGATCTTCTGGATGCGACCACCGAGCTGCAATCCCAGGGCGGTGTCGGCACGACCTTCCGCATCCTGCTGCCCAGGCGGTACGACGAAGGCTCGGCAAAGTAGCCCGCCCGCACCGGCATCGGCGTGCCGGTCGCGAGTGCAGAGTCCCAGCGCCGGTGCGAGCGCGAAAGGCCTCATCGCAAGCCGACCTGCCCCTTCCATGCATTCAGGATCTTGGCCCGGTCCCACGCCCGCCCGGCCTTCATCGTCCACGCCACTTCAGGCAAAGCTGGCTTGGCCGCATCCAGCGGCGCGACGAAGGCAATGAGGTCGGCGCGCAGGCCAGGGGCCACGCGGCCGACATCGGCCGTGCGGCCCAGATAGGTCGCGCCGTTGGATGTCATGACCTTGACCGCCGTCGCGGCGTCAAAGCCGGCTTCGCGCAGCAGCTCGAACTGCCGCAATGACGACCAGCCGGGAATGACGCCGCCATAGCCCGTCGGATCGGTGCCGGCGACGAGCAGGCCGCCAGCGTCGTGGAAGCGCTTCTCCCAAATCATGTTCTTCGCAAGGATGCGCCCATGCGGGTTGGGGCCACCGCGCTGGATGGCGGTGTAGCGCAGCACGTACTGCTCGCGCAGCTGCGGCATCAGCAGGTCCAGCGCCGCGGCCGGGGCCATCGGGCGGCCATACGAGAAGGTCTCGAAGATGGTCAGCGTCGAGGTGAGAGCCACCTTGCGTTCGATCATCTGGCGCTGCAGGGCGGACATGCGCGGGTCGTCGACGGCCAGCGCGTCGAGGGACTTCGGCACTGCGTCGCCGCTCGGGCAGGCGTCGGCCTGCTTGCCTTCGACGAAATCGCTGGCCGCGAAGAAGCCATGCTCCAGGTTGTCGATGCCCATGGCCGTGGCTTCAGCGTAAGTCACCGCACACAGGTGGGCCGTGACCTTGGCCTTGCGCTCGTGCGCAGCCTTGACGATCGCGTCGAGCTGCTCGCGCGTCAGGTGCATATAGCCCTTGTACGAGGTCGCGCCGACATCGGCCCAGTAGCCCACCTGGCGCACGGCGTCATCGGCCGATGCGAGCCGCGGCACCTGCGCGACGAAGGCCTGGATGCCATTCAGAAAGGGCGCCGTCACGTCGAGGTCGGGGCCCGGCGCGGTGCCGGCCTTGATGTCCTTCCAGGTGTTGAGGTCGGCATAGGGGCTCATGCTGCCGGCCGTACGCATCGTCGTCACGCCGCCAGCGAGATACAGCAGTGGGAAGCTCTGGAAGAAGGCACCGTAGCTGCCGCGCTCGGTCGGGTAGAAGAGGTGTTCGTGCAGCAGCACGAAGCCGGGCATCAGCGCGCCGCCGGCCAGGTCCTTCACCAGCGCGCCGGCCGGGGTCTTGAGCTCAGCATCGGGCCTCACGTCGGCGATGCGGCCGTCGCGAATGAGCACGCTCATGTGCTCGCGCGGTGCCCCGCCCGTGCCGTCGAACAGCTGGGCATTTCGCAGCAGGGTGACGGGCGCGTTGAAGAGGGTGTAGCGCTCGGTGTCGCCCGGCACTGGCGGCGCTTGCGCGAAGGCCTGCAGGGCGAGTGAAAGCGCGAGCAGGGTGAGTGGCCTTTTCATGCGCCGCATCCTCGCATGCGCGAGCGGTCTCACAGGTCGGCGATGCGCTCGTGTTCCCCAGCCAGAGCGAGATGGCTGACCAGAGGCAGGCCCGGCCCCCAGGCGTGGATGAGCCAGCCGGCGGGCTCCAGCGCCAGGGCCAGCGGTGCGTCGGGCGCGAGGTCCAGTGCGACCTGGTGGGCGGTGGAAGGCGCGCTGATGACCGCGGCATGGGCGATGCGGCCCAAGGTCATGCGGTGCAGATGGCCGCAGACGACGCGCTGCACCTGCGGGTGGGCAGCGACCAGTGCCTCGAAGCTGGCGAGGCCCGCTTGCAGCGACATCGCGTCCATGGCCGCGAGGCCGGTGGCGTGCGGCGGGTGGTGCAGGGCGACCAGCGTGGGCATGTCGGGCCGCTCGGCCAGCAGGGCCTGGGCCTGCGCCAGGCGCGCATCGTCGAAACCGCCTTCGGGCCGACCGGGCATCAGGCTGTCGAGCACGACGAGTCGCAGCGGGCCGGGCAGGTCTAGCGCGTACTGGATGGCCGTCGCGCCGGGTTTGCCGCGGTGCACGCGGGTCAGGCCCGCGAAAGCCTCCTGCAGCGGGCCGCGTGCATCGTGGTTGCCGGGCAGCAGCGCGAGCGGCAGGCCCGCATCGACCAGCGGCATCAGCAGCTCGCGCAGCTGCGCGTACTCGGCTGGGTGGCCGGCATCGACAAGGTCGCCACTGACCAGCACGGCCACCGGGCGCGGGCGGATCTGCAGCACGCGCTCAACCGCGTGGCGCAGCGCTGCAGCGGTGTCGACGCGGCCGGAGATCAGCCGGCCCGGATGAGTGATGTGCGGGTCGCTGAGCTGGACCAGCAGATAGGGCGTGGCGTCCATACTTGTCAGCGCCGCCCGGCCGTCCGAAGGCGTTGACACACCCCCTCGGGGGGCAGAGAGCGAAGCGAGCGTGGGGGCTTCATCTCGCGCCTACTTGCGCATCAGCGTCGACTTGCCGAACAGGCTTTCGATCAGGTCCACCGCCACCAGCGCCGTCTTGTTCTTCTCGTCTAGCGCCGGATTGAGCTCGACGAGGTCCAGCGAAGCCATGCGSCCGGTGTCGGCGATCATCTCCATSMMCAGMTGCGCCTCGCGGTAGGTCGGGCCACCACCGACCGTCGTGCCGACGCCGGGCGCCATGACGGGGTCGAGGAAGTCGACGTCGAAGCTGACGTGCAGGTGGGTGTTGTCGTCCAGCGTGGCCAGGGCCAGCTCCATGGTGTGGCGCATGCCCATCTCGTCGATGAAGCGCATGTCGAACACCTCCAGGTCGTGCTCGTGCACGAAGGCGCGCTCGCCCTCGTCGACGCTGCGGATGCCGATCTGGCGGATCCATTTCGGTGAGATGGCCGGCACATGGCCGCCGATCTCGATCAGCTCCTTGGGACCGAAGCCGCACAGGCAGGCCACCGGCATGCCATGGATGTTGCCACTGGGCGTGAGTTCGCTGGTGTTGAAGTCGGCATGGGCGTCCAGCCACAGCACGCGCAGCTTCTTGCCGGTGTCGCGGCAGTGGCGGGCCACGGCGCTGATGGAACCCAGGCCCAGGCAGTGGTCACCGCCCAGCATGATGGGCAGGCGGCCGGTCTTGAGTTCGGCGTAGATGGCATCGTGGGTGGCCTGGTTCCAGGCGACGACTTCCTGCAGATGGCGGTAGCCGTCGGTCGGCGGCAGCCAGGGGTTGGACGGGCCGGCCAGGTTGCCGCGGTCGATGACGTCCACGCCGCGGGCGCGCAGCGCCTCGGCCAGGCCCGCCACGCGCATGGCCTCGGGGCCCATGCTCGCGCCGCGGGCGCCGGCGCCGATGTCGGTCGGCACACCGATGAGGGAGACGTTTCTGAGTTTGGTCATGGCGTTGAGGGGCTGGCGAGTTCAGGAGCGGATTCGAGGATGGCCCAGGCTTCCTCGGCCGTCTCGACGTAGTGAAAGAGCTGTGCGTCGACGGGATTGATCATGCCGGTCTCGATCAGCAGCTCGATGTTGATCAGCTTGGTCCAGAACTCGCGGCCGACCAGCAGGATGGGACGCGGCCGGCTCTTCTTGGTCTGGATCAGCGTCAGCGTCTCGAACAGTTCATCCAGCGTACCGAAGCCCCCGGGGAAGCACACCAGGGCGACGGCGCGCATCAGGAAGTGCATCTTGCGCAGGCCGAAGTAATGGAAGCGAAAGCACAGCTCCGGCGTGATGTAGGGGTTGGGGTACTGCTCGTGCGGCAGCACGATGTTCAGCCCGACGCTCTTGCCGCCGACGTCGTAGGCGCCGCGGTTGCCGGCCTCCATGATGCCGGGGCCGCCGCCGGTAGCGACGACGACATGATTGCCGCGCTCGGTACAAGCGGCGGTGGCGATCTGCGCGAAGCGGCGCGCTTCCTCGTAATAGCGGCTCATCGCCAGATGGCGGCGCGCTCGTGCCGCGCCGGCTTCGTCGCCGCGGTCCTCGGCCACGGTCAGCAGGGCCTGGGCGGCCTCTGCCGACAGGATGCGGGCGCTGCCGAAGATGACGATGGTGGATTTGACGCCCTGCTCGTTCTGCATCAGCTCGGGCTTCATCAGCTCCAGCTGCATGCGCACGGCGCGCATGTCCTGGCGCAGCAGGAAGGTCTCGTCCTTGAAGGCCAGGTTGTAGGCGGCGCCCGGGCCGTCGTAGTCGGGGTGAGGGGGCAGGTCGCGGCACTCTTCCTTGGCGGTCGGGAAGTTGCGCGTCGGGACGTCGGTGGGCTTCATGGGGAAAAAGGATTGTGGGCAGGTCGGGACGGAATTTTCCGCCCCATTCAGAGGCGTTCGCGGGATTTCATCCGCCGCAGACGGAGCATTCGGGGTCGCGCTGCATGGCGATCTCGCTCCACTGCATGCGCCGGCCGTCCAGCATCAGCAGCCTCCCGGCCAAAGGCTCGCCCACGCCGGCCAGCAGCTTCAGCGCCTCGGCGGCCTGCATGGCGCCGATGATGCCCACCAGCGGTGCGAACACGCCCATGGTCGAGCAGGCCACGTCCTCGAAGCCGGATTCGGGTGGGAACAGGCAGGCATAGCAGGGCTGCTCTCGCGAGCGGCTGTCATAGACGCTGATCTGGCCGTCGAAACCGATGGCCGCACCCGAGACCAGCGGCTTGCCGTGGCGCACGCAGGCGGCGTTGACGAGGTGGCGGGTGGCGAAGTTGTCGGTGCAGTCGAGGACGACGTCTACGCGCGGGACTTCCTCGTCGAGCAGGGCGGCATCGGCCTTCTGCGCGAGGGCGCGCACCTGCACGCCAGGGTTCAGCGCGGCCATGCGGGCGGCGGCCGAGTCGACCTTGGGTTTGTCGAGGCTGCTCATGTCGTGGGCGATCTGGCGCTGCAGATTCGTCAACGACACGGTGTCATGGTCGACCAGCGTGATGCGGCCGACACCGGCCGAAGCCAGATAGAGGGCCACCGGTGAGCCCAGGCCGCCGGCGCCGATGACCAGGGCGCTGGCGTCAAGCAAGCGCTGCTGGCCCTCGATGCCGATCTCGTCGAGCAGCAGATGGCGGGAATAGCGCAACAGGTCGTCGTCGTTCATGGCGTCAGGATAGCCCTGGCAGCGCAGGATTTGCCGGCCCTCGCGACACTGGCGGGATGAAGTCCGCGCCCCATGTCGCCCCGCTCAGCCCCGCGCTGACGCTGCTGCTTGCCACCGCCACCGGCCTGGCCGTTGCCTCCCTCTACTACGTGCAGCCGCTGCTGGGCCTGCTGTCCGAGCAGTTCGGCGTCGGCAGCGCGGCCATCGGCCTGCTGCCCACGTTGACCCAGCTCGGCTATGCGGCGGCCATTCTGCTGCTGTCGCCGCTGGGCGATCGTTTCGATCGGCGCCGCATCATTGCGGTCAAGTCCGTCGCCCTGGTTGCCGCCCTGGCTTGCGCTGCGCTGGCGCCGGGCTTTGCAGCCTTGTGCATCGCCAGCGTGGCCATCGGCCTGACGGCAACGCTGGCCCAGGACATCGTGCCGGCAGTGGCCACGCTGGCGCCCGAGGCCGAGCGCGGCAAGCGCGTGGGCCAGGTCATGACGGGCCTGCTGCTGGGCATCCTGCTGTCACGCGTGGCCAGCGGCTCGCTGGCGGCGGTGGCCGGCTGGCGCGCCGTCTACGCGGTGGCGGCGCTGGCCGTGGCGGCGTTGATCCCGCTGCTGTGGCGCGGCCTGCCGCACTTCGTGCCGGCGACGTCGGCGGGCTATGGCTCGCTGCTGCTGTCGATGGCGGGACTGTGGGCCCGGCATGCCCCGTTGCGCCGGGCTGCGCTGGCCCAGGGCCTGCTGAGCGTGGCCTTCAGTGCCTTCTGGTCGACGCTGGCCCTGGTGTTGGCGGGGCCGGATTTCGGCCAGGGCAGCGCGGTGGCCGGGGCGTTCGGCCTGGCCGGTGCAGCGGGCGCGCTGGCAGCACCGCTGGCCGGTGGCGTGGCGGACAAGCGCGGCCCGCAGGCCGTCATCCGCGTCGGCGCGCTGCTGGTGTTCATCGCCTTCACCGTGCAGGCGCTGGCACCGGCCTCGCTGTGGCTGCTGGTGGGCGTGGCCGTGGTGTTTGACCTGGGCGTGCAGGCCGCGCTGGTGTCGCACCAGAGCGTGGTCTACAGCCTGGACCCGGCTTCACGCAGCCGGCTGAATGCCGTGCTCGTCAGCACGATGTTCGTCGGCATGGCCAGCGGCGCGGCGTTGGGCTCGGCCCTGCTGGCATCGTTGGGCTGGCGGGCAGTACCGGCCCTCGGCGCGGTGGCGGCCCTGGGCGCCTTGGCCGTGACCCGGCGGCGATGAGCGTCAGCCGAGCGCATCTTGCGCCGACGCCACTCCGTTGAAGAGCGTCTCGACCAGTTGCTCCGCCAGTTGCAGCGACAACGGCCGGTGGCCGACGAGCAGCCGGAAGAACAGCGGCCCGTAGATCATGTCGAGCGCCACGTCGATGTCGATGCCGGATTGAATCTCGTGCAGCGACATGCCGCGCTCGATGAGCTGGCGGCCGGCCTCGCGGCTCTTCAGGATCACCTGGTTGCGAAAGGCCTTGGCCAGTTCGCTGTCGGGGTCGGCGGAGGCCATGGTCAGCGTGATCTGGCGACCGCGCGGCGTGGCGAAGGTGGCGATGACGCCACGCAGATGCGCCCGCAGGCCGGCCTGCACGGAGTTCGCCCGTGAGACCGGTTCATCCGAGGCCGGGTGCGCCATGAAGGCGGCCATCGCGAGGTCCTGGGCATTGGTCCAGGTTCTGTAGATCGTCGGCTTGCTGACGCCCGATTCGGCCGCCACGCGCTCGATCGTCAGCCGGCCCAGGCCCTCCTCGATCAGGATGCGGTAGGCGGTCGCCAGCGCGAGGCGGCGCGCCTCCTCGCTGGGCGGGCGGCCGGGCTTGCGCGGTGGTGTCGGATCGGTTGCTTGACTCATTACGTGACGTATCGTAATCTAATTCGACACCACCGGAGATTCATCATGCCCGCAGTCGGCACTTCACCCGACAACCTGTCGCCCTACCTTGTGGTTCGGGGTGCTCAGGCCGCCATCGACTTCTACGTCCAGGCCCTGGGCGCCAGCCTGGACTTCAAGCTGATCGATCCGTCCGATGGACGCATCGGCCATGCCGAGCTGCTGTTCGGCGCCACACGGGTCTTCATTGCCGACGAGTATCCTGACTTCGGGGCCGTCGGGCCCGAGACGATCGGCGGCTCCCCGGTCAAGTTCCACCTCGACGTGGCCGATGCCGACTCATTCGTTGCGAACGCCGTGCGGCACGGCGCCACCGTCCTGCGTGCCGTCAAGCTCGAGTTCCATGGCCACCGCAGCGGTCTGATCGCCGATCCCTTCGGCTACAGCTGGTTCGTTGCGAGCAAGGCGGAGGAGGTCAGCGTCGACGAAATGCAACGCCGCTGGGACGCGATGGTCGCGGGGAGCCCGTCATGACAACCGCGCCCGCCGATGGCGAGGTGCTGCGGGCATTCCAGGCGCTCGAAGACCGCTTCAACGATGCCATGGTCAGCAACGACGTCCAGCGCATCGCCCAATGCATCTCCGAGGACTGGACCCTCGTGACGCCGGAGAAGGGGCCGATCTCGCGCGAGGCCATCCTCCATGCCATAGCCAGCGGCATGCTGACGCACGATTCGATGACCAAGCAGGTGGTGCGGGCCAGCGTGTACGGCGACATGGCGGTCGTCACCGGGCGGGGCAGCAACACCGGCACTTTCAGGGGCGAGCCCATCAGCGCCGATGAATGGATCACCGATGTCTACCGCCAGGTGCAGGGACAGTGGCGCTGCGTGCTGACCCATCTCGCCCCTGCCGGCTGAGGAGGGGCGTGGCACCGGTTGGGCAAAAAAAGAGGGCCTCGCGAGAGGCCCCTGTGCTTTTTGAAGTCAGGACTCTTTGTAGTTATTCCGTCGTCTTGGCTTCGGCCTTGCGCTCGACAGCCGACTTGGACGCAATGACCGGTTGACCCTTGAGCTTGTTCAGCGCCTGCATCAGCGGGAAGTCTTCCGTCGAGCCGAACTCGGGCAGGGGCTTGGGCGGCTCGGCGCGCTTGGCGTACTCGGCTTCCAGCTTCTGGCGCGCTTCCTCGCGGGCCTTCTGGCGGGCTTCGTTTTCGTCCTCGGGGCCGTTGTTCAGATGCTTTTCGAGGTCGGCCTCACGCATGCGCAGCGCGGCGAAGACATTGCCCTCGGCGGTTTCGTCCAGCAGCACGTCGGGCACGATGCCCTTGGCCTGGATGGAGCGGCCGCTCGGCGTGTAGTAGCGCGCCGTCGTGATCTTCAATGCCGTTTCCGGGCCCAGCTGGCGCACGGTCTGCACCGAGCCCTTGCCGAAGGTCTGGGCGCCCATGACGGTGGCGCGGTGGTGATCCTGCAGGGCGCCGGCGACGATCTCGCTGGCGCTGGCCGAGCCTTCGTTGACGAGCACCACCAGCGGCACGTTCTTCAACGCGGCGGGCAGGCGCTTGATCGGGTCGTCGCTGCTGCGGCGGCGGTAGTCGTCGGGGCTGGCCTTGTAGCTGGCCTTGGATTCGGCGATCTGGCCGTTGGTCGACACGACCTCGACGTCCTTGGGCAGGAACGCCGCCGAGATGGCGATGGAGGCATCCAGCAGACCGCCCGGGTCGTTGCGCAGGTCAAGCACCAGGCCCTTGAGATGGGGCTCCTGCTTGTAGATCTCTTCGAGCTTCTTGGCGAAGTCGTCGACGGTGCGATCCTGGAACTGGCTGACGCGGATCCAGGCATAGCCCGGCTCGATGACCTTGGCACGCACGCTCTGGACCTTGATCTCCTCGCGCACGATGGTCACGGGGAAGGTGCGGTTCTCGGCCTTGCGGTAGATGGTGAGGCTGACCTTGGTCGACGGGTCGCCGCGCATCTTCTTGACGGCCTGGTCGATGGTGAGGCCGCGCACGGCGGTGTCATCGATGCGGCTGATCAGGTCGCCGCTCTTGAGGCCGGCGCGGAAGGCGGGCGAGCCTTCGATGGGGGAGACGATCTTGACCAGGCCGTCTTCCATGCCGATCTCGATGCCGACACCGACGAACTTGCCGGTCGTGCCTTCACGGAATTCCTTGAAGGTCTTCTTGTCAAAAAACTGGGAGTGGGGGTCCAGGCCAGACACCATGCCGGCGATGGCGTCGTTGATCAGTTTCTTTTCGTCGACGGATTCGACGTAGTCGCTCTTGACGAGGCCGAAGACGGCCGCGAGCTGCTGCATTTCGTCCAGCGGCAGGGGGGACAGGGTACTGCGCGCATTGGCCTGCAGCTGCATGGTGGTGAGTGCACCTGCGACGGCACCGAGGGCAACCCAACCGGCGACTTTCAATCTGGAGCTCATGTAGCCGAGTCCTCTATCAACGTGGTTCCCGCCAAAAACAGCTTGACAGGTGCGGCCAGTTTAGCCGGGGGGGCTTTCGATGCTGTATCGATTTACCTGCTGGAAACCCTTCAAATCGGGTGCGCAGTGATGGAATGCGCGGGCGTTACTTCTCGTGCGCCCTGACGAAAGGCACTCGTTACGAGGCGTGCCCATCAGCAACTCAGCTTCTGGCCGGCCAGGCGGCAGGTCGACAGCGGCTGGCCCAGGGCGTCCAGCGCCTGCAGCTGCCAGCCCTCGGGCGTGGCCGTCAGCAGAGACAGGCCGAAGTCCGTGTGGATGCGTACCGTCTCCAGTCGGGCGCCGGGCAGCAGTTCGTGCTTCAGGGCCGCGGCGTCGTTGACGTGGCCTGATGCGGCCGAACCGCCGTTGCCGACGACGAGGGTGACCGGATGATTGCTCGCGAAGCCCAGGGCCTGGTGCATGTGGATGTGACCATGAAGTGTGGCCTGCACGCCTGGCGGGAAGAGGCGGCCGGGTGCCGCGTCCTGCAGCAGCGGCGTCAGGCCCGATCGGGCGGCGCGGGGCGCGCCGATCGGGCTGGGGCTGAAGGCCAGGCTGGGATGGTGGCTGGCAAAAAGGCTCTGGGCGCTGCCCTGGGCCAGCTCTGCGACGCGGTCGAGCTGCTGGCGCCAGCGGGCCCAGGCGGGGGAATCCCGGGGCGGCGTGCGGCTGCCGATCTCCGAGGAGTCAAAGACGATGAGCTGGCTGCGCGGCGACAGCGGCACGGGGAAGGGCGCGGTGAAGTCGCCCTCGTTGACGCCTGGGCCGGCGGGCTGGCAGGCACGCGCCGGACCGGTTTCGGCGTCCAGATAGCGCAGCCAGCCCTGGCCGGCACGGGCGCAGGCCTCGTGGTTGCCGCGCACGAAGACCCAGGGCGCGGCGGCCAGAAGGGCCTTGGCGGGCTGGAAGAAATCGGCCTGCCAGGTGTCGTCGCCATAGCCCCAGGGGCTGCCGGCGCAGACGGCCATGCCGGGCGGGCAGGGGCTTTCGCGGTAGTGGTAGTCGCCGACGTGGATGACGAGGTCGGGCTTGAGCCTCAGCGCCAGGGCCAGCACGCGTGGGAAGGGCCAGTCCGAGGCGTCGTTGCAGCCCTGGAAGTCGCGGTCCGAGGCCTTGAGGCGGCAGCCGGTGTCGCCGATGACGACGATGCGGCGGGCTTCGGCAGTGGGGGCATGCAGCATGATGTCGTCCACCTGCACGCTGGCCGCATCGGCGGGCCAGGGCGCCTCGCAGGCACGCAGCGTGAAGTGCGTCGGCTTGCGCTCGGGCTCCTTGTTGCCCGCGGGCGGCGGCTCGTCGCCGGGGGCGCTGCGTTCCTGCATGGCGGTGACGCTGCTGCCCCAGCGCAGCGTGGGGCAGCTGGCTTCGCCCGTCAGCGCACGTACAGCCCAGGCCGGCCCGGCGACGGCCTGCACCCAGGCTTGCTGCAGGCCAACCGGCGGCGCCGCAGCGGGCAGCGGTGGAGGAGGGCTGGCACAACCGGCCAGCACGAGCAGGGCGGCCAGCCACGGGAAACGCGCGCGATGAATCATGTCTCGATCAACTGTGTGAGCGGCGCGAGATTAGCGCCCTCGCGGCCCGCGCGAGCCGGTAGATTGCCGGCCACCCCCAAACTTCGGCGCCCGTCATGCCCCTTGCCTGCCGTTTCACCCTGCTTGCCTTGGCCCTCTGCTCGTCGRCCTGGTCAGCGCAGATCGGCGTCATCCCGCCGGCCCAGCCATTGACGGCCGAACGGGTCGCGGCGCTGCCGGCGACTGAACGCGGGCCCTGGGTGGCCTATCTGGCCCGCTCCGACGCCCAGCGCGCCGCCGACCGCGCCGCGCTGGCGGCCGAGCGCAAGGGGCTGACGGCCTGGCCCGCGCCGCCCGAGGGCGGTCATGCCGAGGCCAGCATGCCGCTGGACAAGCCCGCCGCCTGGTATGCCGGCGACGCGGCCCTGGCCGTGGCCCGCAACGTCCTGAGCTTCCAGACACCCGCCGGCGGCTGGGGCAAGAACCAGCCGCGCGACCGCGCGCCGCGCCTGCCCGGCCAGGCGTTTGTGGCCGACAACAACTCCAAGCGGGCAACGCCGGGCGACTTCGACCTGGCCCAGGACGCGCAGTGGAGCTATGTGGGCACCATCGACAACGACGCCACCATCACCGAGATCCGCTTCCTCGCCCGCGTGGCGGCCCAGCAGCCCGGCGCGCCCGGTGCCGTTTACCGCCAGGCGGCCGAGCGCGGCCTGCGCTACCTGCTGGCGGCGCAGTTTCCCAACGGCGGCTGGCCCCAGGTGTGGCCGCTGCAGGGCGGCTACCACGACGCCATCACGCTGAATGACGACGCCGTCGTCGAAGTGGCCGAGCTGATGGGGGCTGCCGCGCACGGTGAGCTCGACTTGGGTTTCCTGCCAGCCGCGTTGAAGGCCGACGCCGCGGCGGCACAGGCGCGCGCCGTGCAGCTGCTGCTGGCCACGCAGATCCGCATCGACGGCAAGCCGACGCTGTGGGCCCAGCAGCACGACGCGCTGACGCTGGCGCCGGCCTCGGCGCGCAACTACGAGCCGCCGGCACTGAGCAGCGGCGAGAGCGCGCGGGCGCTGGGCTATCTGATGAGCCTGCCCGACCCGTCGCCGGCGGTCGTCGCCGCGGTGAAGGGCGGCATCGTCATGCTGCGTGCCCTGGCCGTGCGCGACCGCGCCTTCGTCAAGGTGGACGACGCGCGCCGGCTGGTGGTGCAGCCGGGCGCCGGCCCGCTGTGGTCGCGCTTTTACGACCCGGCCACGCTCAAGCCGGTGTTCGGCGACCGCGACAAGAGCCTGCACGACGACGTCAACGACCTCAGCCTGGAGCGGCGCAACGGCTATACCTGGTGGGGGACCTGGCCGGTGAAGACGCTCGCGGCCTACGAAGCCTGGGCCGCCAGGTGGGTCAGGAGTCCTTCCTGAGCTCGAAGCGCTTGATGTCGCCGACGACGAACAGGTAGCAGCACACGGCCACCAGCGCGTTCGCGGCGACGAACACCAGGGCCGCGTTGAACGAGCCCGTGCCCTTGATCAGGTAGCCGATGACGATGGGCGTCGTGATGCCGGCGGTGTTGCCGAAGGTGTTGAACAGCGCGCCGGACAGCCCCGATATTTCCTTGGGCGAGGTGTCCGAAACGACGGCCCAGCCCAGCGCGCCGAGGCCCTTGCCGAAGAAGGCCAACGACATGATGGCGACGACGACCACGGCGCTGTCGACGTAGTTGCACAGGATCATGCTGGTGCTCAGCAGCATGCCGATGACGATGGGCGTCTTGCGGGCCACGGTCAGTGTCTTGCCGCGGCGCAGCAGCCCGTCAGAGATCAGCCCGCCGAGCACGCCGCCGGCGAAGCCGCAGATGGCCGGCAGCGCCGCGACGAAGCCTGCGTTGAGGATGGACATGCCGCGTTCCTTGACCAGGTAGACGGGGAACCAGGTCAGGAAGAAATAGGTCAGCGTCGTGATGCAGTACTGGCCCACGTAGACGCCCATCAGCATGCGGTTGGAGAGCAACTGCTTGATGTAGCCGAGCTTGGGGGACTCCGGCGCGAAGCTGCGGCTCTGCGTGCCGGGCTGGTCCATGTTGACCAGGGCGCCGCCGGCGGCGATGTGGTCCAGCTCGGCCTGGTTGACGCCGGGGTGGGTCTTGGGCGTATAGACGGTCTTGAGCCAGACGGCGCTGACCACGATGCCCAGCAGGCCCATGACGACGAAGACGGCCGGCCAGCCGTAGCTGTGCGTGATCCAGCCCATCAGCGGCGCGAACAGCACGGTGGCGAAGTACTGGGCCGAATTGAAGATGGCCGAGGCCGTGCCTCGCTCGGCGGCCGGGAACCAGGACGCGACGATGCGGCCATTGGCGGGGAAGGACGGCGCCTCGGCCGCGCCGACCAGGAAGCGCAACGCGAACAGCACGACGACGGCGGTCGTCGCCGTCGCGGTCAGGAAGCTGATGCCGCCCTGCAGCAGCGTGAACACCGACCAGACGAAGATGCTGGCGGCGTAAACCTTCTTGGAGCCGTACCGGTCCAGCAGCCAGCCGCCCGGCAGCTGCGCGATGACATAGGACCAACCGAAGGCCGAGAAGATGAAGCCCATCGTCACCGAGTCGATGCCCAGGTCCTTGGACAACGCCGGGCCGGCGATGGACAGCGTCGCGCGGTCGGCGTAGTTGATCGTCGTGACGATGAAGAGCATCGCCAGGATGGCGAAGCGCTTCTTCGTTCGCGTGACGCTGGCGGCGTGGGCCAGGGTGGCGGTGGCGGTATTCATCGGTTGTCTCCGGGCAATGCAGCGGCTCCGCCTCTTGCCGGGCGGTGGTGCCAAAGGGGTGGGATCAGGCTTGGGTGTAAGCCGTCTTCACGGTTGTGTAGAACTCAGCCGCGTGGCGGCCCTGCTCGCGCGGGCCATAGCTGGAGCCCTTGCGGCCGCCGAAGGGCACGTGGTAGTCCACGCCTGCGGTGGGCAGGTTGACCATCACCATGCCGGCCTGCGAATGGCGCTTGAAGTGGGTGGCGTATTTCAGCGAGGTCGTCGCGATGCCGGCGGCCAGGCCGAACGGCGTGTCGTTGGACAGGGCCAGTGCGTGCTCGTAGTCGCGGGCCCGCAGCACGCTCACGACCGGGCCGAACACCTCTTCGCGGTTGATGCGCATGGAGGGCGTCGTGTCGGTGATGAGGGCCGGCGTCAGGTAGAAGCCCGGTGCGCCGTCGGCATTGGTCTCGATGCGCTCGCCGCCGTGGGCCAGCTTGCCGCCCTCGGTCTTGGCGATGCCGATGTAGTCGGTGTCCTGGCCGAGCTGGCTGGCGTCGACGACCGGGCCGATGTCGGTGCCGGCCTTGCGGGCGTCGTCCACCTTCAGCGTCTTCATCTTGTCGACCATGGCCGCAACGAAGCGGTCGTGGATGCCCTCGGTGACGATGAGGCGGCTCGACGCCGTGCAGCGCTGGCCGGTGGAGAAGAAGCCGCTGTTGACGGCGGCGTTGACGGCCACGCCCAGGTCGGCGTCGTCGAGCACGATCATCGGGTTCTTGCCACCCATCTCGAGCTGGAACTTGGCCATGCGCGCCACACAGGCGGCCGCGACCTTCTGACCTGTGGCGACCGAGCCGGTGAAGCTGATGGCCGCCACGCGCGGGTCGTTCAGCAGCTTCTCGCCGACGACCGAGCCGCGGCCCATGACGAGGTTGAACACGCCCGCTGGCAGGCCCGAGCGCGACAGGATTTCGGCCAACGCCCAGGCCGATCCCGGCACGAGGTCGGCAGGCTTGAAGACGACGCAGTTGCCCCAGGCCAGGGCCGGTGCGATCTTCCAGGCGGGAATCGCGATGGGGAAGTTCCACGGCGTGATGAGGCCGACGACACCGACGGCTTCGCGCGTCACTTCCACGCCGACGCCGGGGCGCACGGAGGGCAGGCTCTCGCCGCCCGGGCGCAATGCCTCGCCGGCGAAGAACTTGAAGATATAGCCGGCGCGGCCTACTTCGCCGATGGCCTCGGGCAGGGTCTTGCCCTCCTCGCGGGCCAGCAGGTCGCCGAGCTCGGCACGGCGGGCCAGGATCTCGGTGCCGACGGCGTCGAGGATGTCGAAGCGCTGCTGCGGTGTCGACAGGCTCCAGGCCGGGAAGGCCGCTGTGGCGGCCGTGATGGCCAGTTCGGCTTGCGCCGCGTCGGCTTGGGCGTATTCGCCGACCAGGTCGCGCGTGTCGGAGGGGTTGATGTTGCGCGAGACGGCGTGGCCGTCCAGCCATTCACCGGCGATGAGGTTCTTGTGCATGTCTACTGCCTTGTCGGTTGTTCAACGGTCCAGGGCCGGGCGCTTCGGGTTGAAGGTCCAGCCAGGGATCAGGTATTGCATGGCGATCGCGTCGTCGCGCGCGCCAAGCCCATGCTGCTTGTATAGCGCATGGGCCTTTTCGACCTCGACCATGTCCAGCTCGACGCCCAGGCCCGGCTTGGCTGGCACCTTGACATGGCCGCCGACTATCTGCAGCGGCTCCTGGGTCAGGCGCTGCCCATCCTGCCAGATCCAGTGCGTGTCGATGGCCGTGACCTTGCCTGGCGCGGCGGCGCCCACGTGGGTGAACATGGCCAGCGAGATGTCGAAGTGGTTGTTGGAGTGCGAGCCCCAGGTCAGGCCCCAGTCGCGGCAGGTCTGCGCCACGCGCACGCTGCCGGCCATGGTCCAGAAGTGCGGGTCGGCCAGCGGGATGTCCACGCTCTGCAGCGACAGCGCGTGCGAGAGTTGGCGCCAGTCGGTGGCGACCATGTTGGTGGCCGTGGGCAGGCCGGTAGCGCGGCGGAATTCGGCCATCACCTCTCGGCCCGAGAAGCCATCCTCGGCACCACAGGGATCTTCCGCATACGCGAGAACGCCCTTCATGTCGCGCATCAGGCGGATCGCGTCCTTCAGCAGCCAGCCGCCGTTGGGGTCCAGCGTCACACGCGCGTCGGGGAAGCGCTCGTGCAGCGCGCGGATGGCCTCGACCTCCTCGTCGCCGCGCAGCACGCCGCCCTTGAGCTTGAAGTCGTTGAAGCCGTAGCGCTCGCGCGCTGCCTCGGCCAGCTTGACAACGGCTTCGGGAGTCAGCGCCACTTCATGGCGCAGGCGGCTCCAGGCGTCGTCGGCGCCGGGCTCGCTGTTGTACGACAGGTCGGTTTTCGTGCGGTCACCGACGTAGAAGAGATAGCCCAGCATCTCGACCGCATCGCGCTGCTGGCCTTCGCCCAGCAGGGCCGCGACCGGCACGCCCAGGTGCTGGCCGAGCAGGTCCAGGAAGGCCGACTCGATCGCGGTGGCCGCATGGATGGTGGTGCGCAGGTCGAAGGTCTGCAGGCCACGGCCGCCGGCGTCGCGGTCGGCAAAGGACTGGCTGACCTTCTGCAGCACGCCCTGGTGGCCACCGATGGGCTGGCCCACCACCAGCTGGCGCGCGTCCTCCAGCGTCTGGCGGATCTTCTCGCCACCGGGCACCTCGCCGACGCCGGTGTTCCCGGCGCTGTCGGTCAGGATCAACAGGTTGCGGGTGAAGAAGGGCGCATGCGCGCCGCTGAGGTTGAGCAGCATGCCGTCGCGCCCGGCGACGGGCACAACGCGCAGCTCTTTGATGACGGGGGTCGAGGTCATGTCAGTACTTCAAAGATGTAGTGCCCCACCAAGTGGCACCCATGGAACTGGCTCTGCCAGGTTATCGGGTGCTGCCAAGGCCAGAGGCCTTGTCCTTCGCTAGGCACAAACAGTCCTCAGGACTGTTTGTGTCCGAGCTCAGCCCCCTTGAGGGGGAGGCGCGTCAGCGCCTCGGGGGTGGGCTCAATCTGCGGTGATCTTGCGTTCTTCGATCACTTTTTTCCAGCGTGCGAACTCGCTCGCCTGGAAGGCGGTGAACTGCTCGGGCGTGTTGGCGACGACCTCGAAACCCTGCTCCAGCAACTTCGGTTTGATGTCCGGCGAGTTCAAGGTCTTGACGATGCCGGCATGCAGCTTGGCCTTGATGTCGGCGGGCAGGCCCTTGGGCGCGGCCACGCCTTGCCAGGAGTAGACCTGCAGCCCCTTGATGCCCAGCTCGTCCATGGTGGGCACGTCGGGCTGCACCGGCGAGCGCTGGGCGCTCGTGATGCTCAGCGCGCGCAGCTTGCCGGCCTTGATCTGCGGCAGCGCGGTGTTGATGTTCATGAAGCTGGCATCCACCTGGTTGCCGAGCAGGTCGGTCATGACCGGGCCGCCGCCCTTGTAGGGGATGTGCAGGCCCGACGTGCCAGTCTGCAGCCAGAACAGCTCGGCGGTGATGTGGTCGCTGCTGCCGTTGCCGCTGGAGCCGAAGCTCATCTTGCCGGGGTTGGCTTTCTCATAGGCCAGCACGTCGGCCATGCTCTTGTGCGGCGACGCGGCGGGCACCACCAGCACGTTGGGCGCCTGCACGGCGACGGTGATGTAGTCCAGGTCCTTGGTTGGGTCGTACTGCAGGTTCTTCAGCAGGTGCGGGCCGATGACCAGCGGGCCCAGCGACGAGACGAGGACGGTGTAGCCGTCCGGCGCCGCGCGCTTGACCATGCCGGTGCCGATGGTGCCGCCCGCACCGCCGCGGTTGTCGATGACGAAGCTGCCGCCGAGGGTTTCCTGCAGCTTGTTGCCCAGCAGACGGGCGATGGCGTCGGTGGAGCCGCCGGGCGGGAAGGGCACCAGCAGCGTCACCGGCTTGGCGGGCCAGGCCTGAGCCAGCGCTGCGGTGGTGGCAGCGGCGCCGAGCAGCAAGGCGGTCAGCAGTTTCTTCATGGCTTGTCTCCAGTGGGTCTTGTGGAATGGCTTATTGCGGGCCGAGCTTGGAGATCAGCGCGCCGAGTGCGTCGACCTCGGCTGCAGCCAGGTCCGACAGTGGCGGCCGCACCGGCCCGGCCGTGTGGCCCACCAGCGTCGCGCCGGCCTTCACGATGGACACGGCATAGCCCTCGCCCTTGTTGCGCAGCGCGACGTAGGGGATGAAGAAGTCGCGCACGAGGCGGTTGCAGGTCTCGGTGTCGCCCGCGGCGTGGGCGTTGTAGAACTCCATCGCCGTCTTGGGGATGAAGTTGAAGACGGCGGACGAGTAGACCGGGCAGCCCATGGCCTTGTATGCGCCGGCAAACAGCTCGGCGGTGGGCAGGCCACCCAGATAGGCGAAGCGATCGCCCAGCGTCTGGCGGATGGAGACGAACTTCTCGATGTCGCCGAGACCGTCTTTGAAGCCGATCAGATTGGGGCAGCGGTCGGCCAGCACCAGCAGGCTTTGCGGCGTCAGCTTGCAGGCGCCACGGTTGTAGACGACGACGCCGAACTTGACGCTCTTGCAGACGGCCTCGACGTGATTGATGAGGCCTTCCTGGCTGGCTTCGGTCAGGTAGTGCGGCAGCAGCAGCACGCCCTGGGCGCCAAGGCGCTCAGCTTCCTGCGCGTACTGGACGGCCACTCGCGTGCCGCCACCGGCGCCGGCCAGGATGGGCGTGCGGCCGCGGCAGGTGTCCAGGGCCACCTTGATGATGTCGCTGTACTCGCCCGGCTCTAGCGAGAAGAACTCACCCGTGCCGCCCGCCGCGAACAGCGCCGACGCGCCATACGGCTGCAGCCACTCCAGACGCTCGGCGTAGGGCTTAGGCGCGAAGTTCAGCTGCGCGTCGAAGTCGGTCAGCGGGAAGGACAGCAGGCCGGCTTCGAGGACGGCTTTGAGTTCTTGGGGCGACATGGGAGGGTCTCCGTTCGGTGTTGGGATGACTGAAGTTGTAGGTCATCGTACAACTTGGATCAAATCCACAATCACTAGGGATAACCCTTGGAAACCATTTTTAATGGTCAGCCGGTTTCGGCCTGGGCCCTGCGGCGGCGTTCGCGGCTGTTGGAGAGGTGGGTGCGCATGGCCGCACGAGCCGATTCGGCATCCTGGCTGGTGATGGCGTCGAGGATGCTTTCGTGCTCCGCGTTGACGCGCCGCATATAGGCCAGCCGCTCCGCACTCATGTCCGCCACCGGCTCCAGCCGGGCACGCGGAATGATCTGGGCCCCCAGCGTTGCCATCAGGTCGGCGAAGTGGCTGTTCTGCGTCGCGCGGGCAATCTCCAAGTGGAACTGGAAGTCGGCGGCCACCGAGTCCTGGCCGGCTTCGACGGCGGCAATAACTGCGTCCAGCGCCTTGCGCAGGGCAATGAGGTTGTCGGCCGTGCGCCGCTGCGCTGCCAGGCCGGCCGCCTCCGTCTCGAGGCCGATGCGCAGTTCCAGCACGGCGATGACGTCCTGCAGCGTGCTGAACTGTTCCGGCGTGATCTTGAATGACGGCCCGTCGCCAGGCCCGAGCACAAACGTACCGATGCCGTGCCGCGTCTCGACCAGGCCAGCCGCCTGCAATTTGGAGATGGCCTCGCGCACGACGGTGCGGCTGACCTCGAACTCGCCCATGATGGCCGCCTCGGTCGGCAGCTTGTCGCCGGCCTGCAACTGGCCGGCCCGGATGCGGTCTCCGAGCGAGTCAACCAGTTCGAGGGCCAGCGTGCGCGGCCGGCGGCGGGCGAGGGGGGCGTGCATTCGCGGGTTTTCCCGGAGTTTTGAAATGATTGCGCCGTCTAAAGTGACGGAAGTTGTACGACAACTAGACGACGTACAACAACTTCAACTGTAGCAACGCCTCGGCAACCCATGACTGCTGTTTCCCCCCGTCCGCCCCTGACGCTGCGCATGCGCATTGAGGACAACGTCGCCATCGTTGCCAACGACGGCGGCCTGGCCGAAGGCACCGTGCTGCCGGACGGCATCCCAGGCGCGGGGCTGGCGCTGCGCGACAAGGTGCCGCAGGGCCACAAGGTCGCGCTGCGCGACATCGCCGAGGGCGAAGTGGTGCTGCGCTATGCCGTGCCCATCGGCTATGCGTTGAAGGCCATTCCCGCCGGCAGCTGGGTGCACGAGCGCCTGCTGCAGATGCCCGCCGCACGTGCGCTGGAAGGCCTGCCCATCGCCACCGTGAAGCCTGCTGTCGTTGAACCACTGGACGGCTACACCTTCGAGGGCTACCGCAACAAGGATGGCTCGGTCGGCACGCGCAACATCCTCGCCATCACGACGACGGTGCAGTGCGTGGCCGGCGTCGTTGCCCAGGCGGTCGCGCGTATCAAGGCCGAGCTGCTGCCGCGGTATCCCAACGTGGACGACGTCATCGGCTTGGAGCACAGCTATGGCTGTGGTGTGGCCATCGACGCGCCGGATGCCGTCATCCCCATCCGCACGCTGAAGAACATCTCGCTGAACCCCAACTTCGGTGGCGAGGTCATGGTCGTCAGCCTGGGCTGCGAGAAGCTGCAGCCCGCGCGCCTGCTGCCGCCAGGCTCATTCCCGATCACCGACGAACGCGACCCGGCCAGCGGCCCCGAAACCATTTGCCTTCAAGACGACGTGCACGTGGGCTTCATGTCCATGCTCGAAGACATCCTGCAAAGTGCCAAGCCTCACCTGGAGCGCCTGAACGCCCGCAAGCGCGAGACCGTACCGGCCAGCGAACTGGTCGTCGGCGTGCAATGCGGCGGCAGCGACGCCTTCTCCGGTGTGACGGCCAACCCGGCGGTGGGCTTCTGCGCCGACCTGCTAGTGCGCGCTGGCGCCACCATCATGTTCAGCGAGAACACCGAGGTGCGCGACGCGGTGGAGCAGCTCACCAGCCGCGCCGCCACGCCCGAGGTGGCGGACGCCATCATTCGCGAGCTGGGCTGGTACGACCGCTACCTCGACCGCGGCCGCGTCGACCGCTCGGCCAACACGACGCCCGGCAACAAGGCCGGCGGCCTGTCCAACATCGCCGAGAAGGCGATGGGCTCCATCATCAAGAGCGGCAGCTCGGCCATCTCGCATGTGCTCGCTCCCGGCGACAAGCTCAAGCGCGACCAGCGCGGCCTCGTCTACGCCGCCACGCCTGCCAGCGACTTCATCTGCGGCACGCTGCAGCTGGCCGCCGGCATGAATCTGCACATCTTCACCACCGGCCGCGGCACACCCTATGGCCTGGCCGAGTGCCCGGTCGTCAAGGTCGCCACGCGCACCGACCTGGCCCGCCGCTGGCACGACCTGATGGACGTCAACGCCGGCCGCATCGCCGATGGCGAGGCGACGATTGAAGAGACCGGCTGGGAGATGTTCCGCCTGCTGCTCGACGTCGCCAGCGGTCGCAAGAAGACCTGGGCCGAGCACTGGAAGCTACACAACAGCCTGGTGCTGTTCAACCCCGCGCCTGTCACCTGAAATAACGCTGCCCCTCGCCCAGTCTTGCCCTGCTAAACGCGGGCAAGCCCAGTCGGTCTTGCAGACCGCGCTGCGGCTCGCGCCGCAGCTCTTCGGCAGGCACATGCCGCCCACTGGGCGCCATGTGTCCGGCCTCAGCCCCCGAGGGGACGGCGATGCTCGCGGCATCGAGCCGCGAGCACATCGCCAACCGGGCCGGCTAGGGAGCGGCCCGGCGCTCGGCCCGAAGACCGCGCCGTCCACGATGTGCACCCTCTCGTTCTATGCTTGGTCGCCATGACGACCCAGCAGCAACCGACAGTGGACCCAGCCGAACCCGGAACCGCGCTTGAAGGCGTGACGCAGGTAGTCGCCGAGCCCTTGCGCTTCAAGGCCAGGCTCGCCATCGGCGAGAACGCCTACAAGTCCCTGCGCATGATCAACCGCACCCGCGAGGTCTGGGACGTGCTGGGTGCCGCGGGCGCGGGCGCGGCCGTCGTGAAGTCGGGTGTGCTGGGCATCGGTGCCGCCACCACGCCCATTGGCTGGGTGGCGCTGGCTGCGCTGGCCTCGGGTGGCGCCTGCTACGGCCTTTACCGATGGCTGGGCGATACCAAGGGCTCGCGCGTCATCGAGATCCCCAAGTTCCTGAACACGCCGCTGGACACGCTGGGCCTGGCCCTCTTCGACCTCATCGCGCCGCTGGCGCTGCGGCTGGCCGCGGTGGATGGCGGCATCGAGCCCGCCGAGCGGGAGGCGCTGGTGCAGCACCTGGTGGACGACTGGGGCCTGGACGCCAGCTTCGTCACGCGGGCCATCGCACAGATCGAGCCAGGCGTGATGCAAGGCTCGGTCGAGGAGATGGCCGCTGAGCTGTCGGCCTTCCTGCATGCCAACCCCGACTGCAACCACAAGGCCATCGCCACCGATCTCGGCCAGTTCCTGCGCCGATTGCTGGAGGCTGGCGGGCCGCTGTCCGAGGCCGAGGAGGCGGCATTGGCAGCCAGCCTGACGCTGTTGCTGCAAGAGCCTGACGGCCCGCTCACCAAGGCCTGGGTCACCGCCAGGTCGGGCGCGGGCAAGGCGGCCGAACAGCTGGGCGCTTCGGCCAAGGAGGCGGCCGGCTGGACGCGCGAGCGCCTGCCTTCGCCCGAGGAGCTGCAGGCCGCGGCCGGCACCGCAGCGACCAAGGCGTGGCATGGCGCCAGGTCGGGGGCTGAGCAATTGGGCACGTCGGCCAAGGAAGCCGCTGACTGGACACGTGAGCGCTTGCCATCGCCCGAGCAGTTGCAGGCCGCGGCCGGCACAGCCGCGACGCAGGTCCAGCAGTCCGTGCAAAAGGCCGCCTCATGGGCTCAAGACAAGCTGCCCGCCGCAGCCCAAGTCCAGGAAGCGGCCAAGCGCTCGGTGAGTTTTGCCAAGACCGGCATTGAGCGAATCAGGAAGCGGTCTGGCCGCTGAGACGCCGCGCGGCAATTGAGTTCCTGTAGGTCGGGGCCTGCAAGCCTGTGTGCCGATGTCCGGCACCGTGGTCGCGCCATGCTGGCAGTATGGTCTCACCGAAGAACGGGAGAGCCCCGAACGATGAGTGCTGAACGCCACCCCCTTGCCGGCAAGCCCGCGCCACCCGATGTCCTCATCGACGTCGAGGCGTTGCGCGAAGCCTATTTTTCGCGCCAGCCCGACCCGAGCTGCGCCGAACAGCAGGTCAGCTTCGGCACCTCGGGCCACCGCGGCTCGGCTCTGGATGGCTCGTTCAACGAATGGCATGTGCTGGCCATCACGCAGGCCATTTGCGACCACAGGAAGCAGAGCGACATCGCGGGCCCGCTCTTTCTGGGCGCCGACACGCATGCGCTGTCCGAGCCCGCTGTGCTCAGCGCACTGGAGGTGCTGGTGGCCAATGGCGTGGACGTGATGCTGGCGCCGGCGGGCCAGTTCACGCCGACACCGGCCGTGTCGCTGGCTATCCTTGAATACAACCGCGGCCGCGAAGGCTGGCAGCGCGCCGACGGCATCGTCGTGACGCCCTCGCACAACCCGCCGCGAGATGGCGGCTTCAAATACAACCCACCGCATGGCGGGCCGGCGGGCAGCGACGTCACGGCGGGCATCCAGGCGGCTGCCAACGAGTATCTGAAGCATTCGCTTGAAGGCGTCCTGCGCAAGGACGCCGAGCGGGCGCTCACCACGTCGGCCTGCCATGAGTACGACTTCCTCGGCAGCTATGTGGCGGCGCTGGGGCAGGTCATTGATTTCGACCTGATCCGCGCGGCCGGCCTGCAACTGGGCGTGGACCCGCTGGGTGGCGCGGGTGTGGCCTACTGGCCCGCGATCGCCGAGCACTACCGCCTGCCACTGACGGTTGTCAGCAACGAGGTGGATCCGCGGTTCGCCTTCATGACGCTGGACTGGGACGGCCAGATCCGCATGGACCCGTCATCGCCCTGGGCCATGCAAAGGCTGACGAGCCTGCGCGATCGCTTCGACGTGGCCTTTGCCTGCGACACCGACCATGACCGCCATGGCATCGTCACCCGCAGTGCCGGTCTGATGCCGCCCAATCACTACCTCAGCGTCGCCGTGGACTATCTGTTCCGCCACCGGCCCGGCTGGCGCGCGAACGCGGCCGTCGGCAAGACCGTCGTCACGACGGCGCTGATCGACCGCATTGCGCGGCGCCTGGGCTGCCCGCTGTTCGAGGCGCCCGTCGGCTTCAAATGGTTTGCGCCCGGCCTGGCTGAAGGCAGCCTGGGCCTGGGCTGCGAGGAGAGTGCGGGCGCATCAATGCTGCGCCGTGATGGCCGCGTGTGGACGACCGACAAGGACGGCATCGCCGCCGCGCTGCTGGCGGCCGAGATCACGGCGCGCACCGGCAGCGACCCGGGGGTGTATTACCAGGGCCTGACGGCGGCCCTCGGCACACCGCACGCCGACCGCGTCGAAGGCCCGGCCACGCGCGAGCAGAAGGCCAGGCTGGCCGCGCTGACGGTTGCGAACGTCCAGGCGACGACACTGGCAGGCGAGCCCATCACTGCGGTGCTGAGCAGTGCGCCGGGCAACGGCGCGGCGATCGGTGGCATCAAGGTGTGCACGGCCAGTGGCTGGTTCGCCGCGCGGCCGTCGGGCACCGAGGACATCTACAAGGTCTATGCGGAGAGCTTCCGCGACGAGGCGCATCTGCAGCTGCTGCTCCAGGAAGCGCGCGGCGTGGTAGACGAGGCGCTGGCTGCGCCTTGATCAGGCAGCCGCGAGTTCGGCCACGCCTTCGCTGACGAAGACGCAATCGCCGTCCTGGAACACACGCACTTCACCGGCTGTGAACGCCTGCCAGGCCTCGCCATGGGTCAGCGGCTCCGTGGAGACCAGCGCCATGCGGTCAGCCGGGTTGTTGACGGTGGCCAAGTCCACGCTCAGGTCGCCATCGCGCAAGGAGACGTGGCCGAAGGGCGGGCGGCGCTGCAGCCAGTGCAGCTTGGTGGACGCATGCGCCAGCATGGCGCGGCCATCGGTCAGCAGCAGGTTGAAGCGGCCGTGCTCGGCGATCTCGTGGATCCAGGGCGTCAGCGTTTCGGCCAGTTGCTGCCAGTCGGGCGGCTGGTTGCCAAAGCGCTGCTGGAGCTTCTGCATCAACCAGCAGAAGGCTCGTTCGCTGTCGGTCTGGCCGGCCGGCGTGAAGCTCCCGTCCAGCTGGGGGTGAAAGTCCTTCAGGTCGCCGTTGTGCGCGAAGACCCAGGTGCGACCTGCCCAGTCGCGGCGAAAGGGGTGGCAGTTCTCCAGGGTGCGGGCGCCCTGGGTGGCCTTGCGGATGTGGGCGAGGATGTTGCGTGCCTGCACCGGGTGGTGGCCGAAATGACGCGCCAGTTCGGATTCGGCCGCCGGGCTGTCCTCAACGGTGACTTCGCAGCGCTCGCCGTCGTGGAAGGCCACGCCCCAGCCGTCGACATGGTCTGCGGTGCGCCCGCCGCGGGCGGCGAAGCCGCTGAGGGAGAAGGTGGCGGCGGCCGGCTGGCGGCTGTTGAGGGCGAAAAGCTCACACATCGGTGGTGGCGGAAGCTGTCGGTACGGGTGGCAACGCTGCAAGTCTGCAGGCCGATGACACAAAACCCAACAAAGCTTTTGTCATGAGCTCATGCCTGTGCGGGTTCTCACGTTTCGCGGGCGCGCCGCAGGGCGTTAGGCTGGGCTGTACCACCTTCAGGAGACGCCCGTGCCGAAGTGCCTTGTTCCCGTCGCAGCTCTGCTGCTTGCACTGACCGCAAATGCCCAGGAAACGGCCTGGCCGTCCAAGCCCCTGCACTTCGTCGTGCCCTTTGGCCCCGGCGGCGCCAACGACATCGTGGCGCGCACGGTGGCCGAAGCCACGGCCAAGCAGCTGGGGCAGCCGATCATCATCGAGAACAAGCCCGGTGCCGGCTCCATGATCGGCGCGGCCTATGTGGCCAAGGCCGCGCCGGACGGCTACACCTTCCTGACGCCGGCGGCCGGTGTCATCACCAATGCGCTGATCAAGACACGCATGCCCTATGCCGAGAACGACCTCGTGCCCGTCGTCATGATGGCCGTCAGCCCCTCGGTCGTCGTCGTGCCGGGCGACTCGGCCATCAAGGATCTGAAGGGCCTGATCGCGGCGTCCAGGAAAGGCCAGGGGCTGAACTTCGCGACGGCCGGCACCGGCAGCACGCCGCATTTCGTGGCCGAGATGCTCAAGCTCAAGGCCGGCGCCAAGCTGCAGATCGTGCCCTTCAAGAGCGGCTCCGAAGGCATGGCGGCCGTTGTCGGCAACCAGGTCGATGCGACCTCCGAGGCCAGCCCCGTCGTGCTGTCGATGGTGAAGGCCGGCAAGCTCAAGGCCATCGCCTCGACGTGGAACCGTCGCATCGCGGCTTTGCCCGACCTGGCCACCGCCCAGGAGCAGGGCTTCAACGACGTTTTCATTGGCCATTGGTCGGGCGTGTTCGCGCCCAAGGGCACGCCCGAGGCCATCCTCGACAAACTCAATGCGGCCGTGAATGCGGCGCTGAAGACGAGCGAGCTGCGCGCCAAGCTCATCCCGCTGGCCATCGACCCGACGGGCGGCAGCCGCGAGGACTTCCGCAAGTTCCTGGTGGCTGAGAAAGCCCGCCTGGCACCAGTGGCCAAGGCGGCGCAGATGAAGGAAGACTAGCGGTCGGCTTCGACGAGGGCGCGCATCGCGGCCAGCAGCACATCCGTCGCTTCATCCGGCGTCAGCAGTTCGGCGCTGACGAAGGCGCCATTGACGAGCAAGGCCAGCTGAGCGGCGAGTGCCTTCGGCGCGCGTGCCTTCAGGCGTTGGGCGATGACTGTGAGGCGTGACCGCAGCGCCTGCATGTGCGCGCGCGCCACGCCGCGAGCCGGGTGATCCTGCTCGGCGAACTCGGCCGCCACATTGATCTGCGGGCAGCCCCGGTAGTTGGCGCGGCCCAGGCGCTCGCCGATCCAGCGCATGTGCGCTTCCAGCTCGGCCTTCGCGTCGCTCGCGTTCTCCGCGGCGACCCGGTCCCAGGTCGCCCAGAAGTCCACATCCTCGCGCTCCAGGAAGGCCACGATGAGGTCGTCCTTGGTGCGGAAGTGGCGGTACAGGCTGCTCTTGGCCACGCCGGCCTGCTCGATGACCAGATCGATGCCGACCGCGCGAACGCCGTTCTTGTAGAACAGCTCGGACGCCACGCCCAGCAGTCGCTCGCGGACGTTCTGGGCTTCGGGGGCAGTTTCAGCAGGCATGTTCATCACGGCGGTCGATTCGGTGTTGACACGATACAGACCATTCTGTATCGTTCAAAGAACAGACAGGTCTGTCTCGTTTCAAAAGGATGATCATGAGCAAGGATTTGGGCAAGAAGGCGATCGCGGTCTACGGTGCCGGCGGGCACACCGGGCGATTCGTCGTCAACGAGGCGCTGAGGCGTGGCTTGAAGGTTGTGGCGATCGGGCGGGATGCGTCGCGACTGCCGGCTGGCGTGGAGGCGCGGGTCGCGACCATTGACGACGCGGCCGCGCTGGACGCGGCACTGCAGGGCTGCGGCGTGGTCATCAACTGCGCCGGGCCGTTTCTCGACACGGCGGCGCCGGTCATCGAGGCCGCCCTGCGCGCTGGCTGCGGCTATATCGACGTGACCGCCGAGCAGGCCAGCGCTGAAGCCGTCTTCGAGAACTTCGATGCCCGGGCTCGCGTGGCTGGCGTCGCCATCATTCCGGCGGCGGGCTTTTACGGCGGGCTGGCTGACCTGCTGGCGACGGCGCTGATGGGCGACGGCGCCGTGCACGACCTGGCCATCGCCATCGCGCTGGACCACTGGTGGCCCACCG
Source organism: Roseateles sp. P5_E1 (assembly GCF_054049335.1). Taxonomy (NCBI): domain Bacteria; kingdom Pseudomonadati; phylum Pseudomonadota; class Betaproteobacteria; order Burkholderiales; family Sphaerotilaceae; genus Roseateles; species Roseateles sp. P5_E1. The sequence continues at coordinate 48,456 of NZ_JBFUMN010000016.1, forward strand.
AGGGCACCCGCAAGACCGGTGAGCGCAACCAGGTGCCGCGCGTTGTGCTGCAAGGCGGCCAGATCGTGCGCATGCCGACGCCCGCGGCGCAGCGCGATTGGGCGTTCAGCGCTGAGCACGGTGAGCAGACCATGGTCGAGCTGCCCTTCAGCGAGGTCATCACCATCGCCCGCCACCTGCGCGTGCAGAACCTGCGCTCGTGGCTGACATCGTCGTCGCTTCAGGAGATCCGCGACACCGCCACACCGCCACCCGAGGCCGCCGACGCGCAGGGGCGTTCAGCGCAGCGCTTCGAGATGGTCGTCCAAGCCGGCGAAGGGGCGAGCGCGAGAAAGGCCATCGCCCATGGCCAGGACATCTATGCGGTGTCGGCGCCGCTGGTGGTGGAGGCGGCCGAGCGCATGCTGCAGCCATCCTTCGAGCGCAGCGGTGCGCTGGCCCTGGGTGAAGCCTTCGACGCCAAGGACTTCCTTCAGTCGCTCAGGGACGTTGAACTGCAATTGGGCTGAGGAAAGGCGCCAGCCAGCGCATCTGCGGCTTGTCGAGGCCGTCGGCGGTGGGTTCCAGCGACAAGAAGTAGTCGCCCCAGGTCGGGCCGCCGGCCCACCACAGCCAGCCGTCCCAGACGTCGGCATTGGCCTGCAGATGCTTGAGCGCGCCGGTCACGGCCTGCTCGCAGACGGCATTGGCGCCGCCGCCCAGCTCACCCAGGATGGCGCGGCGCTTGTTCTTGCGCAGCCATTCGGTGAAGCGCTTGAGCCGCTCCGCGCCGATCTCGGGGCTGACGCATTCGGGGCTGGTGCCGGAGCCGTCCTTGTCGAAGTACTGGTGCACTTCGAAGACCATGCGGTCCAGCGGGTCGCTCACCTTGCCCATGACCTCGGCGTTGGGCGTGCCGTACCACTTGGACTCGAACCAGCTCCAGGCACCGGTGTAGCCGTTGCCGGGCACGGTGATGAGGTTGGTCGCGCCGGTCTTGCGGATGGCATCGATGGCGGCCTGGGCGGCCTGGCCCCAGGTCTCGGTCGGCATGTTGCGCGGCTCATTGACGAGGCCGAACTGCACTTTCGGGTTGTCCTTGAACTGCAGGGCCAGGCGCCGCCAGAAGTCGGCAAACGCGGCGATGGGCACCTCGGGCTTGCCGACATGCACCTCCTTGTAGGCCGCGTAGTTGTGCGGGTCCAGCAGCACATGCAGGCCGCGGGCGGTCGTGCCGTCGACGAACTCGCGCAGGCGAGCGAGTTCCGTCGGGTCGAACTCGCCGTTCAACACCGGCTGCAGGCGCTCCCAGCGGAAGGCGATGCGCATCAGATTCATGCCCTTGGCCTGGAAGTAGGCCGTGCTGGCGACGCTGGGATAGACGAAGTCCTTGCCATAGATGCCGGGGAAGGGCAGCTTCTCGCCCCACTCGGCGCTGGACAGGCTGATGCCGCGCCAGGGCAGCAGTTCGGCCGCGCAGACGCCCTGGACGAGGGACGCCAGCAGGCAGGTGGTGGCGAGGTGTCGCAGCTTCATGGATCAGTCCTTCGTCAGGGTGGTGCCGTACAGCGCCTGGACCAGGTCGGTCCGCCAGGCATGGGCTTGCGGGTCATAGAGGCCGAAGCCCGAGGCCAGTTCCCAGTACATCCAGGGCAGTTGGCGGGCGGCCATCTCGGCGCGCATCGCCTTCAGGTAGCGCACCCGGGCGCCGAGTGCCGCGCGGCTGTAGGCGCCGAACTCGCCGACCACCACGGGGTAGCCCAGGCGCTTGCCTTCGTTGGCGGCCAGGTCCAGGCCTTCGCGGATCTTGGCCAGCTGGGTGGCGTCACAGCAATCCACGCCCACGGGCGGTGAGGGGCTGACCCATTCCGCACCCTGATGGGTGAAGGTGAATGGCTCGTAATGGTGGACGGTGAGCAGCAGGTTGGCGTCGGCCGGCAGCTGCAGCTTGGACAGCGCCCAGGGACTGTTCCACTGCACCGGGCCGATCATGACGATGCGGTTCGGGTTGCTGGCGCGCACCACGCGCAGGGCGCGCGAGGCCAGGGTGTTCCAGTCGGCCTCGAGCTTGTTGTGCGGCTCGTTGTAGAGCTCGAACACCAGGCCCGGCCCGGCATTGGCGAAGCGCTCAGCGATCTGGCGCCACATGGCCAGGAAGCGCAACTGCACCACGTCCGCCGCGACGCTGGCTTCGCCCGCCTCGACGGCATCGCCATCGAGCTGGTGGTAGTGGTGCATGTTCAGCACGACGGTGACATTGCGCGCGAGCAGCTTGGTGACGATGCCTTCGACGCGGGTCATGAAGGCCGCGTCGATGGTGGCTGCGGCATCCAGGCTGGCGTGGTTGCTCCAGCGCACCGGCAGGCGCACCGCCTGGCTGTAAGACGGGCTGGCGCTCGGGCCGACGAGCTGGATGAATTCGTCTTCGACCTTCAGCCCCCAGGCGCCTTCGCTGGGCGCTTCCAGCATGCTGCCGAAGTTGATGCCGCCGCCCAGCGCCGCGGCGGCGGTGCGGGCCTGTGCCGAGGCGCCGGGCGGTGTCCCGGACGGCGTGGTCGGGTAGGCGGCCCAGGGGTCTGTGGGCGTGGGCGGTGCCGGCTCGGCGGCGGCACCACCACCTCCGCCACCGCAGGCAGCAAGCAGCGCGATCAGCAGGGCAGTGGCAAGGCGGCCCATGGCGTCAGCCCCGCGCCGGCGGTTGCACGCCGAGCGCGGCCAGCACGTCCTGGCAGGCACCCATGGTGTGGTAATCGGTCTTGCCGGCGGGACTTTTCTCGTCGGTGACTTTGCTGTTGTCGGGCGCGAGGATGCGATACCAGGCGCCGTGCTCGTGGTCGACGAAGTGCTGCCAGGCATAGGCCCAGAGCCGGTCGTACCAGGCCCAGTACGCGTCGTCGCCGGTGCGTACGGCCAGCCAGGCGGCGGCGGCAAGGCTTTCGGCCTGGACCCAGAAGTATTTGTCGGCGTCGCACACCTTCATGTCGGGCGCCGGGCCGCTCCCAAGGCCGGCGTGTCCCCCTCGGGGGGACGACTGCGTACCCGCAGGCGGGGGGCGCCATGATTCGTCCGGCGCGAAGCCATAGACGAGGCCACCGTGAACGCCGTCCCAGCCGCGCTGCATGGCGGTGTCGAAGAAGTGGCGCGCCGTCGGCACCAGCCAGCCGGGTGCCGCTGCGCCCAGACGACGATCCAGCATCAGCAGCAGCTTGGCCCACTCGGTGAGGTGGCCGGTCTGGAAGCCCCAGGGCCGGAAGATGTTGGTCTTGTCGTCGCGGTTGTAGTCCCAGTCGGGTGTCCAGTCGGTGTTGTAGTGCTCCCAGACGAGGCCGCCCGCGAGCGCCGCCTGGCGTTGGGCGATGGACGTGGCCAGGGTCAGCGCACGGTCGAGGTAGCGAGATTCGCCGGTGGCGGCGTGAGCGGCCAGCATGGCTTCGCAGGCGTGCATGTTGGCGTTCTGGCCGCGGTAGGGACCGATGCCCCAGTCCGGCGTCGCCTCGTCGGCGTAGAGGCCGTGGGCGGGTTCCCAGAAGTGCTGCTCCATCAGTTCGAAGGTGGCGGCGATGCCTTCGCGCGCGCCGGGCACGCCGGCTTCTGTGGCGTGCGAGTTGGCCAACAGCACGAAGGCCAGGCCGTAGCAATGGTTGGCGCCGTCGAGCACCGTGGCGCGGCCGTGTTGCCAGTCCAGCACCCAGGCATAGCCCCCTTGCGGCTGAGCATGGACCTGGTTGACGAAGGCCAGTGCGTGCGCGACGTCGTGAACAGGTCCGCCAAACCAGCGCCAGGCCAGCGCGTGGTTGAAGACGAAGCGCGTGCTGCTGACGAGGTGGCGSGTGCGSCGGTCGTAGATCGTGCCGTCGTCCTTGAAGAACTGGAAGCAGCCGCCGGTTTCGTCGCGCGCACGCGGCGCGTAGAAGTCCAGCGTGTGGCGCATGTGCGCCCACAACGCTGCGGGCTGGCGCATGTCGGGAACTGGGATCATTTCAGCACCTCGTCTTTCAGGAAACGGGTCAACTCGTCGGCCATCAAGGCATGCACGTCGATGCGCGGATGGGCCCAGGAGAAGGCCTCGAAGCGGTAGGACCAGACCTTGGCGTCGCCTTCCGCGCGCAGCGTCTGCATGGCGCCCAGCACGGCACGCGGGATGGCGGGTTGTTCGCGTGGCGCCGACATGCCGCCCATCAGCAGCACGATCTTGGCTTGCGGGTAGCGCGCGCGCAGGCCGCGTACGAAGGCGAGATAGCGCGGGCCGAAGTCAGCGGCGATGGTCTGGCCCTTCGAAGCCGGGAAGCCATGGTCGTTCTGGCCGAGGTTGAGCAGCACGACGTCGGGGGCGCGTGCTTCGGGCGGCGCGACCGGTGCGTCCAGCCGCGGTGCATAGCGGTTCCAGACCTCGGGCATCAGCAACTGGTCCCAGGTCGCCGTGATGCCGATGCCGCTGACGGCAATGCCGACGTAGTCCGCGCCCAGCCTGGCAGCCGTCACCGCGCCATAGGCTCGCGTGCCGTCGTGGCTGGACATGTCGGCGTACTGGTCTTCGCCGATGTCGCCATTGCATGCGCCTGCGGTGATGGAGTCGCCATAGAACTCGAACTTGAGCGGGCGCAGTGGCGGAGGGTCGAGCAGCCTGCCGCCTTCGGCCAGACGCAGACCCAGGAAGAGGCTTTCAGCCTGCGAAGCCTCGGTGCGCTTGACGAGGCGCAGCTCGTGTTCTCCGGTCGTCAAGGGCAGCCGCCAGTCGGCCGGCCCGTCGCTGCGCAGTGCCAGTGCGTGGCGGCGGCCGTCGACCTCGACGGTGAAATGGTTGATACCGCCGCGCGACGGTGCCAGGCGCAGCGTGAGCTGGTCGCCGGTGAAGCGGGCGCGCAGCTCGCTGCCGCTCCACGCCAGCAGCTTGCCGCCGGGCGCGCTGCCGATGCGGCCGATCCAGCGCAGCTTGGGATCGTCCGCGGCTATCAGGCCTGGCTTGCTTGACGGCGCCTCGCGCACGAAATCGCTCGGGTGGAGTTCGGGCGGGAAGATGCCGGCCGACATGACGGCCAGCAGGCTCGCCGGGCGGCCGCTGCCGGTCCATTCGTCCTTCTTCACGCGCACGTGCAGCAGGTGGGCGCCGGGCTCCAGCTCGCGACCGACGACGGCGTAGTGCCAGCCGAGGTAGCCCTTGCGTTCCGGCACCTGGCCGCGGAGCGTGACGACAGGCCCGTCGTCCACCCAGGCTTCGAGGTTGCGGTAGTGCTCGCTTTCGGCGTGGAAGACCGCGACCTCGCGTCCCCAGACGAGAAAATGAGCCTCGGCATCGTCGACCTTGCTGACCCAGCCGGGCTGCTGGCCGGTCCACTCGGGATGCACCTCGCCGCCACGCTCGAAGCCATGCACCTGGTAGGGCTTGAGGGTCTCGCCGGCCAGCATCCGCGTGAACTCGTGAGCGCGCCCGTAGACGGGCTCGGGCGGCGGCGCGGGCGCGGCGACCGGCCCGCGGGCGGCTGCCCGCAGTGTCTCGGCCAGCGCAAGCGCGATGCGCTGATGGCCGGTGGCGTTCGGGTGGACGGGCTCGTCGTAGAGAGCCGCCCAGCGGTCTTCGCCGGCATCGACGCGGGCCTGCATCCAGCGGCCGAAGTCCAGCGCGGCGAGGCCGTAGTGAGCGGCCAGCTTCAGCTGCGCATCGACCGCGTCGCGCGCCTGGTTGCCCTGCTGCGTCAGGCCGAGCACGACGACCGCGGGCGGCTTCTTGGAAGTCAACAGTCGGCGCAGGATGGCTTCATAGCTGCTGCCGCGCACGGCCGGATCCAGCCACTGGTCGTTGACGCCGAACTCGACGATGACCAGGTCGGGCGACTTGTCCAGCACCTGCGTCTGCAGCCGCTGCACACCGGCGGCCGAGTCGGTGCCGCTGACGCCGGCGTTGACCAGCTTGGCCTTCGGTCCCAGCGATCTGGCGAGTAGTGCGGCCCAGCCTCGTTCACGCGGCGGCTGGGCGGCGTAGCCGGTCGTGATGGAGCCGCCGATCGTCGCGAGCGTGATGGTCTCGCCGGCCTGAAGCCGTTGCATGACACCTTGCAGTCGAGCGTCGGCTTGTCCGGCCGCCGGCAGCATCAGAGACAAAGACAACGCAAATCCTTTCAGCAAATTCATGTCAGCCTTTGGTAGCGCCCGCTTGCAGCCCGGCGACGAACTGCTTCTGGAAAACCAGGAAGAGCACGACGGCCGGCAGCGAGGCGAGCAGCGACCCCGCCATCAACACGGCGGCCGATTGCGGGTTGAAGCTCAGGTCGCCCGCCATCTTGCCGAGTTGCAGCGGCAGGGTCAGCGTGGCCGCGTCGTTGACGACGAGCAGCGGCCACAGGAAGTTGTTCCACTCGCCCACCGCCACCGGGATGGCAATCGCCGCCAGAGCTGGCCGCAGCATGGGCAGCACGACGCTCCACCAGATGCGCAGCGTGCCGGCGCCGTCCAGGGTCGCGGCGCTGATGAGTTCGTCGGGCACGCTCAGCATGGCCTGGCGGAAGTAGAAGACGACGAAGGCTTTCGCCAGGCCCGGCACCAGCAGGGCGGCGTACGTGTTGATCCAGCCCAGCTGCGCCACAGTGACGAAGTTGGGCACGATGGTGACTTCCCACGGCAGCATCATCGACACCAGCAGCGCGCGGAACAGCCAGCGGCTGCCGGGGAAGGGCCGCTTGGTCAGCACGAAGGCGACGAGGGACGCGGCCAGCAGGCTGACGACCGTGACGACGATGGTGACGAGCAGGCTGTTGGCATAAAAGCGCAGGAAGCCGTGGCCCTCGACCTGCACCTGCAGGATGCCGGCGAGCTTGGTCGGATCGGCCGTGGTACCGGCCCAGTCGGGGTTGAAGAAGTTGCGCGAGGTCGGCGCCTGCGGCAGCAGCGTGGGCGGCTGGCGCAGCAGCTCGGCCACGGTCTTGAAGGCGCCGGCGGCCATCCAGTAGTAGGGCAGCAGCATGGCGGGCACCAGCAGCCACAGCGGTGCCTGGAGGATGCGAGTCCACTTCATCGCCCGCCCTCCCGGCCGATCAGCTTGAGGTTCAGCCAGGTCAGGCCGAACAGCAGCGTCGTCAGCACCCAGGCGGCCGCCGAGGCCAGGCCGAGGTCGAGCTGGCGAAAGCCCCGGTCGAAGAGATAGGTCACCAGCATCAGCGCCGAGTCCAGCGGGCCGCCGAGCGTCTCGACCGCGCCGTAGAGCAGATAGGGCTCATAGAAGACCTGGAAGCTGGCGATCATGCCGGTCACGCTCACATAGACCAGCGTGGGGCGCAGGTTGGGCAGCGTGATGTGCAGCAGCTGCTGCCAGCGTGAGGCGCCATCCAGGCGCGCGGCCTGGTAGAGCTCTTCGGGGATGGCGCGCAGGCCGGCGACGAAGATGACGAGGTTGTAGCCGAGCACCGACCAGACGCCGACGAGGACGAGGACGGGCATCGTCCATTGCGGGTCGCCGAGGAAGCGCGCCGGCTCCAGGCCGACGGCCGCGCGGATGCTGTTGAAGAGGCCATAGGCCTCGGAGTTGGCCAGCCACTTCCAGGCCGAGATGGCGCCGACGCCGCCAGCGACGGCTGGCAGGAAGAAGGCCACGCGCACGCACTGGTGCAGCCGCGAGTTGCTGCCGAAGTTCAGCGCCAGCAGCAGGCCCAGCAGCACGGCGATGACCGACACCGAGGCCATGTAGGTGGCGGTGTTGCCCAGCGCCGTCCAGAAGCGTTCGTCAGCGAAGAGCTCGGCGTAGTTGCGCAGGCCGATCCAGTTGGGGGCGTCGGTGGCGTGGTAGTCCGTGAAGCTCAGCCAGGCCGAGCGCAGCACGGGCCAGACGCCGAACAGGCCGAACAGGGCGAAGAAGGGCGCGACGAGCAACATGTCACGGCCATGGCGGCGCCAGATCATGGCTGCGCTCCCAATGCGGCCAGTGCACGGTTCATGACATCGGCAGCGCGGCTCAGCTCCACCTGCGGGTCGCCGCCGGCCAGCACGACGCGCTGCACGGCGCGGGTGACGATGTAGTCCTGGCGCATCCATGCGGGGCAGGGCGGCGGGCCCTCGGCGTCGGCGAGCTGGGTCAGCAGGGCCTCGCGGTGGGGCAGGGGCAGGGTGGCGATCTGATCCTGCCGGCCGGAGGGCAGCCACATGCCGCCGTAGGCCAATGCGGCCTCGGCCATGCGGCGCGTGACCTCGGGCTGGTAGACGGTGCGCATGAAGTCCAATGCCAGCTCGCGATTGGGCGAGAAGCGTGTGATGGCCAGCACCGTGCCGCCCAGCACTGCGGTGCGCTTGCCCGTCGGGCCGATGGGCAGCGGCGCGGCGGCCCACCGCCCGACCAGGCCCTTGTGCACCATGTCCATGCGCGACAGCAGCCAGGTGCCGGACTGCATCAACCCGTAGGCGCCGCTTTCCAGGCCGYCGTCGGCGTCGGGCCAGCCATCGGTGGGTGCCTGCAGCTCGCGGTACAGGCGCGCGTAATAGGTCAGCGCGCGCACGGCCTCGGGGCTGTCGATGACGGCGTGTGCGCAGTTGGCGTCGTAGACCGCCCCGCCGGCCTGGCGCAGGTAGGGGTAGAAGCCCAGCCAGCTGGTATTGCCCCATTGCTGTGCAAAGCCGTGTCCCTGGGCGCGTTGCGTGCGGGCGACACGGATGAAGCTTTCCCAGTCTCCGGGTGCCTCGGCAGCCAAGTCGCTGCGGTAGTACTGCAGCTGCACATGCATGTCGAAGGGGGCGCCGTAGAGGCGGCCGTCCGGGCGGCGGATGGCGCGCAGCGCGCCGGGGTTGGCGTGCTGTTCGAGCTGGCGGGCGAGGTCGGGCGCAGCCTGGTTCAGGTCGACCAGCGCGCCCTTGGCGCCGAGCGCGATCGCGTAGGAGGTGCTGCCGGTGACGAGATCAGGCCCACGCCGGCTGGCCAGTGCCGCGGAGTACTTGGTCATCGCGTCAGCCCAGGGCACGTCGCGCACTTCCACGGCGACATCCGGATGGACGGCGCGGAAGGCGGCGACGGCCGGCTGCATGACCTGGGGCGTCTTGTCGTCGCCCACCATCCAGATGACCAGGCGGGCAGCGTGGGCGAGTGGCGCGCCGGCTGCGAGACCGAGAACCAGCGCCGCCTGGGTGAGCAGGGCTTTCATTGCGGGGGAAGCGCGTGGCCGGCTTGGCCACCTTGTCTCGTTGTTGTTTACTAAACGAACGGGATTATGTGCGGCAGTTGAGCGGCTGTGTTGACTGTCTCTTCCAGAAAACATCAGGAATATCCCCGAGTGCTAGCGTTGTCGTAGAGAAACAGAATGCGCAACAGAACAATGTTTAGCTTTGCTTGTGGCGAAGCAGGAGACAAGCCGCGGCCGCGTTGAGGCGCGGCGCAGAGGCTGAACGGCGAAGCGTGCCGTTCGGCTCGGGGTCTCCCGCCGCGGGCTGGTGTGCAACGCAACCGCAACGACTCCGACACGTGAGCCCTGAACGACTGATCGATCTGCACGACGGCTGGCTGCTGGCCGAGGCGCCCGAGGGCCTTGGCGGGCCGGCGCTGTCGGCTCTGCCCGCCGATGCCTGGCTGCCGGCCACTGTGCCCGGCACGGCCCATGGCGCGTTGCTGGCGGCCGGGCGCATTCCCGATCCCTTCTACGGCATGAACGAGGCCGAGGTGCGCTGGGTCGGCGAGCGCCGCTGGGCCTGGCGGCTGGGCTTCGAGGCCGGCGCGCTGGCCGACCACGAGGACCTGGTCTTCGAGGGTCTGGACACCTATTGCAGCGTCTGGCTCAACGGCGAGAAGCTGCTGGCATCGGACAACATGTTCGTGCCGCGCCGGGTCGACGTGCGCCGCCGCCTGCAGCCTGGGCGCAACGAACTGCTGCTGTGCTTCGAGCCGCCGCTGGGCCGTGCCCGCGAGGTGGAGGCCGTGCATGGCAAGCGTCAGCTTTGGAACGGCGACAGCGCCCGTCTGCATGCCCGCAAGGCGCAGTACCACTTTGGCTGGGACTGGGGTCCCGAGCTCCTCGTCAGCGGCCCTTGGCGCGCGGTGCGCCGGCACAGCTGGTCGGCGCGCCTGGACGATCTGCACTGCCGCAGCGAGGTTGACGTGGCCGGGCGGCGCGCGACGCTGCAGGTCTCGGCGCGGCCCGCCGGTGCCGCCGGCTTGCGCTGCGCCTTCGAGCTGCTGGACGCCGACGGCCGCAGCGTGGCCCGCCAGGTCGTGCCAGCCGATGCAGCGTGTGCGACGCTGAATGTCAGCGAGGCCCAGCTCTGGTGGCCCCGCGGCCTGGGCGGGCAACCGCTGTACACGCTGGTGGCCCACTTGCTGGACGGCGATCAGGTCGTGGCGCAGGACAGCCGCCGCATCGGCCTGCGCACGCTGCGCCTCGTGCAGGCCTCCGTGGAAGGCGAGGCGGGCAGCAGCTTCCATTTCGAGGTCAACGGCCAGGCCTTCTTTGCCGGTGGCGCGAACTGGATTCCCGACGACAACCTGCTGGAGCGCATCACGCCGGCGCGCTACCGCGAGCGCGTGGCCCAGGCGGCGGCGGCCAACATGAACATGCTGCGCGTCTGGGGCGGCGGCATCTATGAGCACGAGGCTTTCTATGAGGCCTGCGACGAGCTSGGCCTGCTGGTCTGGCAGGACTTCATGTTCGCCTGTGGTCTCTACCCCGCCAACGCCGACTACCTCGCCAGCGTGCGTGCGGAGGCTGAGAGCGCCGTGAAGCGTCTGCGCCACCACGCCTGCATGGCGCTCTGGTGCGGCAACAACGAGGACTACATGCTGGCCGAGTCCGTCGGCCTGGCCGGCCCGGGCGTGCCGGCCGAACGCTTCGAGGCGCGGGCGATCTACGAGGGCCTGCTGCCCGAGATCTGCGCGGCACTGGACCCGGACACCACCTACTGGCCGGGCAGCCCTTTCACCCCAGGCGACGGCGCCAAGTCCTCCGACGCGACCGTGGGCGACCGCCACAGCTGGGAGGTCTGGCACCAGCAGATGCTGCCCTACCAACGCTATGGCGACGTGCAGGCGCGCTTCGTCAGCGAATTCGGCATGCAGTCGCATCCCTCGCTGGCCTTGTTCGAATCGGTGCTGCCCAAAGCCGAGCGCTTCCCCGAGAGCCGCACGGTGCAGTGGCACAACAAGGCCGGCTCGGCGGCGGGGCCGGACGGGCATCGGCGCCTGTCGGTCTATCTGGCCGACAACCTGCGCGTGGGCGGCACGCTGGCGGATCACGTCTACGCGACGCAGTTCGTGCAGGCCGAGGCCATGCGGGTGGCCTACCAGGACTTCCGCCGCCGCTGGCAGCGGCCCGGCGCGCGCGCCGTGGGCGGTGCCCTGGTCTGGCAGCTCAACGATTGCTGGCCTGTGACGAGCTGGGCTCTCATCGACTCATCGGGCACCGTCAAGCCGGCCTGGCATGCCGTGCGCCGCGCCCTGGCGCCGCTGGCCGTAGCCGTGCGGCTGGAGGCAGGGCAGGCGCGGCTGTCCGTCATGAACGGCGAGGCTCAGGCCTGTGAACTGGCGTTGCAGCTGCGCCTGTTCGCGATGGATGGACGCCAGCTCGCCAGCACCCGCGTCTTGCAAGCGGTTCCAGCGTCGACCAGCGTCGAGACGACCCAGCCTCTGCCGGGCTTTGACGAGCCGGTCGTCGCCGAGTTGTGCGCCTTCGATGCGGACGGCCACGAGCTCGCGCGGGATTGCGCCTGGACCGAACCCTTCAAGTTCTACCGCCTGGCCGGCGCGCGCATCGCCATCCAGGCCGAGGGCCAGGCCTTGCGGCTGAGCTGCGATCGACCGGTCAAAGGCCTTTGGCTCCAGCACCCGGGCCTGGATCTGGCGGACAACTTCATCGATCTGGTGCCTGGCGCCGAGCGCCTCGTTGGCTCGAGGATAGCGCTACCAGAATCCCTGGAAACCGTGGCACTTGAGCTGCCAGCACAGCACATCCATCTGCGGAGAAAGGAGGGTTGAATGCAGGAGCCATGCGTATATCCCCTATCCCTAGTAGTCCGGATGTCCGATTGTTTGGACATTGTTAGCGTTACCAAATACCTGCGGCATAGAAACCAGCAGGACCGGCACGAGGCCCGCAAGGGCTGAGTGTTTCCCACCGAAGAGGAGCAAAGAGGATGAGACATTTCAAGAGGACAACGCTGTCCCTGGCGGCCGTACAGGCGCTGGTTTGGGCAGCCACACCGGCGCTGGCGCAGAACACGCCCGCGCCAGCTCCGGCGGCAGCACCCGCGGCTGACAAGGCGCCTCAGGCCCTGGAGACCGTCATTGTTTCTGGGCGCCGCGCCGCGCTTGCGTCGGCGCAGAAACTCAAACAGGAATCAGACGAGATCGTCGACTCGGTCGTCGCCGACGAGATCGGCAAGCTGCCCGACCGCTCGGTGTCCGAGGTGCTGCAGCGCATCGTCGGGGCCACGATGTCGCGGGTGTCGTCGTCCAACGACCCGGTGCACTTCTCGGTCGAAGGGTCGGGCGTCAACATCCGCGGCCTGACCTATGTCAGCTCAACGCTGAACGGCCGCGAGACCTTCAGCGCCAACCAGGGCCGCACGCTGGGCTTCGAGGACGTGCCGCCCGAGCTGATGGCCGGCGTGGACGTCTACAAGAATCCCTCGGCCGAGCAGATCGAGGGCGCCATCGGCGGCCTGGTGAACCTGCGCACGGCCCTGCCCTTCGACTTTCCCGGCTTCAAGGGCTCGATTTCGCTCGACGTCTCGCGCAACAGCCTGGCCAAGAAGAACAAGCCCAGCGTCTCGGGCCTGCTGTCCAACACCTGGAACACCGACGCGGGCAAGTTCGGCGCGCTGATCGACGTGGCGCATTCGCTCAGTTCCAACCGCACGGACGGCCTGGTGCTGGACCCGTTCTACAAGGCCACGCCGACCAGCCCGACCTGGTTCTCCCGCGACATGTCGTGGAAGCAGCAGTTCTACGACCGCACGCGCGACGGCATCTACGGCGCGCTGCAATGGAAGAAGGACGACGTCGAGTCCTCGCTGACCTTCTTCCGTTCCAAGTTCAAGTTCAACTGGAACGAGAACAACGTCAGCGCCCAGGTCGACCCCTACAACGTCGAGGTGCTGGACGGCACCTACGACGCCAACGGCGTGATGACCAAGGGCGTGCTGACCGGCAAGAAGGACGCCAACGGCAACTACACCGGCATCGAGGTCGAGAACCAGACGCGCTACTCCAAGCGCAACTCGCAGACCGATGAACTGGCCTGGAAGATTTCCGGCAAGGTCAACGAGCAGCTGACGCTGACGTCGGACTTCCAGTACATCCGCTCCAAGACCAACAACTTCGACTCCACGGTAGGCACCGCTGTGGCCCTGCCCAAGGAGACCGTGGACTACACCGGCTCGATGCCGCGCCTGGTGTTCGACGCCAGTGACATGGCCGTCCTCAACGACCCCAGCAAGTACTACTGGGCGATGATGATGGACCACCTGGACAAGGGCAAGGGCACGCAAAAAGCCTGGAAGGGTGATGCGCGCTGGGTCTTCCACGACAACAAGATCCTCAACGACCTGCGCGTGGGCGTGCGCATCGCCAAGCGCGACGCCGAGACCATCAACAGCAACCCGAGCTACAACTGGGCGACCATCACCCACGCCTGGCAGGTGGGCTGGAACATCGGCGACCTGGCCTACATCACCAAGGCGCCGGATATCCCCACCTACAAGAACAACTACGCCGACTTCATGGGCGGCGGCAAGGCCAACCTCCCGTCGCTGTATTTCCCGGCGGCTTCGGTGGCCTTCGACTGGCCCAACAGCTACAACAAGCTGCACCAGCTCTACCTGAACGAGTGCACGAACTTCAAGCCGGGCTGGGATGGTGCGGGCTGCCCGCAGCAGGCCAACAGCATCCAGGGCGGCGGCAAGTGGGCTCCTACTTCCTTCGGCACCGACCCGGCCGGCCGCAACACCCAGGCCGAGACCACCACGGCGGGGTATGCACAGCTGCGCTTTTCCTTCGATGAGGTGGGCCTGCCCATCGACGGCAACGTCGGCCTGCGCGCGGTCCACACCAAGAACCAGGCCGACGGCTACACCATCCTGACCACGCAGGCCGCGCCCCCCGGTGCGGTCGGCCTGGCCGTGCCGCAGCTGACGCCGTTCGCCAAGGAGCAGAACTTCAACCAGAGCTTCACGGACTACCTGCCCAGCCTGAACCTGAAGTGGAAGGCCACGGCGGACGGCGCGCTGCAGTTCCGCTTTGCTGCGTCCAAAGCCCTGGCGCGCCCGCAGTTCAGCCAGATGCAGGGTTTTCTGTCGATGTCGCAAACCATCGAGGTCGATGCGCAAAGCGTGCCGCCCAACGTCAAGAAGATCAACCTGACCGGCACGGCCAGCGGCAACCCCGAGCTCAAGCCCATCCGCTCCGACCAGGAGGACGTGACGGCCGAGTGGTACTTCGCGAAGAACGGCTCCGTGACTGCCGCCGTCTTCAACAAGAACCTCAAGGACATCATCGTCAACCAGGCCTTCAACCGCACGGTCAACGACGCCAACGGCAAGCCGGTCAACTTCGTGCTGAATGGCCCGGTCAACGGCGCCAAGGGTTATGCGCGGGGCTTCGAAGTGGCCTACCAGCAGTACTTCGAGGGGCTGCCCTCGCTGCTGCAGGGCATCGGCCTGCAGGCGAACTACACCTACGTGGACAGCAAGGTGAAGCGCTACAACGCGGTGTACACGGGCTATTGCTCGCCCGGTGCAGGCCAGGACAACCTGAACCTGTACATCAACGGTTGTGACACCGATGGTCGTTCCTTCGGCGACATGCCGCTGGACAACCTGTCGAAGAACACCTTCAACATCGCGCTGCTCTACGACCGTGGTCCGGTCTCTGCCCGCATTGCCTACAACTACCGCGGCAGATACCTCTACGGCGTGGCGCTGAACTCCGACAACACCGGCCCCAACCAGACCAATGCGCTGGACACCAACCCGGCGAGCGCCAACTTTGGTCAGCACAACCTGCCCGTGGGCCTGCCGCTATGGGCTGACGGCTATGGACAGGTCGACGCAGGTCTGCACCTGAAGATCGGCAACGATCTGTCCCTGGGTGTCGATGCCACCAACCTGACGAACAAGACATACAAGCAGATCATGCAGCAGCACATCGGCATGATCGGCCACAACTACTTCACGTCGGGCCGCGGCTATCGCGTCAGCATGCAGTACAGCTTCTGAGCTTGATGAAGGGCGGGCCGCCCGGCCCGCCCGCCACTCGCAAGACCCGGCACCGCGGTTGGCTCCGCGGTGCTTTTTTTATGCGCGTCGGCCACTGGGCCAGGATCAACGCGCCTGCTTCACCAGCATGGGCTCGCTTCTGAACCGTTCGCCGAAAAGCCGCTTCAGCGCCGCGATCTTGGGCAGGTCGTGGAACACGATGTAGGGGTCTCGCGGGTTGTCGACCAAGTAGTCCTGATGGAATTTCTCGGCGGGATAGAAGTTGCCCCTGTTCTCCACCTTGGTCACGATGGGCTTGCCGTAGAGCCCTGTCGCGTCCAATTGCGCGATGTAAGCCTGGGCCGTCTCGCGCTGCGCCGCGTCGGCGGGAAACAGGGCCGAGCGGTATTGGCGGCCGATGTCCGGTCCCTGGTGGTTCAGCTGCGTCGGGTTGTGTGCCACGGAGAAGAAGACCTGCAGCAAGGCGCCGTAGCTGACCTGCGATGGGTCGAACGTCACCTCGACCGCCTCTGCATGGCCGGTGCGGCCGCTGGTGACCTGCTTGTAGTTAGCCGTGCTCGCCGTGCCACCCGCGTAGCCGGAGACGGCCTGCTGTACGCCCTGCACATGCTGGAACACACCCTGTACGCCCCAGAAGCAACCACCGGCGAACACCGCGGTCTGCAGGCCGGTTGCCGTGGGTGCCGGATCCTGGGCCGGCGGCGGGATGCTCACCGACTCGCCGGCGGCAGCGCAGCCACCTGCCAGGCTGCCGAGCAGCAGCGCAGCGGTGAATCGGCGGCGGGACGGCAGTGAGGTCATGGCTTTCGATCCGAAGTGAAGCGGTTGGCTGGATGCGAAAGCGTAGGCCGACCCGGCGGGTTCAGGCAACCCGCCGTTCGGCCGTCACTTCCGGAACTTGCGGAGCAGGTCCTCGACGCAAGGCCCGTCGCTCCGACCTAAACGCCTCTTGCTGTCGTCCGGCGCGGCAGCCGTGGGTGGCGCTTCGTAGAGCGGGGCCAGTCCGTCGAGGCCGTCCGGGCGGTGCGGCGTGTTCTCGCACAGATAGTCGAACAGCCGCGAGTGGGCCGCCTGGAACGCCTCGGGCTGCTCCCGCTTCAACAGCGCCCCGAAGTACTCGCGGATCAGCGGGTGGGCGTCAATCGCGTCGGCCGAGACGGAGAGCAGTTCCACCTCACTCAGCCGTTTCGCGTGATCAGACTGGCATCGCTGGGCAGTAGCGCCGCACGAACTCCGCGTGATCGGGCATCACGGCCACGCATTGCGCGATGGTGTCGGACACGCCCTTGAAGTAGGCGGCCGTTTCCTCGACGCCTTGCAGCTCGGCGAGCGCCAGCCAGCCCTTGGGGCGCAGGTTCTGGCCTTCCATGACCTCCAGCCAACTCGGCTCGCGGAACAGGTCGCCGTCGACATTGGCCAGGCGGCCGCTGGAGGCATACAGCGCCATGCGCCAGCGCAGGGCCTCGGGAATGGCCATGGCCGCGCAGGCCTTCCAGAACTCGCTGTCGTCGCGCTGGTTCAGGTGATAGTGCAGCACGATGAAGTCGCGCACGTATTCGTAGCGCTCGCGGCTCTGGCGGTTGTACTCGGCGATCTCCAGGGCGTCGAAGCCACTGTGGGGGAAGGCCTCGATGAGCTTGGCCACACCCATCTGGATCAGGTGCAGGGCCGTCGACTCCAGCGGCTCGACGAAGCCGGCCGACATGCCGATGGCAACCACATTGCGCCGCCACGCCTCCTCACGCATGCCAGTGCGGAACTTGATGATCCGCGGGTCGGCGAGCGGCTGGCCATCGAGATTCTTCAGCAGCACGCCGGCCGCCTCGTCGTCGCTGACATGGCTGCTGGAATAGACATGGCCGTTGCCGACGCGGTGCTGCAACGGAATGCGCCATTGCCAGCCGGCCCGGTGCGCGGTCGAACGCGTATAGGGCAGCAGCGGGCTCGTGCTCTCGCTGGGCACCGCCACGGCGCGGTCGCAGGGCAGCCAGTGGCTCCAGTCCTCGAAACCGGTGCCGAGGGCCTTCTCGATCAGCAGGCTGGCAAAGCCGGAGCAGTCGAGGAAGAGGTCGCCCTCCACCAGTTCGCCGCTTTCCATCTGCACGGCGCGCACATGGCCTTCGGCTGGCCCCGGTTCTTCATTGAGCAGCACGCGCACGACCTTGCCTTCGGTGCGGCGCACGCCGCGCTGCTCGCTCAGGGCACGCAGGTGCTTCGCGTACAGCGACGCGTCGAAGTGATAGGCATAGCCGAGTGCGGCCATCGGCGAGTTCTGCATGTCCGGCCGCGGCAGCATGAAGCGATTCGCCTTGGCCGCCATGTTGGAGATGACGTAGGCGTCCAGCGGCAGCGCGCGGCCCAGCGCGCGCAGGCGCAGCCAGTATTGCGAGAAGTCCACCGGCCACAGCGCCTCGCGGCCGACGCCGCCGAAGCCGTGGAAATAGCGCTCGCCCTGGCGGCCCCAGTTGACGAATTCGATGCCGAGCTTGAACGTGCCTTGCGTGGCTTTGAGGAACTCCGCCTCGTCGATCTTGGCCAGGCCGTTGAACATGCGGATCGGCGGGATGGTCGCTTCGCCGACGCCGATGATGCCGATTTCGTCGGATTCGACGAGGCGGATTTCATACGGGGGCTTGAGCACCGCACTCAATGCGGCGGCCGACATCCAGCCGGCGGCGCCACCGCCGACGATCACGACCCGCCGCAGCGGCTTGTTCAGGTTTTCCATCGCGCCAGTCTAGGTAGGGGCTTCGGCTCTGAGCATGGGCGCTATCCCGCAGCACCGCTCAAGCGTGCACGCAGAAAGCTGTCGTGGTCAGGCATGCCGGCGGCCAGCGCGGCAATGGCCTGATGGCGCTCAGTGAGATAGCGGGCTGCCAACTCAGCCGGCATCTCGTCCGGCCAAGGGCTGCGGCGCCGCGGCCAGTCGCCCATGCCGGCGTGGATGGCCAGCCAGCTCGCCGTGTCGAAGGCCTCGTTGTCGTAGGCATGCAGGGTGCCGGTCTCGCGCCAGGCATGCAACTTGTAGTCCAGCGACTCGGGCAGCTCCATGCTCGTCAGCGTGCGCCAGAACTCGCTGTCGCGGCGCTCGCTCAGGGCGTAGTGCAGGATGATGAAGTCGCGGATGCGCTGGTACTGGCGCAGCTGCTGCACGTTGAAGCCGACCGCGGCCTGCGCATGGTCGGCCTCGCCGAGCAGCGGGATGAGGCGGCCCAGCGCGTTGTGCACCATGAAGATGGCGGTGGACTCCAGCGGCTCCAGGAAGCCGGCGGCCAGGCCGATGGCGACGACGTTCTTGACCCAGAAGCGCTCGCGGTGGCCGGTGCGAAAGCGCAGCAGCCGCGGCTCGGCCAGCATCGGCGCGTCGAGCTGGGCCAGCAGCTGTTCGCGCGCCCGTCCCTCGTCGATGAAGCGGCTGCTGAACACATGGCCGTTGCCGGTGCGGTCCTGCAGCGGGATGCGCCAGGCCCAGCCGGCCTCCAGCGCCGTCGAGCGCGTGAAGGGCGCGAGATCGCCCGGTGCGCGCTCGGTGGGCACGGCCCAGGCGCGGTCCACTGGCAGCCAGTGGCCGTAGTCAATGAAACGCTGCTCGAGCGTCTGGCCGATCAGCAGGGACGCCAGGCCCGAGCAGTCGATGAAGAGATCGCCCTCGACCTGGCGCCCGTCGGCCAGGTGCAGCGCACGCACGCGGCCGTCCTCGTGGCGCTCCACGCTGACGACGCGGCCTTCGGTACGCCGCGCGCCGCGGCTCTCGGCCAGGCGGCGCAGGAAGGCGGCGTAGAGCGTCGCGTCGAAGTGGTAGGCGTAGGTGTAGCGCGAGGCCAGGCTGTCCTCGCCTTCTGCAGGCCTGCAGAATCGGCCTTGGCGCGCCATCACCGTCGGCAGGCAGAACTCGCCCAGCGGCGTGCCGGGGCCTGTCTGCAGGCGGCGCAGTTGGCCCCACAACRCCATCGGGCCGTCCAGTGGGCCGAAGTCACCGAAGGTGTGGAAGTAGTGCTCGCCGCGCTGCTTCCAGTCGCAGAACTGGATGCCGAGCTTGTAGCTGCCGCGCGTGGCGGCGAGAAACTCAGCCTCGTCAATGCCGAGGATGTCGTTGAAGCTGCGGATCGACGGAAAAGTGGCTTCGCCGACGCCGATGATGCCGATCTCCTCGGACTCGACCAGCTCAACGGCGACGCCGCGCAGCCCCGTCGTCAGTGCGGCGGCCGACATCCAGCCAGCAGAGCCGCCGCCGAGGATGACGACGCGCCGGATATCCATGCTCAACGCGCCGCGGCGCGCTCCTTCAGGAAGTCCGCATACGCCAGCGCACTGCGCTTGAGCGTGCGCTGCTGCGTCTCGAAGTCGACATGCACGAGGCCGAAGCGGCGCTCGTAGCCGAAGGCCCATTCGAAGTTGTCCAGCAGCGACCAGATGAAATAGCCGCGCACGTCCACGCCGTTGTCCATGGCACGTGAGCATGCCGCGAAATGCTGCTTGATGTAGGCCTGGCGTTGCAGGTCGTCGATCTCGCCGGCGCTGACCTGGTCGTCGCTCGACATGCCGTTTTCGGTGATGTAGAGGGGCGGCAGATTGGCGTAGTCGCGCTTGAAGGCTTCGAACAGGTCCTGCAGGCCTTGCGGGTAGACCTCCCAGTCCATCGTCGTGCGCTCGACCTCGGGGCGGCGCACCCAGTCGATGGTGTCGGGGCCCTTGGAGCGCAGCACGGCGCGGCTGTAGAAGTTGATGCCCAGGTAGTCGATGGGCTGCTTGATGAGGTCCATGTCGCCGGGCAGCACCAGGGGCTCGCAGCCTTTCCACAGGCGCCACAGGTCAGCCGGGTACTCGCCCTTGAGCAGCGGGTCCAGCACCCAGCGGTTCTGGTAGGTCTCGAACAGCGAAGCGGCATCGCGGTCTTCGGCTGTGTCGGTGTCGGCATAGCCCGGCGCGCAGTTGGCGACGATGCCGTGCAAAGCCGTCGGGTCGTTGGCGCGCAGGATGGGCAGCGCCAGGCCGTGCCCCAGCAGCAGATGGTGCATGGCCTGGGCGGCCCAGCGGTTGGACTTGAGGCCGGGCGCGTGGTGCCCGTCGCCGTAGCCGAGATAGGCCGAGCACCAGGGCTCGTTGTGCGTCGTCCAGGCCGCCACGCGGCCGCCCCCGAGTTCGCGGCTCATCAGGTCAGCGTATTCGGCAAAGCGGTAGGCCGTCTCGCGGTTCAGCCAGCCACCGCRGTCTTCGAGGTGCTGGGGCAGGTCCCAGTGATACAGCGTGACGAAGGCGCGGATGCCGCGTTCGGCCAAGCCGTCGAGCAGGCGCTTGTAGAAGTCGATGCCCTTCGCATTCGGGCGGCCGGCCTCGTCCATCACGCGCGGCCAGGCGATGGAGAAGCGGTAGGCGTCCACACCCAGGCGCTGCAGGATGTCCAGGTCTTCTTCAAAGCGGTGGTAGTGGTCGCAGGCCACGTCGCCGTTCTCGCCGCGCAGCACCTTGCCGGGAGTCGCGCAAAAGCGGTCCCAGATGGATTCGAGGCGGCCGTCCTCGTGTGCGGCGCCTTCGATCTGGTACGACGAGGTGCCGGCGCCGAATATGAAGCCGGGGCGGCGCATGGCCGAGCCGGCGGGCGGCGCGACGAGGTCGGCCAGGGAGGTGGGAGGCGGGGTCAGGTCCATGTCGGGCAGTCGTTCAGGCAGAGGTCGGCAGCGCATGCAGGGCGGTGCGCCAGGGTTGCAGGGCAAGGGGTTCGGCGGGCAGCGGGCCGCGCACGCCACAGATGAAGGAGGCGTAGCGATTGGCCAGGGCCAGCGTGGCGGGCAGGTCACGGCCCAGCGACAGGCCGGCCAGCAGCAGGGCGGTGAAAGCATCGCCGGCGCCGACGGTGTCGACCATGTGCGGCTGGGTGACGCCAGCACCCTGCGCCAGCAGCAGGCCGCCCGGCGCGTAGAAGCGCCAGCCTCTGGCGCCGCAGGTCAGCACCAGGCGTTGCAGCGCAAAGCGTGCCATCAATGCGCTGGCCCGGCCGGCGTCGTCGGGCGCGGCGGCATCGAACCAGCCGGCCAACTGGGCCAGTTCCTCGTCGTTGACCTTGACCCAATCGGCCAGCATCAGCGACTCGGCGGCCAGCAGCCGAGTCTCGTTGCCTGCACGTAGGTTCAAGTCCAGGAAGCGCGTGCCGGTGAAAGGCTTGAGGAGGGCGCGCAGAGCCGCGCGCGAGGCGGGCTGGCGTTGGGCCAGGCTGCCGAAGTAGAGCCACGCTGGCGCCGTTTCAGCGAGGTGAGGGCGGGCGGCCGCGGCGTCGATATGGTCCCAGGCGGCGTCGCCATGAATCTCGAAGTGGTGGCCTCCGGCGTCCTCGTGCACGCTGACGCGGCCGGTGGCGTGCTGCGGATCGCGCTGCACGCCGGCGCTGTCCAGGCCGTAGCGGCGCGCACTGTCGAGCACGAGGCGGCCGTTGTCATCGTCCGCGCCGACGCGGCTGATGAACAGGGCCGGCGCGCCCATGGCGGCGAGCGAGCGCGCCACGTTGAAGGGCGCGCCACCCGCGACGGGTCCGTCATGGAATTCGTCGACCAGGGCTTCGCCGAGGACGGCGATGGGGCAGGGGAGCATGTCGGCGGCGCTTGGCGCGCTTCGTCGGTGGTTCGGAAATATTCTATGCAACAGCGATTGTTTAGTGAACAATATCCAGCCTAGGTTTTGCCCCCGGTATAGGGTGTACCCGGGGCCGCTGGGGTGCCGATGCACAATCGCGCCCGATGCGACGTGCTAAACAACAGCGGGAGCTCGGGTGATGGCCGACAAGGGAGTGACGATTCGCGAATTGGCCGAGGCCGCGGGCGTGTCCATCGGCACGGTGTCGCGCGCGCTGAAGGGCCAGCCCGGCCTGTCGGAGCAGACCCGCGCCCAGGTGCTCGGCGTGGCCCAGCAGATGGGTTATGACGTCGGCAAGCTGCGCACCGGCAAGCCACGCCGCATGCTCTTCCTGTACAGCCGCAGCCTCGGCTCGCTGGCCAACAACCCCTTCTATTCCTATGTGCTGCACGGCGCCGAGACGGCCTGCCGCGAGGCAGGCGTGCCGCTGAGCATCATGTCGGTGCTGGCAGGTGACGACGTGGCCGGCCAGGTACGCCGCCATGAGGCCGAGGCGCTGCTGGGTGCAGGCTATTTCGACCCGGAGGCCATGGAATCCATTCGCCGCTGCGAGCTGCCGCTGGTGCTCGTGGACCACTTCTACCCGGGCGTGCGTTGCGTCAATGACGACAACCAGCTCGGCGCCTGGCTGGCGACTCGCCACCTGCTGGAAGGCAGTTCCCAGCGCATCGCTGCCATCTTCGGGCCGCTGGCGCATTACTCGACGTCGCTGCGCGCCAAGGGCTTCCGCCGCGCCTTGTTCGAGGCCGGCCGCCTATTTGACCCCGACTACGAAGTCACGCTGGACCCGGCGCTGGAATATGGCGACGCCGGCCGCGATGCAATGAGCCGCCTGCTGACCCTGCCCAACCCCCCGGACGCGGTCTTTGCCTACAACGACTCGACGGCCATGTTCGCCATCGAGGTCTGCCTTGAGCGTGGCCTGCGGGTGCCCGAGGACATCCGCTTCATCGGCTACGACGACATCGAGGAGGCTGCCCGCAACAAGCCGCCCCTGTCCACTGTGAAGATGGACAAGGAGGCACTTGGCAACGTCGCCGCGCGGGCGCTCATCGAGGGCGATGTCGCGCCCAATGACGCGTCGCTGCCGGTGGAGCTGGTCGTGCGCGAGAGTTCCCGTTTCGTCGCGGCGCCTGAAGCTGAGGCCGCGCCGCGCAAGGCCAGGCGCAAGACCGCAGCTGTCTAGGTGGCTGCCTAGGTAGTTGCACCGCCTTTCGTTCGTGCGATCAACGAACGAAAATAGGACTGTTTACTAAAAATACCGCCTCGCTCAGCGCCAGGCGAAGGAGACAGTCTTGATCGCCGATCCCGAAGGGGCCGCCATGCCGCCCGTGCAGCGCCCGACCGCCTCCGTGCCGCCAGCGCCAACACTTGCGGCCGACCGCGTGCCCGCGCGGCAGAAGATCGGCTTCGGCCTGGGCTCCTTCCTCGACATGTGGGGCCACTGGCTGTACCAGTCGCTGGCCTTTCACGTCTTCAACATCTTCCTCGGCGTGGCGCCGGGGCTGATCTCCACGGTCATCTTCCTGAAGATCGCGGTCGATGCCGTTTCGGACGCGCTGTTCGGCTGGCTCTCCGACAACGCCCGCACGCGCTGGGGGCGCCGCCGCCCCTTCATCCTGGTGGGCGGCATCCTCGCCGGCATCGGCCTGCCGCTGATGTTCGCCGTCGGCCGCGGTTGGAGCGACAACGAGTACTTCATCTTCATGCTGGTCTCGACCTGCCTGTACGTGCCGGTCATGAGCTGCTTCAACATGCCCTGGAACAGCCTGGGCGCCGAGATGACGCCCGACTACCACGAGCGCACGCGCGTGATGTCATGGAAGAACGCGATCCAGAAGCTCCCCGAGCTGGCGATGTTCGTGGCGGCCCAGTTCACGACGCTGGCCTTCTTCAATGATGCGAAGGGCAATCCGGACATCCTGCTGGGTGCCCAGGTCTACACCAGCATCCTCGGCGGCATCATGGTGGTGGTCTCCATTGCCATTTTCCTGCTGACCCGCGAACGCTACTACCAGAAGGTCGTGGCGCAGACCCGGCAGCGCGTGCCCTTCAAGGACACCCTGTACCGCACACTGAAGAACAAGCCCTTCCGCCAGATGCTGGGCACGATGATGGCCTACAACATGGCCACCTCCATGGTGGGCATGCTGGGCTACTACGCCACCGTCTACTACGTCTGCGCCGGCAACGTCGTTGAAGCCACCAAGTGGAACTCGATGATGGGCATCGCCGGTCTGGTCTGCGGCCTCGTTGGCATCGCCTTCGCCGGGTGGGTGGCCAGGCACTGGGGCAAGCGCAATGCGCTGATGACGGTGCTGGTGCTGGGCATCCTCGCCTTCGTCGGCGACTGGTTCTTCTACAACCCGCAGCTGCCCTGGCTGCAGTTGTTTGCCAGCGGCGGCGTGGCCTTCGTCGGTGCCGGGTTCTGGACGATCTACGGCTCGGCGATGGCCGACGTCATCGACCATGACGAGCTCGGCAGCCGACAGCGCCGCGAGGGTTCGTTCGCCGCCTGCGGCTCCTGGATCTCCAAGGTCGGCCTCGCCTTGGGCAACGGCGCCTCCGGCTGGGTGCTGATGTTCACCGGCTTCAACGCTAAGCTGCCGGTGCAGGGCGAGGATGCGCTGTTCATGATCCGGGTCGCCCTGTCGGGCATTCCCATCCTCGGGCTGCTTATCGCCCTCTACATCGTGTCCCGCTACTTCCTGACCGAGCGGCGCATGAACGAGATCCGCGCCGAGCTGGAAGCGCGCCGCGGCACCGTCTGACTTTTTTCGGAGTTTTCCCCATGACTTCAACCTGGCTCGGCCGCGCATTGCTGGCCCTGTCGACCTGCGTCTTCATTGCCGGCGCCCCGGCCGCTCCGCACGAGACGCTCAAGCTCGACGCCCCCAAGCCCAATCTCGCGCCTACGCCGCCGATGGGCTGGAACTCCTGGAACAAGTTCGCCTGCAACGTCAGCGAGACGCTGATCCGCCAGCAGGCCGACGCGATGGTCGCCTCCGGCATGAAAGACGCGGGCTACCGCTACATCGTCATCGACGACTGCTGGCAGAAGAGCCGCGACGCGGACGGCAACATCCAGGCCGACCCCGAGCGCTTCCCATCGGGCATCAAGGCACTGGCCGACTACGTTCATTCCAAGGGCCTGAAGTTCGGCCTTTATTCCGATGCCGGCGCCGCAACCTGCGGTGGCCGCCCCGGCAGCGCTGGCCACGAGTTCCAGGATGCGCGCCAGTATGCGAAGTGGGGCGTGGACTGGCTGAAATACGACTGGTGCTACACCGGCCCGCGCACCCCCGAAGCGGCCTACACCATCATGGCCAAGGCGCTGCGCGAATCGGGCCGTGACATCGTGCTGTCCATCTGCGAATGGGGCGGCAGCCAGCCCGGCCGCTGGGCCCATCCCGTCGGCCATCTGTGGCGCACCACGGGCGACATCTGGGATGCCTGGAAGGGCAAGAAGGAGTGGTCGCACGGCCTGCTGGACATCATCGACATGAATGCCGACCTGTGGGCCGACGCCGCGCCCAACGGCTGGAACGACCCTGACATGCTCGAGGTCGGCAACGGCGGCATGACGACGACGGAGTACGAGAGCCACTTCTCGATCTGGGCCATGCTGGCCGCGCCGCTGGTGGCGGGCAACGACATGGCGAAGATGGATGCGGACACCCGCCGCATCCTGACCAATGCCGAAGTCATCAAGGTTGACCAGGACCCGCTGGGCCGGCAGGGCCGTCGCGTCTGGCGCCAGGGCAACCTGGAGGTCTGGGTGCGCACGCTGGCCGGTGGCGAACGTGCGGCCGTGCTGTTCAACCGCGGCGAAACGGCGGCCGACATCAAGGTGACGTGGGAGCAGCTGGACCTCGCGCCGCGCATCAAGGCTGAGGTCCACGACCTGTGGTCGGGCAAGAAGACCCGCGGCGTCTCGGGCGAGGTCGGCGGCAGCGTGAAGCCTCACGGCGTGATGATGGTGCGTATCAGCCCGACACCCTGAGCGTCTCGATCAGCATCCGCCGCAGGCTGTCCACCGCCTTGTTGCCCTTGGACGTCTTGCTGCGGTAGACGGCTACCTGCATCGGCTCCAGCGGTCCCAGGCCCTGTTCGGCGCCCAGAAGTTGCAGATGCGCCGGCGCGCTGCACTGCGTCAGCACGGCCACGGCCAGGCCGCTCTCGACGGCTGCGATCTGCCCTGCCAGGCTGGAGCTGTTGTAGACGATCTTGTAGGGCCGGCCCTGCAGGGCGAGGGCGTTGATGGCGCTGCGCCGGCCCAGGCTGGCCTCCTCGTAGACTGCAATGGGCAGCGGGTCGCGCCGCCAGATCTCAAACTGCGGGGAGCCGACCCAGACCATGGGCTCGTGGAAGAGCAGGGTGCCGCGCCGTGCGTGGTCGCGCGAAACCAGGGCCAGGTCGAGATCGCCACGCGCCACGCGCGGGATCAGCGAGGTCGACTGCTCGCAGTCCAGCTGAATCTCAACGCCGCCATGGCGCGGCGCAAAGCGCTTGAGGACCGGTGTCAGGTATCTGCGGGCGTAGTCATCCGGTACGCCCAGGCGCACGACACCTGAGACATCGTCCTCGCGCAGCGCCGCCTGGGCCTCGGCCTGAAGGTCCAGTATGCGTCGCGCATAGCCCAGCAGGGTCTGGCCCTCATGCGTCAGTTCCAACTGGCGCGCATCGCGCCGAAGCAGGCGGTGGCCGACGGCCGCCTCCAGCTTCTTGAGCTGCATGCTGACGGCTGACTGCGAGCGGTGGATCTCGGCCGCGGCGCTGGACAGGGAGCCAGCGTCGACGGTAGCCACAAAGCATTTCAGCCAGTCGATCTGCAGATCGCGCATGAATTCGAAAAGCGGATGATTTGGAAGCGAATTATGTGCTTTTCGGATTCGCGGCCGACCGGCACATTGGCGGCCATGAAGTACCTCAATCCCGCCCCAACCGCATTACCCGCCAAGCTTGCCCGGCCGCCCGGCATCACGGCCGGCCCGCTCGACGCCCGCGCCGGCGGCGTCATGCTCCTGCTGTGCTGCCTCTGGGGCCTGCAGCAGGTGTCGCTGAAGGCGGTGACGGCGCAGGCCGGCCCGATGCTGATGATCGGCCTGCGCTCCGGCATCGCCCTGTTGCTGCTCGCCGGTCTGATGCGCTGGCGCGGCGAGGCGCTGGATCGCCGCCGCTGGGCAGCCGGTGCCGCGGCGGGCTCGCTGTTCGCGCTGGAATTCCTGCTCGTGGCCCTGGCGCTGCAGTTGACCCAGGCTTCCCACGTCGTCGTCTTCCTCTACACCTCGCCGCTGTTCACGGCCCTGGGCCTGCATTGGCGGCTGCCGGCCGAGCGCCTCGACCGGCGTCGCTGGGCGGGCATAGGCCTGGCATTCGGAGGCATCGCGCTGGCTTTCCTGCGCGGCGGTCTGGCCCCTGACGGCTCTGCGCTGCTGGGAGATCTGCTCGCGGTGCTGGCCGGCCTGGCCATGGGCGCTACGACGGTCACCATCCGGTGTACGCGCTTGGCCGCCGCACCGGCGACCGAGACGCTGTGCTACCAGCTGCTCGGCGCCTTCGTGCTGCTGCTGCCGGGTGCCTGGGCGACGGGTCAGTGGCGCTTCGAGCCGACTGCCGCCGTCTGGGCCCACCTCGCCTTCCAGAGCCTGGTCGTGTCCTTCGTCAGCTTCCTGGCCTGGTTCTGGTTGCTGCGTCGCTACCTAGCCTCGCGCCTGGGCGCCTTCACCTTTATGACGCCACTGTTTGGCGTGCTGCTGGGTGTCTGGTTGCTGGGCGAGGCGTTGTCGCCCAGTTTCGTGGCCGGCAGCCTGCTGGTGCTGGCCGGCGTCGCCCTGGCTAGCAAGCCTTAGGTCGCCACCCGCTCGGCCACGAAGGCCTGGTAGGTCCGCAGCGGGCGGCCCAGCATCTTCTCCAGCGTGCGCGTTGCGCCGGCGGCCGGAATCTGCCCGAGCTGCTGGATGCGGCTCATCATCAGGCGCAGGTCGTAGGCCATCCAGGCGGGCACATGCTGCGCGGCCAGTTGTGCCTCGAAGGCCTGCACGTCGTCGCCGCCGTAGCGGATCTCGCGATTCAGCGCCTGGGCCCAGACGGCGGCAGCCGCCTGGCCGGTGAAGACCTCGTTGCCGGCCACTTCCAGCGTCAGGCGGGGCAGGGGTTCCGGCGACCGGTCGCGACGCAGCAGCTCGGCCACGGCGATGTCGGCGATGTCGCGCACGTCCACCATCGCGCAGCCCTTGGCGCCGATGGGCATGGGGAAGACGCCGTAGCCTTCGATGACGGACTGGATGGCGGCATCGTTCTGCATGAAATAGGCCGGGCGCAGGATGGTCGCCGGCAGATCCAGGCTTTCGATCATGCGCTCCACGGTGTGCTTGCCGGTGAAGTGGGGCACATCGGTGTAGAGGTCGGCGTGGATGACCGACAGATAGACGATGCGCTGAATGCCCGCTTCGCGCGCGACGCTGAGGGCCTGCAGCGACTGCGTGACCTCGTCGGGGGCGAGGGCGTTCAGCAGGAACAGCGTGCGCACGCCGCTCATCGCCAGGCGCAGGGAGTTCACGTCGCCGAGGTCGGCGACGACGCCGTCGACGCCGGCGGGCAGGGACAGGGTGCCGGTGCGGCGGACCATCGCCTTGACCTGGGCGCCTTGCTTGGCCAGGCCTTGGACGAMGAGGGAACCGACGGTGCCGGTGGAACCGATGACGAGGATGCTCATGATGGACTCTCTTGAAAGCTGATTAAGGGGAAGGACCAAGGCCAGGCGATTTGTTTCGCTGGCTTGGACGAAAGATAGGCCGTTGCAATCCATAAACACAGACGCCAAAATCAGGACAATGTGTCTTTGAATTGAGACGATATGGACCTGAACGCCCTGACCGACTTCAACCTCGTGGCCACGCACGGTGGCTTTGGCCGAGCCAGCCGGGCCAGCCGGCGCTCCAAGGCCACGCTGTCCAGGCGCGTGGCGGACCTGGAGGAGCAACTGGGCGTGCGCCTCATCGAGCGCGGCGGCAAGGGACTGGAGCTGACCGAGGCCGGCCAGCTGCTGCTCAGCCGTACCGAAGGGCCCATGCACGAGGTGGCCGATGCGATCGGCGCGGCGCGGGAAGGCAGCGGCAAGGTGGCCGGGCGCCTGCGCGTGGCGGCACCCATCCTGTTTTCACAGCTGGCGATGGGGCGGCTGTGCGCGGAGTTCCGCGGGCTCTATCCCGACGTCACTCTGGAGGTGGTGGCGGAAGACCGCGTGGTGGATCTCGTCGACGAGCAGTTCGACGTCGCCATCCGCCCCAACCCGCGGGTGGACACGGCGCTGGTGGGCCGCTGTTTTGCGAAGGACCGCCTCGTGGTCGTCGCCGCGCCGTCCATCGCCAGGCCCGCGCCTGGCGCTGCGGCCGTGCGCGTGCCCGCCGTCGTCAGCGCCTATCGGGACGGCGAGACCTGGTCTGTCGACGAGGGCCGCCTGCTGATCGAGCCCGTGCCGGTGCTCAGGCTCTCGTCGATGCTGATGCTCAGGGACGCCGCGCTGGCCGGCGCCGGTGCCGCGCTGGTGCCGCGGTCCATCGTCGGGCAGCAAGTCGATGACGGCGAACTGGTGCAGTGGGGCAGCCTGGATGGCAAAGAGGTCGAGCTGTGGGTGCTGCACACCTCCCGGCGCCTGGCCAGCCCGAAGGTGAAGGCCTTCGTGGACTTCATGAGCACCCGCTTTCCGGAGGGTGCGCTGGTGCTCCCGCTCAGGACCTCAAGTCAAAGCAGGTCGCCGCTGTAGCGGTCGGCCTTGGCCACGACAAAGAAAAAGCCGCTCAGGCAAGCTGAGCGGCTTTCGGGGCTGAGCCCGTTGGGAGCTTAGAACGAGTAGGTGCCGCGCACGTAGTAGGTGCGGCCCGCTGCGTTTGCGTAGCGCGAATCCCAGCCGCCAGACTGGAACAGGTCGGCCTGGTTGGTGAACGGCGGGTCGCGGTCGAACAGGTTGCGAACGCCCAGCACCAGGGAAGCGCCCTTGATCGGCGACCAGCTGCCGTACAGGTCGGTCGTCGTGAACGCCGAGACGTGGTTGGTCGGCGTGAAGTCCACGTAGCCGGACTTGTAGTGCACCGCCGTACCCAGAGCGAAGCTGCTGTAGGCCCAGTTGGCCGTCAGGTTGTGCTGCCACTTGAAGATCGGGCCGGCACCGGAGTAGATGCCAACGTTCTGGTTCCACGGGCCCGACGGGTAGTCCTGGTACTCGTACTTGTTGACGAAGGTGCTGTTCAACGCGAAGTCGAACTGGCCGACGTTGGAACGCAGGCGGTACTGGGCGCTCAGGTCGATACCGTTGGTGTTGGTGCCGCCCAGGTTCTGGTTCAGCTGTTCAACGTAACCGCACTTCGGACCCGGGCAGTTGCTGGTGATGGACAGCAGGTTGCCGGGCTGGGCGAAGTGGAAGTACTGCTGCCACTGCGTGTAGTTCTGGAACAGCGTCGACTGCGGCAGCACGGCGATCGCGTTCTTGATCTTGATCGCCCAGAAATCGATGCCCAGGCTCAGGTCGGCCATGGGTTCGAACACGGCGCCCAGGGTGTAGTTCTTGGCCTTCTCAGGCTTCAGGTTGGGGTTGCCGCCGTTCTGGACCTGGAACTGACCATTGCAGTTGGCCTGCGATGCGCCGGGGATGGGGGTGCCGCCCGGGCAGTTGATCGGGTTGTTGAAGTTGCCGGCCGTGTTGGTGAACGAAGTCGAGCTATAGAGCTCGAACAGCGTCGGTGCGCGGAAACCCGTCGATGCCGAGCCGCGGAACAGCATTTCCTTGCTGGGCTGGAAGCGGAACGACAGCTTGGGATTGGTGCTGTCGCCGAAGTCGCTGTACTTGTCGTAGCGCACCGAGCCGGTCAGCTCAAGCATCTTGTTCACCGGCACGTTGACTTCGGTGTACAGGGCGCCGACCTTGCGCGTGCCCTTGGAAGTCGCCTCCGGATCGACGCCGGTCGACGCCGAGACGAGTTGGGCAAATTCCTTGACCGGGTGGGAATCGAAGTTTTCCTTGCGGTACTCGCCACCCACGGCGATCTGCGCCGGGCGGCCAGCGCCCAACCAGTCACCCAGTTCGCGGCTCGCCGTGATCTTGAAGATGTTGACCTTGCCGGTGGCGGTCTGCAGCTTGCCGTTCAGGGCCGCCTTTTCCAGCAGGGCGGTACCGGCGGCGCTCTGGGCGCCGAAGGGGTTGATGACGCCTTCGAGCAGGCCTTCACCGATCATGTCGCCGTCGCCGTAGCCACCCGTGAGGTTCTGGTCGACCGTGTTCTTGTTGGCCGAGAACTTGACCGAGTAGTCCCAGTTGAGGGCGTTACCCTCGGCCGACAGCACGATGCGGCTTTGCTTGTTCTCGTTCATCTGGGCGCGCGAACCGTTGGGGAAGTCGCGCCAGAAGACGTAGGCGAAGCCCGGCTGCACGGCCACCGGGTTGGCGAAGGCAGCAGAGGGGTTGAAGATGGTAAGGCCGGCCGTGCCGTCATCGAAGGTCGGGTCGATGTGCGCCGTGGGGAAATAGGGGTTCTTTTGACCATTGGGCATGGTCGGGTTCATGTAATAGCCGCCGTAGGGCACGGGGGCGATGCGCGTCGTGACCCGGTTGCGGGTCAGGAAGCCTTCTGCACCCAGTTCCAGCGAATCATTGACGCGCAGCGTGCCCTTGAGCATGCCGGACGCCGTGTCCGACTTGGGCGCGAAGTCGACGAAGTTGGGCGTGACGATCTTGCACTGCGTGCCGCCAGCAATCGGGATCAGGGCGGTGCCCGCGCAGGCCGGAGCGGCCGGGTTGTAGAGCGCGCTGAAATCCTGGGTGTAGTTGGCGGGATCGGTGCTGTTGGACAGGCCGCCGACGATGCGCTTGTTGAAGTCGCGCTCGTTGCCGGCGATCGGGTCTTCCTTCTTCATGCTGAGGAAGCCGGAGAGGTTGAAGCCCTGCTTGTCCAGCTCGCCGAAGCCGAAGCCGACGTTGGCGCTCTTGGCGCGGCCACCTGCATGCTTGGGCCTGTCATAGCCCAGCGTGATGGTGCCGCCGTTGTAGCTCTTCTTCGTGATGAAGTTGATCACGCCGCCGATGGCGTCCGTGCCGTACAGGGCCGAGGCGCCGTCGCGCAGCACTTCGATGCGGTCGATCGCAGCGAAGGGGATCATGTTCAGGTCGGGCGCCGAGCCGTCGACCGCGTTGTTGGCGATGCGCTCGCCGTTCAACAGCACCAGGGTCTTGTCGGCACCGATGCCGCGCAGGTCGGCGAAGGATGCGCCGCCGCTGCCCGAGCCGATGGACTGCGCCGCATTGGTCGACTGCTGGACGCCCACCAGGTTGGCCATCACCTGTTCGACGGAGGTCACGCCGGCACTGCGCAGGTCAGCCATCTTGACGATGGTGACAGGCACGCTGGATTCGGCGTCGATGCGCTTGATCGCCGAACCGGTGACGGTCACTCGCTCGATCTGCTGCGGTTCCGCGGGGGCTTGTTGGGCCCAAGCGCTGAGACCGCCGACGGTCATCAGGACCGCGGCGGCGATTTTGGTTTGCTTATGCATCACTGCTCCAGAAAGGAATGGCAAGCGGGTGTGTTGCCAGACGGTTCAGCCAAGAGACAAACCGCCCGATCGGGCGGCGGCTGAAGCAAATTCTCGGAGCGCGCGAAATTCAGACCGGCTTGGGAAAACCCCTAGCCATTCTTCAAATGCAGCTGATGCAGGGCCGTTTTGGAGCGCAAGTCATTGATCGCAATGAGATTTATCGCGCCCCCCAAGCATGCGCGGGTGTGGCTGGAATGCTGCAGTTTGCCAACCAGCAATCCATCTTCACGTTCCGCCATGGTTCGGCAGCATGTGAAGATCAAATGTGACCATCTATCTCTATATTTGATCAGATATGACGTTAAGAGATATGTTTTGAATCACAAGTTGCCAACTGAGTCGAAAGATTCTTGAACTCGTGTTCCAGGTCGCAAAAATAGTTTGCTTGGTTTTCAGCAAAACTTGCTGTCGCCTGCCTGTCGTGGCGGCTGAGATGTTTCATCGGCCCAGGCGCCGTGACAACAGCGCTGCAGCATCCCGCAACGCGGCGGCCAGCGGTGCTTGAAGACTGATGTCCAAGCCGGCAGTGGGCCCGATGGCTGTCAAGGCCAACACCAGGCGCCCGGAGGCGTCGAAGACGGGTGCGGCCGCAGCGCTGACCCCGGCGACGACGCTGTCCCGCGACGTGGCCAGGCCCGCCGCGCGCACGGCGGCGATGACCGCCTCTTCCGGCAGGGTCTGCGCCAGCGCCGCCGCTTCCTCAGTGCGATAGGCCGCGAACAGGCGCCCCGACGCCGTGCCCGCCAGGCTCATCACCGTGCCATGGCGCATGCTGATGTGCACGGGCGTCGGCCCCTCGGCCACGCGCACGATGGTGGGGCCGTGTGTGCCCCAGACGGCAATGGCGACCGTGTGGCCGATCTTTTGGGCCAGTTCCTCGATGACAGGCGTGGCCAGCCTCACGGGGTCGTACTGCTGCAGGCTGATGAGGCCGAGCTGCAGTGCCAGCGGCCCGAGGCCATAGGGCCCGCTGCCGCCCTCCTGTTCCACGAGGCCGAGCTTGATGAAGCTGACGAGGTAGGGATGGGCCTTGGCCGGCGTCATGCCAGCCTCTCGGGCCAGGTCCTTCAATGCCATGGGTCTGCCGCGGTGGGCCAGTGCCAGCAGCAATTGACCACCCACTTCGATGCTCTGGATGCCTCGCGGGGCCTTGGGCTCAACCATGCTGAAAATTCTATATTGGTGAATTGATTTGTAATAGGATAAATTTCGGCTTCGATGTTGGAGACCCGCATGACGACCAAAGCCTTTGCCTCGCAAGCCGACCTGGAAGAGAAAAAGGTCACCTTCGAACGCCTGTCCGAGCACGCCTGGGCCTACACCGCCGAGGGTGACCCCAACACCGGCATCGTCATCGGCCGCGATGCGGTCATGGTGGTGGACACCCAGGCCACGCCCGTCATGGCGGCCGACGTGATCCGTCGCATCCGCGAAGTGACGGCCGCACCGATCAAGTACGTGCTGCTCAGCCACTACCACGCGGTGCGCGTGCTGGGCGCGTCGGCCTTCAAGGCCGAGGGCCTGGAGCAGGTCATTGCCAGCGACGCGACGCTGGCGCTCATCAAGGAGCGCGGCGAGCAGGACAAGGCCAGCGAGATCGGCCGCTTCCCGCGGCTGTTCCGCAACGTCGAGTCCGTGCCGGCAGGGCTGACCTGGCCGACGCTGACGTTCAGCGGCCGGCTCACGCTGGACCTGGGCGGCGTCAAGGTCGAGATGTTCTCGCCCGGCCGCGGCCACACGGCGGGCGACACGGTGGCCTGGCTGCCCGAGGAGCGGGCGCTGTTCAGCGGCGATCTCGTCGAATTCGACGCGACGCCTTACTGCGGCGACGCGCACTTTGCCGACTGGCCGGCAACGCTGGATGCCATCGCCGCGCTCAACGCCAACACCCTCGTGCCAGGGCGTGGACCGGCGTTGAAAGGTGCCGAGCAGGTTGCTGCAGGCTTGTCCGGCACGCGCGCTTTCGTCAGTGAGCTGTTCGCAGCCGTGCAAGCGGGCGTGAATGCCAACGAGGAATTGAAGGCGGTGTACCAGCGCACCCTGGCCGCGCTGCGGCCCAGGTACGGCCATTGGGTCATCTTCGACCACTGCATGCCCTTCGACGTGACCCGCGCCTACGACGAGGCCGGTGGCACATCGCATCCGCGCATCTGGACCGCCGAGCGCGACGTGGAAATGTGGAAGGCCTTGGAAGGGGCCTGACGCGGTATGGATCTGCCGCAGTACCCGTATCACCAGAGTTTGGAGCAGCGCAGCGCCCAGCCGCAGCGCCGCCCGGTCGTTATCGTCGGCGCCGGACCTGTCGGCCTGACGCTGGCGCTCGATCTCGCCAGGCGCGATGTGCCCGTCGTCGTCATCGACGACAGCGACCGCATCGGTGAGGGCTCGCGCGCCGTCTGCTGGGCCAAGAAGACGCTGGAGGTGTTCGACCGTCTCGGCATCGGGGAGGCCATCGCGCGCGAAGGCGTGCGCTGGCAGCGCGGCCGCGTCTTCCACGGCGAGCGCGAGGCGTATGCCTTCGACCTGCTGCCACAGAGCCATCACAAGATGCCGGCGATGGTGAACCTGCAACAGGACGTGGTCGAGGCCAAGCTCGTGCGCGCGGTACAACTGGATGGGCGGATCGAGCTGCGTGGCAAGCATGAGTTGATCGGGCTGGAGCAGGACGAGGCCGGTGTCACGCTGAATGTGCGCACGCCCGACGGCCTGTTCGACATGCGGGCCGACTGGGTCGTTGGCTGCGACGGCGCGCGCAGCCCCACGCGCACGCTGCTGGGCTTGGGCTTTCAAGGACAGGTGTTCGAGGACCGTTTCCTGATCGCCGACGTGCGCCTCGCCCCCGGCGTGCAGCCGCGTGGGCTGGACCCCGCCAAGCCCGAGCGCTGGTTCTGGTTCGATCCGCCTTTCCACCGCGGCCAGTCCGTGCTGCTGCATGCGCAGGCTGATGGCTTGTGGCGCATCGACTTCCAGCTCGGCCGCGATGCGAATGTTGAGGCGGAGCGCGAAACCGAGCGCATCAAGGCTCGCGTTGCCGCCATGCTGGGCACCGACGGTTTCGAGCTGGCTTGGTCATCGATCTACCAATTCTGTTGCCGCCGCGCCGAGCGCTTCCGTGTGGGCCGTGTGCTGCTGGCCGGCGACGCGGCCCACCAGGTCTCTCCCTTTGGCGCGCGCGGCGCCAACAGCGGTGTGCAGGACGCCGACAACCTGGGCTGGAAGCTGGCCGCCGTGCTGAAGGGCGAAGGGGGCGACATGCTGCTGGACGCCTATGAGTTCGAGCGCATCGAGGCGGCGGACGACAACATCGGCCACTCCACGCGCGCGACCGACTTCATCAGCCCCAAGAGCGCGCTCAGCTTGCGGCTGCGCAAGGCGGCGCTGGACCTGGCCGCACGCACCGACTTCGCCAAACCCTTGGTCAACAGCGGCCGTCTGTCCGCGCCGACCGAGCATGTCGACTCGCCGCTGAGCACGCCGGACACCGAGGCCTGGGCGGGTGGCCCTGCACCGGGTTGCCCGGCGCCGGACGCACCGTTGGACGAGGGCTGGCTCAGCGAACTGTTCGGCTCGGAGTTCGTGCTGCTGGCCTTCGGCTGGCCGGTGCCAGCGGCCGGTGTGCGTGTGGTCACGCTGCCGGCTGAGGGCGTTGCGGCCACGCGCTACGGCGCACGGCCCGGCAGCGTTCATCTGATCCGTCCCGACGCCATCGTGGCTGCGCGCTGGCACCGCTTCGATGCCGACGTGCTGCGCGCCGCGCTGGCCCGAGCTCAAGGGAAGCCCGATGCATAAATTGACACTGACCCCAAATTTCGGGGGCGAGGCGGATGTTTTCTACGCCGAGCTCATTGCCGCCCAGGCCGGCCTCACCGACGCCGCCGCGGCCGACTGGCTGGCGCGGCTTGCGTTGATCCTGTGCAACCACATTGGCGACCGTGAGGTGCTTCGGCAAGCCTTCGCGTTGGCGCACGAACACCATGACTGAACTGAGCTCCATGAAGTACCTGACGGGCTTTGGCAACCAGCACACCAGCGAAGCCGTGCCCGGCGCACTGCCCATCGGGCGCAACAGCCCGCAGCGCGCGCCGCACGGGCTGTATGCCGAGCTGCTGTCCGGCAGCGCCTTCACCGCACCGCGGGCCGACAACCAGCGCACCTGGATGTACCGTCGCCGGCCGTCGGTCGTCGTCGGGGGCTACGAGGCGTTGTCGCAGGCGCTCTGGAAAAGCGGTGCGGCGGAGGGCGAATGCGCCTCGCCCGATCCGTTGCGCTGGGGGCCGACGCCCATGCAAGGCGACGGCGACTTCGTCGACGGCCTGCGCAGCTATGCCGTCAACGGCGAGGTCGGCATGACGGGCATGGGTGCCCACGCCTATGTCGCCACGCGCTCCATGGGTCGCCGCGCCCTGGTGAACGCCGATGCCGAGATGCTGCTCGTGCCGCAGCAAGGCCGCCTGCTGGTGACCACCGAACTGGGCCGGCTGGAAGTGGTACCCGGCTCCATCGCGCTGCTGCCGCGCGGCATGGCCTTCAAGGTCGACCCGCTCGACGTGCCCGCCCGCGGCTATGTCTGCGAGAACTTCGGCGCGGCGATGCGGCTGCCCGAACTCGGCCCCATCGGCTCCAACGGCCTCGCCAACGCGCGGGACTTCGAGGCGCCGGTGGCCTGGCATGAGCTGGAGGAGGGCGAATACGAGATCGTCAAGCGCTACGGCGGCAAGCTCTGGCGCGCGAAGCAGGCGCACAGCCCCTTCAACGTCGTGGCCTGGCACGGCAACCTCACTCCCTATCGGTACGACACGTCGCGCTTCATGACGATCAACACCGTCAGCTTCGACCACCCGGACCCCAGCATCTTCACGGTGCTGACCAGCCCCAGCGACACGCCCGGCTGGGCCAATGTCGATTTCGTCATCTTCCCGCCGCGCTGGATGGTGGCCGAGGACACGTTCAGGCCCCCCTGGTACCACCGCAATGTGATGAGCGAGTTCATGGGCCTGGTGCTGGGCCAGTACGACGCCAAGCCCGAGGGCTTCAAGCCCGGTGGCGCCAGCCTGCACAACAGCTATGTGCCGCACGGCCCCGACACCGAGGCCTTCGACAAGGCCAGCGGCGCCGACTTGAAGCCGCACAAGCTGGACGCCACATTGGCCTTCATGTTCGAGACGCGCTGGCCATTGAAGCCCACGAGCTGGGCGCTACGTGACGCGCCGCTGGAGGCGACCTACGCCAACTGCTGGCAAGGTCTGAAAGACGAGTTCAAAGCATGATTGATCACACGCACGACCAAGCCGCTCTCTCCTGGGTCGCCTCGGCCAACGACCCGGCCACCGACTTCCCGCTGCAGAACCTGCCGTTCTGCTCTTTCCGCCGCACCGGCACGTTGGAGCCCTGGCGTGTGGGCGTCGGCATCGGCGACCAGATCCTCGACCTGACCGGCTGGGGCATCACCGATCTCAACGCCCTGATGGCTCGACCCAGCGGCGAGCGCCGCGCGCTTCGCCATCGCCTGTTTGATACCTTGAAGGCCGGCTCGCCTGAACTCGAACTCGTGCCGCAGCCCGAGGCCGAGTACACGTTGCCCTGCCGCATCGGCGACTACACCGATTTCTACACCGGCATCCACCACGCCCGTGCCATCGGCAAGCTGTTCCGCCCGGACAACCCGTTGTTGCCCAACTACCAGTGGGTGCCCATCGGCTATCACGGCCGCAGCTCCTCCATCGTCGTCAGCGGCACGCCGCTGCGCCGGCCCAAGGGCCAGGTCAAGCCACCGGACGCCGAGGTGCCCGTCTTCAAGCCCAGCGCGCGCGTCGACTGCGAACTGGAGCTGGGCCTTTTCGTCGGGCCCGGCAACGCACTGGGCGAACCTTTCGGCATCGATGAAGCGGACGAGCACGCCTTCGGCCTCACGCTGCTCAACGACTGGTCGGCCCGCGACATCCAGCCCTGGGAGTACCAGCCGCTCGGGCCCTTCCTGGCCAAGAACTTCGGCACGACGATCTCGCCGTGGATCGTGACGATGGAGGCGTTGGCGCCCTTCCGCATCCCATTCACGCGGCCCGACGGCGACCCGCAGCCGCTGCCCTATCTCGACTCGCCGGCGCATCGCGCGAACGCGAGCTTCGATATCGAGCTGGAGGTCTGGTTCAAGACACCGGCCATGAGCGAGGCGACACGGCTGTCACGCTCCAACCTGCGCCACGCCTACTGGTCGCTGGCGCAGATGTTGACCCACCATGCGAGCAATGGCTGCAACCTGCAGCCGGGTGATCTGCTGGGCACTGGCACCATCAGCGGGCCTGCGCCGGAAGAGGCTGGCTCGTTGCTGGAGTTGACTGCAGGTGGCAAGCAGCCGATCACGCTGCCCAATGGCGAGACACGCACCTTCGTGCTCGACGGCGACACTCTCGGCCTGCGCGCCTTTGCGGAAAAACCCGGATACCGGCGCATCGGTTTCGGCGCCTGCGACGGGCAAATCACGGCCGCGACCTGACCCTGTCTTGCGCCAACGTAACGTCGGCGCAATGAAGTCCAACAAAGCGCAACGCCTTGCTCCAGGTGTGAGCGCCGCCGCTAGATTGCGGGCACTGGCCAGGGTCTGACGACAAGAGACAACGCAGCCCTGGCCTTCTGAGTTGAGCCCCACCCGATGGCACATCCGCCATGGGCGAGGCCCCTTGTTGTCCAACAAAACTCGTTGCCCAGGAGCACCTACGTGGCCAAGCCTCACTTCAAGCCCCTTCTCTTGCCCCGACTCATCGGCCTGGCACTCGGCGCGACAGCGCTTGGCGCCATGGCCCAGGACGCCGCCCAGCAGCTCGACACCGTCGAGATCCGCGGCGTGCGGGCCACGCTGAAGAAGAACCTCGCCGAGAAGCGCGAGTCGCAGAACATCGTCGACTCCATCAGCGCCGAGGACGTCGGCAAGTTCCCCGACAAGAACGTGGCCGACTCGCTGCAGCGCGTGCCCGGCATCTCGGTGGACCGCATCTGGGGCGAGGGCAAGGCCATCTTCGTGCGCGGCACGGACAAGAACCTCAACATGACGCAGCTCAACGGCCAGGCTGTCGCGTCGTCGGAGTGGTGGCTGAACGAGCCGCAGACGCGCAGCTTCAACTACGACGTGCTGCCGTCGGAGATCGTCGGTAGCCTGGATGTGTTCAAGAGCCCGTCGGCCGACCTGGATGAAGGCAGCATCGGCGGCCTCGTCATCGTCAAGACCCGCAAGCCGCTGGCCTTCAAGGACCAGCTCACGCTGCAGGCCTCCGCCGAGGCCATGTACAGCAAGCTGCCCGGCAAGACCGACCCGCAGGTGTCGGGCCTGTTGAACTGGAAGAGCGACGACAAGACCTTCGGCGTGTTGCTGGCCATCAGCAGCCAGAAGCGCCACATGCGCCGCGACGGCCTGGAGCAGTTCTCCGACGGCAAGTACGACGTGAAGGACCAAAACGGTGCTGTCACCAACGCCTATGCCTCCTGGGGTGGTGGCTCGGCCATCTTCCGCCAGGAGCGCGAACGCACGACGACCAACCTCGCGCTGCAGTTTCAGCCCAACCCGGCCACTGACATCGTCCTGAATCTGATGGATTCGGACATGAAGATGAACAACAACAACCAGAACTACCTCTGGCAGGCCGGCGGCCTGGCGGTGGGCGGCGTCATCAGCGCTGTCGACCCGAAGTTCATCACCGTGGCCGATGGCAGCAAGGCGCTGGTTGGCGGCACGGTCGGTCCCAAGACCGGCGTGTCCTTCGAGCCCATCTATCGCGAGAGCTACATCAAGAGCCGCGTGGCGGACCTGGACGGTACTTACCAAGGCGGCAACTGGCAGCTGCACGGCCAGGTCGGCACCACCAACAGCTCGGGCGGCAGCTCGCATGACCGCCACTTCTGGATGGAGGGCGACACGCGCACGACGATCTCGCTCGGGCCGGATCACTACGGCGTGAAGTACCTCGACATCAACCCGCTCGACCCCAAGGTTTTGACGCTCAAGGCCGGCGACGATCGCATCCGCCGCATGGAGGCCAAGGAGAACTACGCCCAGGGCGACGTGACCTTCGATCTCGACAGTGGCGTCATCAAGGCCGTGAAGCTGGGACTCAAGCTGCGCGACAACACGCTGAAGAACACCCGCATCCAGGGCACCGCCGGCCCAGGCTCCACGGGCTGGCAATCGTTCAGCCTGTCTGACCTGTCCACCGGCCCCTCGCCGCTGCTGAGCCAGGCGGCGGCCACGTCCGACGCGCTGACCCAATACGCCTGGTATGACGACGCGCTGGTTGCGAGCAAGGGCATCCCGATGTTCGACAAGGCCATGACGTACAAGGACGTGCTCAACGAGAACTACCAGATCAAGGAGCGCATCAGCGCCGTCTACGCCAAGGCCGACTATGCGATGGGGCAGTTGCGCGGTGATTTCGGCCTGCGCTTCGTGCGCACGCAGCAGACCTCTGACGGCTACCTCGGCAACGCCAGCGGCGGCTTCTCGCCCACCAGCGTCGGCAACAACTACACCGATGCGCTGCCCAGCCTGAACGTCGTCTACGACCTCAGCAAGCAGCTCATCCTGCGCGGTTCGGTCTCGCGCGCCATGGCCCGCCAGACCTTCGACCTGCTCAGCCCAGGCATGCGTCGCGACGGCACCGTGCTGTCCAAGGGCTATGCCGGCAACCCGCTGCTCAAGCCGGTGCACGCCAACCAGGCCGAGATCGGCGCCGAGTGGTACTACGCCGATGCGGCGCTGATCTCGGGCACCTTCTTCATCAAGAAGCTTGACACCTTCACCTACAAGGCTTCCAAGTCCGAGCAGGTGGGCAGCGAGACCTTGACCATCGAGCGCCCCTACAACGCCGACAACGGCGCCGACATCAAGGGCTTCGAACTGCAGTGGCAGCAGCCCTTCGGCAACACAGGTTTCGGCACCGTCGTGAACTACACCTTCACCGACGCCAAGGCCGGCGCCGTGGCCGGCCAGCCGCGCCTGAAGGTGCTGGGCAACTCGCGTGACCAGTTCAACTTCAGCGGCTACTACGAGCAGGGGCCCATCACGCTGCGCGTCTCGTACAACTACCGCTCCAAGAGCTATGGCAACGTGGAGATGGGCGGCCAGGTCGTCAACAGCGCCTACGGCCAGTGGGATGCGTCGGCCAGCTGGGACGTGACGCCGAAGATCGCGTTGTATGCGAGTGCGGTGAACCTCAACAACGAGGTCATCAAGTCCAACACGGTCGATGGCATCCCGGTGGGCGTGTACGAAAACGGCGCTCGCTACAGCGTCGGCGTGCGAGCCAAGTTCTAAGGTTCGACCTCTGTTGCGGTTCCTGGCGGCGGTGTACACCCACCGCTGCCAGCCCTTGCCTGACGCCTTCTCAAATGCACACCAAAACCCTCACACCCACGGCAGGCCAGGGCGTGCTGCTGCCGATGATCTTCATCGGGCTGATGTTCTTCATCCTCGGCTTCGTCACCTGGTTGAACGGCTCGCTGATTCCCTTCCTCAAGATCGTCTGCGAACTGAACAACTTCCAGGCGCTGTGGGTGGCGTTTGCCTTCTACATCGCCTACACGGTCATGGCACTGCCGAGCGCGGCCATCCTGGCGCGCATCGGCTACAAGAAAGGCATGACGGCTGCATTGGGCGTCATGGCCATCGGCGCACTGGCCTTCATTCCGGCGGCGCGCTCAGGCGCCTACCCAGTCTTCCTGCTGGCGCTGTTCACGTTGGCCAGCGGCATGACCTTGATGCAGACGGCCATCAACCCCTACATCGTCTGCATCGGTTCGCGCGAGAGCGCGGCCATGCGTATCTCGATCATGGGCTTGTTCAACAAGGGCGCCGGCATCGTCGTGCCGCTGGTGTTCTCGGCGCTGATCCTGTCCGGCATGGAGCGCTTCTCCGAGTCGGCGCTTGCGGCGGTCGATGCGGCGGGGCGGGAAGCGCTGCGCAACGAGCTGTCGCAGCGCCTGGTCTTTCCCTATGCGGTGATGGCCGTGGGGTTGGTCATCTTCATGGCGCTCATCCACTTCTCGTCGCTGCGCGAGCCCGAGCTGGAAGCGGCTGATGCACCCACCGGTGCCGTGAAGCGCTGGGGCGTCTTCCAGCATCCGCAGGTGGTGCTCGGTGCGATGGCCTTGTTCGGCTATGTCGGTGTGGAAGTCATCGCCGGCGACACCATCGGCCTGTATGGCCGTGAACTTGGCGTGGCCCACTACGGCGTGTTGACGTCCTACACCATGGGCTTCATGGTGCTGGGCTATCTGCTCGGCGTGGCGCTGATTCCGCGCTGGATGTCACAGCGTCTGGCCCTGATCTTCTCGGCCGTCAGCGGCATCGCCTTCGTGCTCGGCGTGGCCATGTCGTCGCCGACGGAGTCGGGCATCTCGCAGGCCCTGCTGGGTTGGGCCGGCGTGCCGTCGGTCCCGAACACCGTGTTCTTCCTGGCCATGCTAGGCCTGTCCAACGCGCTGGTCTGGCCGTCCATCTGGCCGCTGGCGCTCGAAGGCCTGGGCAAGTACACGGCGGCCGGTTCGGCCCTGCTCATCATGGGCATCGCGGGCGGTGCGTTGATCCCCATGCTCTACGGCCACTTCGCCGATGCGTGGACGCCGCAGCGGGGCTATTGGGTCATGCTGCCCTGGTACGGGCTCATCCTGTTCTACGCGCTGTTCGGCAGCCGGCTCAGGAAATGGTGAGGCTGTCGTCCGGGGCTCGCCGCGGCTGCTGATGCAGCCCTCGTCGGGGGTGCGAGGGCAGGGCAGCGGACCTACGCTGTCGCGATC
The DNA here is from genome assembly GCF_054049335.1 of Roseateles sp. P5_E1. NCBI lineage: Bacteria > Pseudomonadati > Pseudomonadota > Betaproteobacteria > Burkholderiales > Sphaerotilaceae > Roseateles > Roseateles sp. P5_E1. Next base: position 91,608 of record NZ_JBFUMN010000016.1, read on the forward strand.
GCCTGCTCGGCCAAGTTGCGAATGACGTCCGTGAACGCTTGAACCGCGGTGCTGGGGGGCTCGTCTCGCAATGTGATCAGGCCGAAGTCGGGCATGCGATCGGGCAGGTCGGCGGCAATTCGCGTCAGCAGACCACGCCGCACGTACTTGTCCACCAGCGCAGCAGGCTGCAGCGACAGCATGTGGGTGCTCTGCATCAGCTCAATCGCAAACAGGAACGACGGCGTCTCGACAATGCCCGAGGTGAGCGACAGGCCCGTGCTGCTGAAGATGTCGTCCGACACCTTGCGCAGCGCCGTGGACGTCGGATAGAGGATCCACGGCCAGCGCGAGAGTTCCAAAAGCCCCGGTGCCTGAACGCCGCGCAGCGGATGGTGAACGCCGGCAGTGATCTGCAATCCTTCGCCGGCGAGCCTTTCGTACTGGAACTGGTCGCTTTGCGATTTGTCGGTGAAACGGCCGATCATCACGTCGATCTTGCGCTCGGCCAGCCAGATGATCAGCTGGTCGCTGCTCTGTTCCAGGATCTTCAACACCAGCAACGGACGCAGGCGCTGCAGCTCGGCCACCGCCGCAATCAGCAGGTGCGCCGCCGAGCCCGAGATGGCGCCGATCGTCAAATGGCCGTGCCCACCCTGCTTCAGGGTGCTGAACTCGTCGACGAACTTGCGATGGCTGTCCAGCGCCGCGTGGGCGTAGCGCAAGGTGAACAGGCCTAGCTCATTCGGCCGCATGCCACGCGGCAGACGATCGAACAGGCGTGACTCCAGCATCTCCTCGATGTCCATGAGCACCTTGGTGGCCGCCGGCTGGGTGATGTGCATCTGTTCGGCAGTCAGCCGCAGATTGCGTGTCCGTCCCAGGATGTCGAGGAAGTGCAGATGCCTGAAACGCAGCCGGGCCAGTTGCGCCACAGCCAAGGGTTTCCCAGGGGGCTTGTCGGAACTCATCAGCATTTGGAATGGATGCTAGCTAAAAAATTCAGTGGACTGGGCTCCTGGGCTCACCTAGCCTCCAGCTCCACCAAGAACCGCCCCAGAGGGGCCGGCAGGTCGGAGCAAGGTCGCACGCTCCGAACTTCACGATCCTGGAGACATCATGCAAATCAGATCACTTGGCCTCGCCGCGGCCCTGCTCGCCGCCCTCGCCGGCCCCGCTTCGGCGCAAATCAAGGAGCACGTGTTCAAGGTCGGCATCGGCCTCAGCGACGACCATCCTCAGGCGAAGGCGCTGAAGTTCTTCGCCGAACAGCTGGCAGCCAAGAGCGGCGGCAAGCTGGTGGCGCGTGTCTTCGCCAGCGGCGCGCTGGGCAACGACATCAGCATGACGTCGGCGCTGCGGGGCGGCACCCTTGAGATGACCGTCCCCGACAGCTCGACGCTCGTGTCCCTCGTCAAGCCCTTCGGCGTGATCAACCTGCCTTTGACCTTCAACAACGAGCAGGAAGCCGATGCGGTGCTGGACGGCCCCTTTGGCCAGAAGCTGCTGGCCACGCTGCCCGAGAAAGGCCTGATTGGCCTGGGCTTCTGGGAAAACGGCTTCCGCCACGTCACCAACTCGCGCCGCCCCGTGCAGCGCGCGGACGACCTGAGCGGCCTGAAGCTTCGCGTCATCCAGAGTCCACTGTTCCTGGACACCTTCAACGCATTGGGTGCGAACGCCACGCCGATGCCCTTCACCGAGTTGTACACGGCGATGGAGCAGTCGGCGGTGGATGGCCAGGAGAACCCCGCCGCCACCATCCTGGCCAGCAAGTTCTACGAGGTGCAGAAGCACATGGTGCTGTCGCGGCACATGTACAGCGCCTGGGTGTTGCTGATGTCCAAGAAGACCTGGGACGGCCTCTCGGCGGACGAACGAAAGATCGTGCAGGACGCCGCACGCGAAGCCACGCTGTACGAGCGCAAGACCATCCGCGCGTTCTCCGAGACGGCCCTGGCCGAGCTCAAGAAGGCCGGCATGCAGATCACCGACCTGCCGGCGGCCGAGCAGGCCAAGATGCGCAGCAAGCTGCAGCCGGTGCTGGCCAAGTTCAGCAAGGAGTTCGGCGAGGACACGACGGCGGAGTTGAATGCCGAACTGGCCAAGGTGCGCAGCGGCACGGCAGCCGCCAAGTAGTTTGTTCCACAGGGAGGCGCAGCCATCCGCCTGGCGCCCTCCTTGGTTCGGCACGGCCTGCCGGCATGGCGCATCGCCACGCGCTCCGCGTCCCACCTTTCACAACATCCGAGAAGCCTGAATGACCGCGACAACGACCGCCCTGCCTGCGCGCGCCGAGGGCGTGCACCCCCTGCTGCCGCAAGACGGCCTGGCCGGCACGCTGGTGGGCCGCGTCTGGCGCGCTGGCACGCCCGGTGGCCCGTCCGTGGTGGTGCTGCGCCCGGAGGGCGTGTTCGACGTCAGCCGGCACTTCGCCACCATGAGCACCTTGCTCGAGACAGACGATCCGGCGTCGGCCGCGCGCTCGGTGACCGGCGAGTTCTTGTGCACCGTCGACGCATTGCTGGACAACAGCAAGGCCGAAGGCCGCGACCCGGCTTTGCCGTGGCTGCTGGCGCCATGCGACCTGCAAGTGGTCAAAGCCGCTGGCGTCACCTTTGCCTCGAGCTTGATCGAGCGTGTGATCGAGGAGCAGGCGCGCGGCGACGCCGGTCGTGCCCAAGCGCTGCGCAGCCAGGTCCTGGCGCTGATCGGCGACAGCCTGGCCGACATCCGCCCTGGGTCGCCTCAGGCGCAGGCGCTGAAGACGCTGCTGCAGCAGAAGAACCTGTGGTCGCAGTACCTGGAGGTCGGCATCGGGCCGGATGCCGAGGTCTTCACCAAGGCGCCGGTGCTCGCGGCCGTGGGGCATGGCCAGGACATCGGCATCCGCGCCGATTCCGCCTGGAACAACCCCGAGCCCGAGGTCGTGCTGGCTGTCAACAGCCGGGGCGTCATCGTCGGCGCAGCACTGGGCAACGACGTGAACCTGCGCGACATCGAAGGTCGCAGCGCGCTGCTGCTCGGCAAGGCCAAGGACAACAACGCCTCCTGTGCCATCGGCCCCTTCATCCGCCTGTTCGACGACCCGTTCGGCCTGAGCGAGGTGCGCCGCGAGACCGTGCACCTGCACGTGAGCGGGGACGACGGCTACGCGCTGCGCGGCATCAACACCATGGCCAAGATCAGCCGCGACCCGGTCGACCTCGTGGCCCAGACGATGGCCAGCCATCAATACCCCGACGGCTTCATGCTGTTCCTGGGCACGCTGTTCGCGCCCACCGAAGACCGTGACGAGCCCGGCAGCGGCTTCACCCACAAGCTGGGCGACGTGGTCACCATCCACAGCCACTGGCTGGGCAGCCTGCAAAACCGCGTGACGCATTGCGAGACGGCGCCGCCGTGGCGCTTCGGCCTGCGCGCCCTCATAGGCAACCTGGCTGAACGCGGCCTGCTGCAGGGGGCGCGGCTGTGACAGCCGGGCGTCTCGTGGGGAAGGCGCCTTGATCGACGTCGCCATCCAGCGGCTGTGCCGCGCCATCGACTTGGCTGTCGGCGCTGCACTCGCCGTGATGGTGGTGCTGGTGTTCGGCAACGTCGTGCTGCGCTATGCCTTCAACTCCGGCATCGCCGTCAGTGAAGAAGTCTCGCGCTGGCTGTTCGTCTGGCTGTGCTTCATGGGCGCCGTGGTGGCGATGAAGGACGGCGCACACCTGGGCACCGACATGCTCGTGTCGCGCTTGCCGGTGGCGGGCAAGAAGGCCTGCATGGTGTTGGGCCACCTGCTCATGCTGTACCTGACCTGGCTGTTCCTTCAGGGCAGTTGGCAGCAGGCTCGCATCAACCTGGACGTGGCAGCGCCGGTGACCGGCGCATCCATGGCCATCTTCTATGCGCCGGGCGTGGTCTTCTCTGTCTGCGCCGGTATCCTGCTGCTGTTGCAGCTCGCACGGCTGCTGACCGGCAACCTCGAGGAGAGCGACCTCGTGATGGTCACGGAGTCCGAAGAGCAGGCCGAGCTCGAAGCCCTGCAGGCCGAGTTGGCGCGCAGCGAACCGCAGCGTGATCAAGCACCTGCCCACGGCGCCAGCGACACACCCGGTCGCCCACGTCAATGACGGTCCTCATCTTCCTCGGCAGCCTGCTCGGCGCCATGGCGCTGGGCATTCCCATCGCCTATGCCTTGCTGGCGAGCGGTGTCGCGTTGATGTGGCATCTGGACCTGTTCGACGCGCAGATCCTGGCGCAGAACTTCATCAACGGTGCGGACAGTTTCCCGCTGCTCGCCGTGCCGTTCTTCATGCTGGCCGGCGAGATCATGAACGTCGGCGGGCTGTCGCAGCGCATCGTCAACTTCGCGCTGGCGCTCGTGGGCCACGTCAAGGGTGGCTTGGGCTACGTTGTGATCCTCGCGGCCTGCCTGCTGTCGGCACTGTCGGGTTCCGCGGTGGCGGATGCCGCCGCGCTGACGGCGCTGCTGCTACCGATGATGATCAAGGCCGGGCACAAGCGCGAAGTGTCCGGCGGGCTGATCGCAGCGGCGGGTGTCATCGGTCCCATCATTCCGCCGAGCATCGGCTTCGTCATCTTCGGCGTCGCCGCCAATGTGTCGATCAGCAAGCTGTTCATCGCCGGCATCGTCCCCGGCATCATGATCGGCATCGGCCTGGCGCTGACCTGGTGGTGGGTCGGCCGCAAGGAGGCGCTGGCCCTGCCTCAGCGCAAGACGCGCGCCGAAGTCTGGGCCGCGGCACGCGAGTCGGTGTGGGCGCTCATGCTGCCGGTCTTCATCCTGGTGGGGCTGCGGATGGGTGTGTTCACGCCCACCGAAGCAGCGGTCGTGGCCGCCGTCTACGCACTGTTCGTCAGCACCGTGCTGTACCGCGAGCTGAAGCTGCAGGCGCTGATGCGCATCTTCATCACGGCCGCGCGCACCACGGCGGTGGTCATGTTCCTGGTGGCTTCGGCCATGGTGTCTGCATGGCTGGTCACGGTGGCCAATTTGCCGGTGCAGATGGTGGACCTGCTTCGTCCGCTGCTGGACAACCAGACGCTGCTCCTGACCGCCATCATGGTGCTCGTGATGCTCGTGGGCACGGCCATGGACATGACGCCCACCATCCTGATCCTGACGCCGGTGCTGATGCCGTTGATCAAGGCGGCCGGCATCGACCCGGTCTATTTCGGCGTGCTCTTCATCGTCAACAACTCCATCGGCCTGATCACGCCGCCGGTCGGCACCGTCCTCAACGTGGTGGCCGGTGTTGGCCGCATGAAGATGGACGAGGTCACGCGCGGGGTTCTGCCCTTCATGGCCGCCCAGTTCGCGGTGATGTTCGTGATGGTCCTGTTCCCTCAGACCGTGCTCGCACCGCTGCGCTGGTTCTATTGAAGCCTCGGCTGCTTCCAGCTTGAAGGCGCCGGTCGCCTTTGCGGCGGTGCTGCCGGTCGAGATGATGGCCACGGAGGTTAGGTCTCGGCCAGGAGCCGTCACTCGCGGGCGGTTGGTATGCGGAGACCAGCACAGCCGAGCTGCACTGCTCCGGTTGCCAGCGTCTGGGTCTTTTGCGCCGATACGCCTGGGAGAGTGGCTGGAAAGACGGCGGTTAGGGGGCGTATCGTGATGCAAGCAGCACTGCGTTTCAGCGCTTGACCGGGTCCAGCGTCAGCAAGGTGATGTCGTTGCTGCGCATTGGCACGGTGAAGTTCAGCAGGCCGTCCTTGCCGATGTTGACGGTGCGCTTTACTTCGGGAAGGTCGCGGGTCAGTGACTGCAGCTTGGCAAGCTGCGCCGCGTCGAGGTTGATGGGCGAACCCATCTCGAGGTAAGCGGTGTAGGCGTCGTTGGCCTTGTAGCCGGCGCGACGCAGCTCGAGCCGATAGGCGCCCGGCTTCAGGTTTCGCAGCGCGAGCTTGAGCGCTGGCGCCGGGCCGTTGGGCACCGGCTTGGCGAAGAACACGCCGTTAGCGGTGCTCTTTTGATCAGGATGCTGCCAGTCCCATGCCACGACGGCAGTCTTGTCGCCATCGACCGCAGCCAGCACCTTGTCGTCCGCGCTCGGGATCTCATTGCCGCGTAGCGCGTTGAGGTACTTGTAGGCGAACCAGGTCGTCTTGCGCAGGCCATCGCGAGTCATCAGGCCGAAGCCGCCATGGAAGGCGCGGGGCGGCGGGCCCGGCTCCTCGAACAGGTCGCTGTAGGTCCAGTAGCTCATCGCCTGCGCATAGCCTCGCGTGGCGCGCAGCTTGGTCAGGATCCACGGCGCGCTGATGTAGCTGTCGTGCACCTTGTCGTACGGGTTGTAGCTGGTGCTCCACTCGGTGAGGTACAGCGGAATGCCGGGGAACGGCGAGGCTTCGATCTCTTTGCGATTGCGGCGCACGTCGCCGACGATGGCGTCGGGGTTAGGGTCCAGGATGCGGTCCGACTTGCCGAACTCGTCGAGGTAGCCTTCCGTGACGCCGTAGGTATGGGTGGTGACGAAGTCGACCGGCACGCCTTCCTGCTTGGCATAAGCCAGCAACTCGGGCACCCAGAAAGCGCCGGCCGTCGCGGGGCCGCCCACCTTCAGTTGGGCGTCCACCTTCTTGAGCGTGCGCGCGGTGTTGGCGTACAGCTCGAAATAGGCCTTCTGGTCGGCCTTTTCCCAGAAGCCGTCGAGGTTGGGCTCGTTCCACACTTCGAACGGCCACTTGCGCACCTCTTCGATGCCATAGCGCTGGATGAGGTGGCGCGCGAACGCGTCGATCAGCTCGGCCCAGGGCCCCGGTTGCGGGTGCGAGGTGTTGCCCTTCCAGTAGAAGATCTTCAGGTCGGAGGTCTTCATCACGGCGGGTGTGAAGCCCAGCTCGATGAAGGGCTTGACGCCACTGGCCAGCATGCCGTCGTACAGCTTGTCGATGCCGGTCCAGTCGAACACCAGCTTGTCGCCGTCCTTCTTCACCGTGCCGTAGACGTCGTGAAAGATGTCGTGGAAGCGCACATAGCGAAAGCCCAGCTCGTCCGCCGCCGTCTTGAGCTGGGCGAGGTTTTCGGGGCGGCCGGTGGTGCCCGGGTAGTCCGCGCCGACCGAGAGATCGAAGAAGCGGTCCATGGGCTGGGTCGCAGCAGCGCGGTCCAGCGTCACCACGCGAGCGGCGGGAGTGGCCGCAGGGGTCGCGGTGCACAGGCCAAGTGAAAGGAGCGTCGCCGCGAGGCTGATAACGCTTCGGGGCAGGGACAGGGATGTGTTCATTGGAGGATTTCGGAGGACTTCGGAAGAGAGGGCGGCAGGCCCGGCGCCAGAAGCTGGACGCCAGGCCGCCGAACCATTGGCTCAGTTGCTGTAGAGGAAACCGCGGCCGTTCCCGCTGTCGTAGATACGTCCGGAATCGGCCAAGGAATTCAAAAGAAGGTCCGCCATGCGGCGGACCTTCGGACAAACTCCCAGGGAATTACAGACCCGGAATCGGAGCAATATCGGAAGTGCCAAGCATGGAGCCAAGCAGGTTCCAGTCCAGGACTTCACCGGTCGTCTCGTGGAAAATGTCGTGTTGGGTTACCCAGCCCGTGCCACTGAACCCAAGGCTGGCGATCTTGTTCTGCACGTACTTGTTCCAGTGCGTGGCTGCCCGGTAGTTCTGGTCCTTGTATGAGCCGGTCAGGCCGAGGCTCGCCGGCTTTACCCCCGCGCGATATTCGCCGATCAGCACGGGGATACCCCGGTCCGTGAAATACTTCATCTTGGCGAGCTGAGCATCAATGGAGCTTTCGTTATATCCCCCCTTGACATTGCGATTCGTAAACTGATTGCTCACGTTATAACTTCCCCAGAAGGCACTCCAAGTCCCCCACGACTCATCTGTTTCCATCAAGGTGAAGTCGAAGGGATCATAAAAGTGCACTTCGACCATCCGCTTATTCGCCGGATCCGAAGGTAGATTCTTTCCATAGTTAATCGTGTTATCGATATTGGTGTTCGGCCCTTGGACGATCAGCCAGCGAACGGCATTGCCGCCGCCGTTGGCGCGCATCGCGGTAATCCAATTTTGCTGGTATTGGTAAAGCACATCGGTCTTGGCCTGGGTTGGCGCGTCAGGTTCGTTGGCGACAGCGAAGGCCAATTTGTCGCTGTCATACCATTTGAAAGTATTCGCAACCTGGGTCCACATGTTGATCAACTTGGCATTGATCGCAGGGTCGTAGGAATTGAAGCCGTTGCGTTCGAACCAGCCAAGGTCATAGTGGTCGTTGATGATGACGTACAGGCCGTCGGCGAGGGCCCAGTCGACCGTCTGCTTGACCTGGGCCATGAACGCGGGATCGATCGTTCCGTTGGTGGAATGAAAATCCCACGCAACGGGTATGCGCAGGGTCTTGAACCCCCTATCCCTGATGGAGTCGATCAGCGCTTTGGTCGGCGCCGCCGCTCCTGGCCAGAATGCTTCGAGGGTGTTTCCCAGGTTGATACCGGGATTCGGAAAGACTTGGGTCTGCGCGCTGGGCACGGTGATCGCGAACGCCTGGGTGGTCTTGGCGCCGCAGGTGTTGGTGTAGGTGGCGGTGGCCGTGCAGCTGGCAGTGGGCGTGATGGTCTGCTGGCGTGCCGAGCCCGACGTACCGCAGCCGCTCCACCCCCACGAGCCGCCAGTCACGGGCTGCGGGCCGAGGATGGCCGAGTTGCCAGCGGTGACCGTGGCTGAGGACGTCTGCGTCCAGGAGCCGTTGGCGCTGATGTAGGGCGTGATGGCTGTCGGCGCGCAGCTGGTGCCGCGTGTGGCGCTGGCCGAGCCGGAGTTGTAGCTGCCGGCGTTGGTCGTGAACTTGACCCAGTACCAGTACGGCGTGCCGGTGTTGGCCGAGCCGTCGGCGTAGCTCCGGGCGCTGCTGCCCGGCACGGCGATGCGGGTGCGGCCGGCGGGGTCGGCGTCGATGTCGCGGTAGACCTCCAGTGACGTGACGGTGCCGCTGACGGTCCAACTGAGCTGGTTGTTGTTGGCCGTTCCGCTGGCTGTGAGGCAGACGGTGGCGCCGCCGCCACTGCCGCAGCTTTGCGCCTGCGCGAGGCTGCCTGCGCTTGCTCCGAATGCAAGCAGCAGTGCTGGTATCAAGGTTCTCATGTTCTACCTTTCAAGGTTGAAAGTGCTCGGCCGGTTGTCTCCTCCGGACTCGAGCGTTATGGAAGGACGCAGCTCAGTACATGGGCTTACATCCCGACAACTCCGAGGGATTGGGGTGGCAGCTCCAGCACCAGGGGCCTTGCGGGCCGGGCTTCGCGGAGAACGGTGCCGGCACGACGGCCTGCGGCTGCTGGAATGTGTTGTGGGTGAGGCGCACGGCGAAGATCAGCGGGAGTCGCCGGTTGGTCCGATGCGGTAGTAGTCAAAGTCCACATGGCCGCCGGCGGTCTTGGTCGAATAGAAGAAGAGGCCGTAGCGATAACCCATGAAGTGCTTTGGGTAGGAATAGGTCAGGCGCGAGGGACGTCCGATGGCAGTCCAGGATTTGCCGTCGAGGCTGTAGGAGAAGCGAGCGACCTCGGGCGCGGGCTCAAATTCGCTTTCGACCTTGAGGTGAACGGTTTTGCCAGCGAGGGGAATGGAGGCGATCTCCTCGGGCTTGTCGGAATCGGCGCTCACCATGACGAGCGATCTGACGCCACCGGTCATCTTGACGCCGACAAAACCGTACTGTTTCTGGAAGACCGTGAGGCCGGCCACATCGCCGTCTTTCATGCCGCTCACATCGATGCTTGTCGTGGCGGAACTGGCAGGGCCAAAGGTGCGCTGGGTGAGGGTGTTCGTGGCCTCCGGCAACGTGGCAACGACCCGGCTGGTGACGAGGCTCAGATGGCCCGCGCGCTTGGTGAGCGACCAGTCATTGGGCCTCGGGTTGTGATTCCATTGCCAGGCCAGGGGCAGGGCAGGGTCGCCGGGCTGGCGGTTGAATTCGTCGGAGGCGACGATGCCGGAGGCGCCGGAGACGCCCTGTGCGCCGGCCGGGATGTCGAGCGTCATGGGCACCTTGCCGTTTTCGCCGAGCACGGGCCAACCGTCCTTCCAGGTCACGGGCACGAGGTAGGGAATGCGACCGACGGCGCCGTTGCCCTTGAAGAGATAGGCGTACCACTTGCCGTCGGGCGTGTCGATGAGGCCGCCCTGGGCGATACCGCGGTCATCGAGCACGATGCGACCCTCGTAGGGCCCGTCGATGCTGTCGGCGCGGTGGACGATGACGGTGGGCGCCCAGCGGCTTGCGGGCGAGGCGATGTTGAAGAGGTAGTAGCGGCCGTTGATCTTGGAAAGATGCGAACCCTCGCCATTGAGCCCGCCCAGGTCGGTGCCGAAGACGGTGTTGACGTTCTCGATGAGAAGTCAAGCCATCGACATCCGCCCCAGCGCTGGCGACCCCGACGGCGCGCGAACGGTGGCGCTGTTCAAGTCACGCGACCTGGAAG
>NZ_JBFUMN010000017.1:0-95881 GCF_054049335.1 Roseateles sp. P5_E1
GCGGACAGGTGGTGCGGTGGATGCCATTGGTGACAAGGACAGCAGCGAGAGCGCAGCGGRTCGCGTGAAGGCGCCGTCCAGTTCCGAGCAACGCGAGCGCTCCATCCTGCTCGAGTGCGGATTGCGTTGAGCGCTCCTCTTTTGGTGACTTTTCTCTGGCGCGTCAGAGAAAAGTTACCCGCCCTCGCGGGGCGGATTCCCGCGGCACTGCACACGAGTCATAAGGACCTCTGCAAAGACATCCAACAAATGAAAACGTACCCGGCGCTAACCGCCCTCATCCCCCTGCTGATCGCCACCACCGTCCTCGCCGCCCAAGCCGAGCTCAGTGCCGACGAGATGCGCAGCGCCGAAGACACGCTGCGCGATCTCGACTCCAACGTCAGCCTGCAGAACCGCAAGGCCCTGGACGAGGCGCGTGAACTCGCGCGCTTCTTCCAGCAGGTCGGCGCCCACTACACGGCTCAGCCCGATGCCGCCCGCGGCGTCGACTTCGCGCGCAAGTCGCAGGACCACGCCAAGGCCATTGCCGCCGCCGTCGAGGCCGGCAACTACGACGCCGCGCAAGACGCACTCAATGACCTGACGCGCAGCTGCAAGGCCTGCCACGAGGTCTACAAGACCAAGAAATGAAGAAGCAAGCTCCCTTCCTCATCTCCATCGCCCTGCTCGTTGCGCCGCTCTGCCACGCCGCTTCCAAGCTGGACCTCGGCATCTGGATGCGCTCCATCGACCACAAGTCGGTCAGCGTGCAGAAGGCCCTCGGCGCCGGCCGCCACGACGAGGCCGCGGTCGATGCCCAGGCCCTGCAGAAGCTCTATGCCGACATGACGGCCTTCTTCGAGAAGGACTACCCGGCCGCCGATGCGGTCGGCTTCTCGCGCGAAGGCGAGCGCCAGGCCGCCGCCATCACCACGGCGCTGGCCGCTGGGGATGTCGCCAGCGCCAAGGGCGCCGCACGCGCCATCGCCCTCGCCTGCAACGACTGCCACGACCCCTACAAGCCCCTGCCATGAAAAAGACCCTCGCCCTTTCCCTGCTGGCGCTCGCCGCCAGCGCCCACGCCGCGTTGAAGCCCGGTGACGCAGCGCCCGACTTCCAGGCCACCGCAGCCCTGGCCGGCAAGACCGTCGACCTGCAACTCAAGGATGCCCTCGCAAAAGGCCCCGTCGTCGTCTATTTCTACCCGGCCGCCTTCACCGGCGGCTGCAACCTGCAGGCGCACGAATTTGCAGAGAACCTGGCCCGCTTCACGGCCGCCGGCGCCAGCGTCATCGGCGTGTCGGGTGACGGCCTCGAGCGCCTGCGCGAGTTCTCGGCCGACCCCGAGACCTGCGCCGGCAAGCTCGCTGTCGCCTCGGATGCCGACGGCCACATCGCCCGCGCCTTCGACATCGCCACCACCGCGACACCGCCCGGCCGCAAGACGACCAAGGGCCAGGACATCACTCACGCCCGCGCCGAGCGCACCAGCTTTGTCCTGAGTCGCGAGGGCCGCGTCGTCGCCACCGTCGGCGGCCTGGCGCCCGCGGCCAACGTGGCCGCCGCGCTTGCCGAGGTCGAACGCCTGGCCGGCCGCTGATCCCTTCCCCAACCACCCACCACAACGATGAAACGACTCCTCATCATCACAGCCGCACTGCTCGCCAACACCGCCCAGGCCCAGCAGGCCCCCAAGCCCGAGCAGCTCATCAAGTGGCGCCAGTCGGCCTACCAGGTCATCGGCTGGAACACCGGCCGCGTCAAGGCCAACGTCGACGGCACGTACAACAAGGACGACGTCATCCGCGCAGCCAACACGATTGCCGCGGTTGCCAACGGCGGCCTGCCCTCGCTGTTCCCGGCTTCCACCGAAACCGGCAAGGGCTGGCATGACACCAGCGTCAAGCCGACGCTCTTCAGCGACGCCGCCGGTGCCGCCGCCGCCCAGGCCGCCTTCGGCAAGGAAGCCAATGAGCTCGCGCGCGTCGCCCAGGGCGGCGACGTGGCCGCCATCAAGGCCCAGCTCGCCGCGCTGCAGAAGACCTGCAAGGCCTGCCACGACGACTACAGGAACAGCAACTGATGAAGGCTCTACTTTGCTCCGCCGCCCTGCTCGCCGCTGTCGGCGTCCAGGCCCAGACCCCGCCTGCAGCGGCCGCCAGCGCGCCGCCGCCGCCACCCTTCACCTTCTTCGTCACCAGCACCGGCGGCGGCAACGGCGCCAACTACGGCGGCCTCCAAGGCGCCGATGCCCATTGCCAGAAGCTCGCCGAGTCCGTGGGCAACCCCTACAAGACCTGGCGCGCCTACCTCAGCACGCAAGGCGCCGGCGCTGTCAACGCCCGCGACCGCATCGGCAAGGGCCCATGGACCAATGTGCGCGGCCAGGTCATCGCCCGCGACGTCGGCCACCTGCACGGCGACACGCTGGAGCAGGCCCAACTCGGCAGCAACCTGACCCGCAACACGGCACTCACCGAAAAGGGCGAGCGTCCCAAAGCCGCTGGCGACACGCCCAACGAGCACGACATCGTCACCGGCTCCACGCCCGAAGGCCGTGCCTTCCCCGAGGGTGCCGACAAGACCTGCCGCAACTACTCGTCGGGCGCCGAGGATGGCTCGGTGCAGCTCGGCCATTTCGATCGCACCGGCGGCGGCAATGCCTCCTGGAACTCCGCCCACGCCAGCCGCGGCTGCAGCCAGCCCAAGCTGGTAGCGACGGGTGGCGCGGGCCTGCTCTACTGCTTCGCGGCCAACTGAAGATGTAAAGGCCGGTGGCGCCCGCCATCGCCTTCTTCAATGGACCGACCGGTTCAGGGCAGGGAACTCAGCGCCTCGGCACGGGTCAGGTAAGCGCTGAAGATCCTGTAGAGGGTGCCGTCCGCCCGCATGGCCGCGACGGCATCCTGGATCTTGCGGGCGTCGCTTTCGCGGACCCTGGCCTTGGAAAGCGCGAAGCCCGCGGCGTAGTTGTCGTCCGGGAAGGCATCGATGACCGTGACCCGGCCCTCCAGCTTGCTGTCCGCAAGAATTCGCCCCCACACGACAGGTTCGGACAGAAAGGCCGCGTCACGCCCCAGCGCGACGAGCCTGGCCGCCATGTTGGCGTCGGCGTACTCGTCCACCCGCCCCTGCTGGCGCAGCTTGGCGATCCACTGGTCCCACTGCGGGCCGTGTCTGAATCCCTTGACGACCGCCAGGCGCAGATCGCTGTGCTCGGCGAACGCCTCCAGCGTAGGGACCGGGTAGGGCAGGCCTTCGCGAACCAGCAGCCGGTTGCGCCCGCTCATGTAGATCACGAAGCGCGCAAACCCGTTGCGCTCGTCCGTCTCGATGGCCGACACCGTCATGTCAAGGCTGCCACGGGCCAGGTCGGCCCAGGTGCGGACCCGGGCGTCCACGAAAGTCTCGAACTTACAGCCGGTCCGACGGCCCACTTCATCGACGATATCGACGTCAATGCCCGCCGTGCTCAGCCCCGCACGCCGAAAGGCCAGCGAACCATATTCGTACAAGGCGACACGGTACGGCCCGCACGCGACCGGCTGCGCCAGTGCTTGCACGCTGGCTGTGGCCAACCAACCAGCCGTCACCCACATCCTGACCTTGCCCATGCCTTCACTGCCCATCAAAGCTGGGCCAAGTATCTATTGGCGGCGGGGAGGAGGCGCATGGAGCCGCATTCGCTGACATCTTTGGCCTTGCCCGTGATTGAAACCGTGGAGGGCGGCTTAGCGACTGCGGACAATCAGCAGCACAAGGAGCCGAGAACCCCATGCGCATGATCCTGGTCACGTTGCTCTCGCTGCTAAGTCTGTCGCAGGAGGCGGCTGCCTGCAGCGTTTTGCCAAGTTGGCGCCCGCCCACGGTGGAGACTGCGCTGAGCCAAGCTGCGGTCGTGCTTCAGGCGAAAGTCATTGCGGTGCAGCGTGAAGCAGGAGTGTCTTTGGCAACCGTGTCGGTTGAGCACGTGCTTAAGGGCAAGTATTCAGGCCACATTGTGGAAACAGGCGGCGGCAGCCTCTGTGGGATAGGCACTTTCAACGTTGGTCAGACCTACGTGCTCTTCTTTGAACAGCGCGGAGAGTGGTGGGTTAATGCGCTCGTGCAGCCTCATGCCACGGCGGTGCTCGGGTCGCGTCGTCTGGACGCGAGTGAAGTGATTCCAGCCGTCGCTGCGATCTCGAAGCAAATTGGCGAGGTGCCTGGCGTTTGGGTGCCAGAAACCCAGTGGGATTTGCCGGCGTATAAAACGACGTTGTCCCACTTGAAGCTACTGGCGGAGCGTGAGCAGGAATACCAGCTACAACTTAGGCATCGGACTTGGTTGGTGTGGGCTGGCCTGGCGCTCGCGCTGATGGCGGGCTTCGCAGGAGCAGTTGGTCTTCGCAGCCGGAGGCTGCGTGCCAAGCGCCGCGCATTGGGCAGCACGTTTGAACGGCCTTCGGACCAGTAGCGCGAGATGCCCGCTTCCAGCCTTTATTGGCGCTCTGTGCTTTGCTGTTCGTACTGAACCGGGTCGGGTTGGTGCGTGCAATGTTGGGAATAACTCGTTCGCACTCGTTTGCGCCGCCGTTCTTGGCCGGCATCCTGGCCAGCGTTCTTCTTGCCCTTACCCCAACGATGAGGCCAATGCCTACTGGGCGTTGCCGCAGGTGCTTGATCCAAGCATAGCCTTCATGATTTCTTGCCTGGGGGTGCAGAGGGTCACACGGCGCTTCCATTGGAAGCGTTGACTGAAGCGGCGGGTCCGCTATCAGCCGAGGCTGTGTGAGAACGCGTCAACGGACCTGCGAGCGCCCCGCCGGATTGCACCCGTCACGACGGCTGCCTCAGGATCTTCTCCATCGCCCTGCCCTTGGCGAGTTCGTCGATGAGCTTGTCCAGGTAGCGCAGCTTCTGCATCAGCGGGTCTTCGATCTCTTCCACCCGGATGCCGCACACCACGCCCTTGATGAGGGCCACGCTGGGATTCAGTGCCGGCGCCTGGGCAAAGAAGGTCTCGAAGTCCGTGGACTGGTCAAGTTGCTGCTGCAAGCCTGCGGCGTCATAGCCGGTGAGCCAATGGATGATGCGGTCGACCTCATCCTTGGTCCGGCCCTTGGCCTCGGCCTTGCGGATGTACAGCGGGTACACCCTGGCAAAGGGCATGCTGAAGATGCGGTGGCCGGCCATCGTCATTGCTCCTGCGGATTCAAGGGGTCGACGGGCGATGCTGACACAAGCACCGTTCTACAGGCCGCGGTCGGCTTCACTTGGCGACTCCCCGCACCTTCATCGTGTGCGTGAGGCTCATCCGGTCGATGTCGTCGATGGACATGATCGGCGCATACATCAGGTCGGTTGGGTCGGTGGTCCGCGTCCAGCCCAGCTTCATCTCGCCGACGATGCGCATCAGCATCTTCTGCAGGCGCAGACCGATGAGCTCCGCCGACGCGGGCTTGCCGTCCTTGCTGGCTCCCAGTCGGGCCAGGGACAGCACCGAAGTGCGGGCCATGGGGCTGTGGGCCGAGTACTGGAACCGGAAGTTGCGCTCGCGCGAGTTGATGTCCCGGTCCGTGACCACGATGAAATAGGTCCGCGGGCCGGCGTCCTGCAGCCGTTTCGCGAGCGTTGTACCAAAGGCCAGATAGTCCTCGACCGCGTACTGTTGGGTGCCGGGGATGGGGTCGGCCACGCCCGAGGGCATCAGCAGCGAGGCCTTGACCCACACACCGGCTTCCTGTGTCAGCGATCGGGCGACGCCGGCCGCGAACTGCTCGGGAATGCCGTCGGTGGGGATCACGTACAGCGCCACCGCGTCCACCGGGCTGGATGGCACGAGGCGGTCCGGCTGCGCGTTCGCCAGCAAGGGGATGAGCAGCGAGAGCAGGAGGACGCGACGGTGCATGCGATGCCTGGGTCTGGGGGTGACGGGTGGCTGGCATGGTGCCACGACCCAAGATGCGCTGGAAGCGTGTCCAGGCAGGCGTAACCTCCGCTTGTCAACACTTGGCACGGCGCTGCTGGCGCGCGAACATGCCCGGCGACTTGATGCAAACAAAGCGGCAGGAGACAAGCATGCTGGTGCAGACAACCCCCTCGGGCCCGCGGGCCGAGCGCATGGACGAAGTCGTCAAGCTGGTGCGCGCCAAGACCAGCGCCGACCAGCGCGAGACGCTGGCGGATTTCGTGCAGCGCTACTTCGGCCAGGTCGACCCGCAGGAGCTGGCCGAACGCCAGGTGGCCGACCTGTACGGCGCGGCGGTCTCGCACTGGAGCTTTGCCCGCAAGCGCGAGGTCGGCCGCGCGCGGGTGCGGGTGTTCAACCCGACGATTGCCGAGCACGGCTGGCAGTCGACCCACACCGTCATCGAGATCGTCAACGACGACATGCCCTTCCTCGTCGACTCGGTGACGATGGAGGTCAATCGCCACGGGTTGACGCTGCACCTGATCATCCATCCGCTGATGGCGGTGAACCGCGACGGCGACGGCACGCTGCAGGGGATGGCGGCCGACGGTGTGCGCGAATCCTTCATCCATGTGGAGGTCGACCGCATTCCCGAGCCGGCCCGGCTGGACGCCCTCGCGGCCGACGTGAGCCGCGTGCTCGACGATGTGCGCTCTGCCGTGGCCGGCTGGCGCGCCATGCGCCAGCGCATGCAGGACATCGTCGATGAGCTGGAGCAGCAGGCGCCGCCGCTGCCGGCCGACGAGTTGGCCGAGGGCCTGGACTTCCTGCGCTGGCTGGGCGACAACCATTTCACCTTCCTGGGCTACCGCCGCCACGGCCTGGCCAGTGTCGACGGGCAGGACGTGCTGACCGTCGTACCCGATTCGAGCCTGGGCATCCTGCACGACGTGGCCTCGCTGGATGCGGTGGCCGCCTTTGCCGCCCTGCCGGCCGAGGTGCGTGCCCAGGTGCGCCGGCCCGAGCTGCTGGTGGTGACGAAGTCGACTGCGCGCTCCACCGTGCACCGGCCGGGCTACCTGGACTACGTGGCCGTCAAGCGCTTCGGCCCCGACGGCGCAGTCGTCGGCGAGGACCGCTTCCTGGGCCTGTTCACCTCCACTGCCTACAGCGCCAACCCGGCCGACATCCCGCTGCTGCGGCGCAAGGTGGCCGACGTGGTCGCGCGCGCCGGCTTCACGCCGGGCGGCCATGCCGGCAAGGCCCTGATCAACATCCTCGAGACCTATCCGCGTGACGAGCTGTTCCAGACCAGCAACGACGACCTGCTGCAGACGGCGGTGGGGATCCTGCACCTGGGCGAGCGCCAGCGCTTCCGCCTGTTCGTGCGGCGCGACCCCTTCCAGCGCTTCCTGTCCTGCCTGATCTACGCGCCGCGCGAGCACTACACGACCGAGTTGCGCCAGAAGTGGYAGGCCATCCTGCTGCAGGCCTTCAACGGCAGCGGCTCGGAGTTCAACGTGCACCTGTCGGAATCGGTGCTGGCGCGCATCCAGATGACGATACGCACCCAGCCGGGCCAGATCCCCGCCTTCGATGTGCGTGAGCTGGAAGCGCGCCTGGCCTCGGCCGCGCGGCGCTGGGACGACGACCTGAAGACGGCGCTGGTTGAGGCGACCGGCGAGGCCCGCGGCATCCAGTTGCTGCGCCAGTTCGGCAGCGCCTTCCCCGCCTCGTACCGGGAAGAGTTCGAGGCCCGCGCGGCGGTGCCCGACGTCGAGCTGATGACTCGGCTCACTGATGCCGAACCGCTGGGCATGAACCTGTACCGCCCGCTCGAGGCGCCGCCCGGCCATCTGCGCTTCAAGCTGTTGCGCCGCGGCGAGCCGCTGACGTTGTCGAACAGCCTGCCGATGCTGGAGCACATGGGCATGAAGGTGCTCGACGAGCATCCCTATCGCATCGCGCCGCTGGACTCGGCGCCGATCTGGATCCACGACTTCGGGCTGATGGGCAGTGCCGACGCCGAGGTGGAAGTGGCCGCGCTGCACCATGTGTTCGAGAACGCCTTCGCCGCCGTGCTGCGTGGCGAGGTGGAGGACGACGACTTCAACCGCCTCGTCGTGGCGGCACGCCTGACGGCCGAACAGATCGTCGTGCTGCGCGCCTATGCCAAGTACATGCGGCAGATCGGCTTTGCGCTGTCGCAATCCTTCATCGAGGCGACGCTTGCTGCGCACGCGCCAATCGCCGCCCAGCTCGCCCGTCTTTTCGAATTGCGCTTCGACCCGGCCGGTGGCGCCAATGCCGAAGCCCAGGCCGCGGAGCAGGTCAAGGCCATCACGGCCGCGCTGGAACAGGTCGAGAACCTGTCGGAGGATCGCGTGCTGCGCCAATACCTGGCGCTGATGCTCGCCACGACGCGCACGAACTTCTGGCGCCGCGATGCGGCAGGCCAGCGGCGCAGCTTCCTGTCGTTCAAGTTCGATTCGTCCAAGGTGCCGGGCCTGCCCGCTCCGAGGCCGATGTTCGAGATCTTCGTCTACTCGCCCCGCTTCGAAGGCGTGCACTTGCGCGGCGGCCGGGTGGCGCGCGGCGGCCTGCGCTGGTCGGACCGGCCGGAGGATTTCCGCACCGAGGTGCTGGGCCTGGTGAAGGCGCAGATGGTGAAGAACACCGTCATCGTGCCGGTGGGGTCCAAGGGTGGCTTCGTGCTGAAGAAGGCGCCGCCATCCAGCGACCGCGAGGCCTTCATGAAGGAAGGCGTGGCCTGCTACCAGAACTACCTGCGCGGCCTGCTGGACATCACCGACAACCGCGTGGGCGACAAAATCGTGCCGCCGCCGCAGGTGCGCCGCTATGACCAGGACGACCCCTATCTGGTCGTCGCCGCCGACAAGGGCACCGCGACCTTCTCGGACTACGCCAACGGCATCAGCAAGGAGTACGGCTTCTGGCTCGGGGACGCCTTCGCTTCCGGTGGCTCGGTCGGCTACGACCACAAGGCCATGGGCATCACGGCACGCGGCGCCTGGGAGTCCGTCAAGCGGCACTTCCGCGAGATGGGCGTCGATACGCAGACCACCGGCTTCACGGTGGCCGGCGTSGGCGACATGTCGGGYGACGTGTTYGGCAACGGCATGCTGCTGTCGMRSCACATCCGCCTGCTGGCGGCSTTCGACCACCGCCACATCTTCCTGGACCCGACCCCCGATGCGGAAAGCTCGTTTGTCGAGCGCGAGCGCATGTTCAAGCTGCCGCGCTCATCCTGGGCCGACTACAACGCCACCCTGATCTCGGCGGGCGGCGGCGTGCATGCGCGCAGCGCCAAGTCCATTCCGATCACGCCCGAGGTGAAGCAGGCGCTGGGCATCACCGCCGACACAATGACGCCGACCGAGCTGGTCAACGCCATCCTGAAGGCGCCGGTCGACCTCATCTACAACGGCGGCATCGGCACCTATGTGAAGGCCGCAACCGAAACCCACGCCCAGGTCGGCGACCGCGCCAACGACGCGCTGCGTGTCAATGGCGGCGAGTTGCGCTGCAAGGTGTTTGCCGAGGGCGGGAACCTCGGGTGCACGCAGCGCGGGCGCATCGAGTACGCGCTGGCCGGTGGTCGCATCAACACAGACGCCATTGACAACTCGGCCGGCGTCGACACCTCCGACCACGAGGTCAACATCAAGATCCTGCTCGGCCTGGCCGTCAGCGAGGGCGAGCTGACCGAGAAGCAACGCAACACGCTGCTGCCGCAGATGACCGACGACGTCGCCGCGCTGGTGCTGCGCGACAACGTCTTCCAGACCCAGGTGCTCTCGGTCACTGGGCATATGGCGCCGCAGCTGATGGACGCACAGGCGCGCTTCATGCAGTACCTGGAGAAGGCCGAGCGGCTGGACCGCGCGATCGAATACCTGCCGTCCAACGAGGAGATCGCCGACCGGCGCGGCAAGGGCCTGGGGCTGACCAACCCCGAGCGCGCCGTGCTGCTGGCCTACAGCAAGATCTGGCTCTATGACGAGCTGCTCGGCTCCACGCTGCCCGACGACCCCTGGGTGTCGACGGCGCTGGGGCGTTACTTCCCGGCGCTGCTGCAGGACAAGTTCAGCAGCTATATGCAGCGCCACCCGCTCAAGCGGGAGATCATCGCCACGCACGTCACCAACAGCATGGTCAACCGGGTCGGCAGCACCTTCGTGCACCGCCTGCTGGAGACCACCGGCGCGCGCGCCTTCGAGATCGTGCGCGCCTACCTGCTGAGCCGCGAGATCTTTGGCATGGTGAGCCTGTGGCAGGGCATCGAGGCGCTGGACAACAAGGTGGCCGACGAGCTGCAGTCGCGCATGCTGATCGACACCAGCCGCCAGCTTGAGCGCGGCACCAAGTGGTTCCTGCGCTCCAACCGCCTGGTGGACGACATGGGCGCCACCATCGAGCACTTCACGTCCAACGTCACCAAGCTCGCCGCGCGCCTGCCGCAGCTGCTGGATGCCGACGAGCGTGCGCGCGTCGACGCTGCGGCAGCCAGCTACATCGCCGGCGGCGTGCCGCGCGAACTGGCCGAGCGCGTGGTCACCTTCGGCACRCTGTACGCGACGCTGGACATCGCCGAGATCGCCGGCAGCGCCCGTTGGCCGGTGGAGCTGGTGGCGGCCATCTACTTCGACCTTGCGAACCGCCTGGGCATGCCGTGGCTGCGCGACAAGATCACCGCCCTGCCCGGCGACCAGCACTGGCAGATGCTCGCCAAGGGCGCCATGCTCGACGATCTGTGGGGCCTGCAGCGCTCCATCACCGGCGCGGTGCTGGCCGGCGGCGGCAACCACGATTCGCCCGACGCCCTGGTCGAGGCCTGGCAGGCCAGCAACGGCCGCACCATCGAACGCGCGGAGCAGTTGCTGGGTGAGCTGCGCGCGGTGCCGGCGCCGGACGCGGCGATGCTGTCGGTCGCGTTGCGGGAGTTGCGTGGCTTGACCTAGGCATCGCGTTTGCCGTGGCTGGTCGACATGGCTGCAGGAGATCCCGATGAGCCCTCCCTATTCCAGTGACGAACCACCCCGCGCCGAGGTCGACGCCATGGCTGGCAGCACCGTGCTCGAATTCGGCGCCAACTGGTGCGGCATCTGCCAGGCCGCGCAGCGAACCATCGGGGATGCGCTGGCAGAGCACGCACCGCTGCGCCACCTGAAGATCGAGGACGGCCCCGGGCGGCCACTGGGCCGCTCCTTCCGCATCAAGCTGTGGCCGACGCTGGTGATGCTGCAAGACGGGCGGGAGGTCGCGCGCGTCGTGCGGCCCGGCGGCACGCGCGAGATCGCCGAGGCGCTGGCCCAGCTCAGTTGAAGAACTCGAGCAGGATGGGCGCCAACGCCTTGGCGCTGACATCATGCGCCTGGCCTTCGACCACCCGGCGCTGGGCATTCGGGATGGCCTTGGCCAGCTTGTCCGCCGTCGGCCGCATGAAGGGCATGGGACCGAGGCTGGCGCTGCCGTCCATGACCAGCGTGGGCGCCTTCACCTTGGCGGCGACGCCAACGGGCACGGAGCGATCCGCCCCCAGCACCGCGTTGTCATAGGCCAGCGTCGGCGCCATGGCCAGCATGCCCGGCCACGCGGGCGAGGCCTTCATTTTGGCCACCACGTCCTCCGGTGCGCCGACGAACTTCATGAACGACGTGATGGCCTCGGCACGCTGGTTGGCGGCCAGCAGCCCATCAAGCTTGGCCGTGAACGCTTTCCACTCCCCGGCGGCGCCTTCGGCCTCGCTGTAGGGGGCTTCATAAAGGGCCAGCTTCCTGACCTTGCTCCCCAGCGCCGCAGCCGCCTGCAGCGCCAGGGCGGCCCCCGAGGACTTGCCGTAGACATAGGCCGAGCCGCCGGCACTGTCGATGAGGGCATAGATGTCCTCGACCTCGCGCTGGACCGAATAGGGCTTGGTGTCGCCGCTGTCGCTCCGACCTCGCCGGTCATAGCTGTAGACCGTCAGGCGCGCCGCCAGCAGCTGCGCCAGCTCCGCGCCGCCCGCGCGGTCGGACAGCGCGCCACCCACCACGATGACCGCGGGGCCCTTGCCCACCTTGTCATAGGTGATCCGCGTGCCATCCCGCGACTTGGCTGTTTGCGTGGTTTTTCCCTTGTCGACGCCGGATGCCGTGGCCGGTGACTGGGCGTGGGCAAAAGCCACCAGCAACATGAGCGCGGCGAGATAGACCGATCGACTCAAGATGGGTGAAGTGCGCTGGATATTCATGTCGTTGACCTGGCCCGAATTGCCGATGAAAAGCTCCAGCAATCGGCGTGCCTACGGCGCCTGCGCGCAACCGCTTATTAACGCAAGGCAGGGCAGGACAGGCTCAGCAGTTTGTCGCCGCGGAACTTGGCAACGATCAATTCCGACGAGGTCTTGTAGGCGTGCCAGGTCGCGTCATCAGCGCCGACGATTTCCGGGTCGCCAAGCTGGAAGTACACCTCCGAGCGATCGTCGCCGGCCTTGATCCTTGAACACCTTTCAGCCGGATAAGCCCATGTTCCGCAGCTGCCGGACAGGAAACAGGACCGGGTGATGCAGGACTCTGCTGCGAGGCTCCACTTCCCGTCGGCCGCCTCACAGCGTTTCTGCGGGCGAGAGTAGGCCGTCGCAAAAATCAAGATCCCGAAAAAGACGCCTGTGACCAAATTAGCCACGAGCGCTGTGCGGTTGAGCATCTGATGACACCTCGAACGCCGGTCAAGCGGTGATGCTACTCAGCCCGGTACAAGGCCGGGCTCCCAAGAATCGCAGAATCGCTCCGGCAAGCGTCACCGGTGCCAATGGCTAGAACGTCAGCTTCACCGAGTCCGCGCTGCGCTGGGCCACGCCATGGAAGACCGCCTCGATGTTGTTGCCGTCGGGGTCGATGACGAAGGCGGCGTAGTAGCCCGGGTGATATTGCCGCTCGCCCGGCGCACCGTTGTCCTCGCCGCCAGCCGCCAACGCGGCCTTGTGGAAGGCATCGACGGCGGCTTTGCCCTTGGCCTGGAAAGCCAGGTGCACGCGCCCGGTCAGGTCGCCTTGCGCGGCCTTGCTGTCGGCGGTCGAAACGAAGAGTTCATCCGCCCAGAAGAAGCTGTCGCCGGTGCCACCGATGGGAATCTCCAGCACCTTGAAGACCGCCTCGTAGAAGCGCTGGCTGGCGGCCAGGTCGCGCACGACGAGTTGGATGTGGTCGACCAGCCGGCCGCGATGCAGTTCCTGGGTTTCCATGCGCGCTCCGTGCCATGGGTGAGTGGAAGAGCCATGTTAGGAGCCCGGCCCGCCCAAGAGTGTTTCAACAGGATTCAGGCCCGGTCGAGCCGACCCGTCCGTCCCACAAATCCGCAGTTCATCCGCGCGCGCCGGCGATTCATCGCCTGCCGCTCGCGGCGGGGGGCGCGTCTGCAGACACTGCAATCACTGACACAGCCAACCCCACCGGAGCCCACCATGAACACCGCCGCCAAGACCTTCGTCATCGCCATCGCCTCTGTGGCCGCCGCTGCCGCCATGGGCGTGGGCCTGGCCAACCACACCGCGACGCCGGCGACCGAGATCGTGAAGCTGGAGCGCGTGGTTGTGGTCGGCAAGCGTGCCGATGCGATGGTGGTCGCCAAGCTGCCGCGCGTCGTCGTCGAAGGGCATCGCAGCGCGCCGGCCGAAACGGCGGTAGCCGCAGCCCAGACGGCCGTCTGGCTTGTCTGAAACCCGCGCTGCTGTCAGTCACCCACCCGCCGCTGGCGGGTTTCTTTTTTTCGGTCTGCAGGCTCGATGTCGAAGTGCAGGACGTCTTCCCGGACGCCCAACTTGCTGTAAAGCGCAATCGCCGGGTCATCGCCGTGATCGGCCTGCACAAAGATGGCGTAGAAACCTCGAGCCGCGGCGAGCCGCTGCAGCTCTCGGATCATGGCTGTCGCGATGCCCTGCCGCCGATGGTGCTCGGACACCGCCAGGTCGTAGATGTAGAACTCCGAGCGCTGCTGCTCGAACTTGGGCAGCACGTAGCCTGCCAGTCCGCCCACCACATCGTCTCCATCCAGCGCGCAGATCGCGATGAAGGTCTGGCTGCTCAGCAGTTGGCTGAGATAACCGTCTTCCGGTTGCCACCTTGAGTAGGTCGACACGTCGTCAAAAGCTTGCCCGAGGAGATCAAGCATGCGGCGCATCAAGGGCAAGTCGTCTGCGCAGAGAACTCGGATGACCATGGTGCTGGACATTTTTAGATGTGGCCGCGTCATTCTGCGCCTCGCAAATAATGGAACCGATTCCATTTATCAACCCGGGAAAATACTGAAAGTGTCCAGCCCCCCAAGGATGCTCCCCACGCATTGTTGACAGGATCTCAGCCCGTCTTGGATACTTGATTGGAACCGGTTCCAATCTATAAACGGAGACAAGACGTGGCAAAACGATGGTTCGTGGGAGGCGCCGCCTCGCGCCTGGGCAGTTCCGCGCGTGACGCTTTACTCGGCGGCGTGATGGGCGCGGCGCTGCTGGCCGGTTGTGGCGGCGGTGGAGGCTCCGGCAGCAACGCAACCGTTCCATCACCCAGTACACCTCCTGTCACCAGCGAAGGCCTCACCCTGCTGAAAACCGACGGCACCCAGTGGGTCAACGCCAGCGGCAAGCAGGTCTTGCTCAAGGGCACCAACCTCGGCAACTGGCTGGTGCAGGAGTTCTGGATGATGGGCCAGGGCGGCAACGGCGTGACCGACCAATGCACCCTCGAAGCCAAGCTGACCGAGCGCTTTGGCTATGACGAGAAGGAGCGCCTGATCAAGCTCTTTCGCGACAGTTGGATCACCACGCGCGACTGGGACCAACTGCAGGCGTTCGGCTTCAACATCGTCCGCCTGCCCATCCTGTGGAGCGCCATCGAAGACGAGAAGAAGCCCAAGGCCCTGCGCGCGGACGCCTGGAAGTACCTGGACTGGAGCATCGCCGAGGCCAAGAAGCGCGGCATCTACGTGATCCTTGACCTGCACGGCGCCCCCGGTGGCCAGACCCCCAACGACCACACGGGTTGTGCCGGCCAGAACAAATACTGGACGGACGCGCAAGCGCAGGAGCGCACCAAGTGGCTGTGGCAGCAGATCGCGACCAGGTACAAGGACGAGCCTGTGGTTGCGGCCTACGACCCCCTCAACGAGCCCTGGGGCTCCACCGCCGAAGCCATGGTGGCGCGCGTCGAGGAGCTGTACAAAACCATCCGCGCCATCGATGACAAGCACATCGTGCTGCTGCCCAGCCACTACGGCAGCATCGACGGCTATGGCAACCCGACAGCCAAGGGCTTCACCAACGTCGCCTTCGAGATCCACCCCTACCCCGGCCTGTTTGGTGACAGGCCTGGCGATTCGCCCTACGCGATCCACCGCGACTGGCTGCGCTGCGGGTCGGCGGGCACCGCCGGTGTCTGCGCCTACAACAAGCAGGTCAGCGACCTGAAGATCCCTCTGCTCGTGGGTGAGTTTCAACCCTGGCAGGGTGCGGGCCTGGACCTGGGCGGCCAGATCGGCCGTGCCACCTACGACACCTATGCCAGCTACGGCTGGGCGTCCACCTCCTGGGCCTACAAACTGGTCAGCCCGGCGGGCGGCTCAGGCAAAGGCACCTGGGGCATGGTCACCAACGCCGTCAACAGCAACTTCGACACCGGCGTGGGCCTGGTGGCCAAGGCCAGCACCTGGGATTGCGCGGGCTGGGATTCCGGCTTCAGCAATGCCTGCGCGGTGAAGGCAGCAACCATCAAGGTGGGCGGCACCGGCCGCAAGACCTATTACTTCGTCATCAAGAGCGGCGCTTCGGGAGGCAGCAATCCCGATGTGAGCTTTGACAAGATCAGCATCACCAACACCGCCACCAATGCCGAGCTCATCACCAACGGCGGCTTCGGCTCGAACACCGGCTGGACCGAGCTGACCATCAGCGGCAAGTTGAACCTGGACTTCAACGCATCGGCCGCGGGCAAGAGCCCGACCGGCAGCGAAGGCGCCGTCTTGCGCGTGACCCGCCCGGACGGCATCACCGGCGAAATCAATGGCGGCGTCTACCAGGCCATCATCCTCGAAGGCGGCCAGACCTATGCATTGAACGGCGTATTCAAGGACAACGGCAGTGCCAACACCTGGGCCGAGATGTACCTGCTCGACAAGGAGCCGGTGCAGGGCAAGGACGTCATCGACATGAATGGCAAGGTGGATTTCACCACCGCCACCGTGGCTGAAATTGAAGCCCTGTTCAAGAGCTACGCCACTCAGGCGTATGACGTGCACTCAGGCCTGGCCCAGTGGATGGTGAGCAGCACCGCGCCGGAAGTGTTCCAGTTGCCGGCGCGCCCCAGCAGCCTGAAGCTGACCGAAGGCAATAACAGCAACGCGCTCAGTTGGAACGCAAGTACCGATGCCAAGGTCACAGGCTACAACGTGTATCGCGCGATCGGCGCCGGCGGCGCTTTCGCCAAGCTCGCCGAAAAAGTCACCACCGCCACCTACACGGACGCCACCGCGGCCACTGGCACGACCTATTACTACGTGGTGACTGCACTGACCGCGGCCAACGAAAGCTATTACAGCGACGCCGCAAGCACCGCCGTCCTCGCGGTGCCGGTACCTGCGACCCTGCAGGCTGAGGCCTTCACGGGCATGAACGGCGTCCAGACCGAGACCTGCACCGACACCGGCGGCGGCCAGGACGTCGGCTACTTTGATCCCGACGACTACATCGAATTCAAGATCAACGTGGCCGCCGCTGGCAACTTCACGATCGACTACCGCTTGGCGAGCGCCAATGGCAGCACCGGTTTTGAAGTCTGGGTTGATGGCGCCAAAGCTGTCGATGTCATGGCCGTTCCCAACACCGGCGGCTGGCAGACCTGGGCCACCCAGACCAGCACCCCCTTCGCCATGGCGGCCGGCAACCACACCCTGCGCCTGAAATCCATCGGCAAGGAGTGGAATCTGAACTGGCTGAAGGTGAACGCGCAGTAGGGATCTCCAGACGAAGTCAATCTCCCGATCCTCACCGGCGCATTGGGCCGGTGGAGGCGGCGACCCCATGGCTCGCCGAGAGGCTCATGAGATGATCTCATCGCTCTGTTTGCGGCCTTCGAGATCCTGCTGCGACACGACCGCGACCGTGTATCGCCCGACATTCAGCAAGCGCATGACGCCGCGATGCGCCTTGTCTGCCAAGCGTGAAGTGGCATAGGGGTCGAGCATCTTGACAGGGTAAAGACCCTCTCCGTCGACGACCTCGACCCAGTGTGCGTCGTTTTTTCCGGTCGTCATCCTCTTGATTCCTCTCGGGTGTTGAGCTGCCTCGCGCAGGGCTGCCATGACCTGAACTGTGCAGACCTTCGGTGAGGTCGGTATGAGGTCAGTGTGAAGTTCCAGGACGCAAGGCAGACGCCGGCCTGCATGAGCCCCCTAGAACCTGAGGCTGCCGCCCACACCCCCACAGGCCTACGCTTCGCCACTTGTCATTGCCAAGCCTGGAGGCGCTCATGCCCACCTCGCGAATCGCGCTGGCCCTGTCGGGCGCCCTGTTGCTGGCCGCGGCCGGCATCGTTCAGGCCAACACCCTTGCGCCGGCCGCCGTGGCCGGCAAGGTGTCCTTCAACTTCGAACCACCAGCCGCCATTCAGGTCGACGGCTTCGGCAGCTTCCCGCTGCTCGGCCCGGGCGGCCAGGTTCGGCTCGACGCATCGCCCCTGCCCAGCCCATCGTTGTACGCCGAGGTCGGGGTTGGCCCCGGCTTCACCGGGCGGGCCAGCGCGCAACTGACCTACCAGATGCAGGTCGTCGCCCCACCGGGCGCGGACCCGAATGCGGATGTGGGCGTGAACGCCGCCGTGGCCGGGCGGGTGCTGGGCTCGTCGAACAATGTCGACCCCTTCGCCGGCTTTGCGATGAAGGCGCAATGGCTGCTGGAAGACGTGAGCCTCGGCCTACAGCCGGTCTTCAGCGACGGCATCGAAACTGGCGCGCTGCAGGGCAGCTTCAATCAGAGCTTCGACCACGACGTCGCGCTGTTGCTCAAGCCCAGCCATATCTACCGCGTGACGCTGGTTGCCGACGCCTTCGCCGGCGCTTCGTCGGGGCCCTGGGCCATTGCCACCGCCTATATCGACCCCGTGTTCACCTTCGCCGGCGGCGTCGGCCCGGGCTACGCATTCGAGTTCAGCGCGGGCATCGGCAACGCACCCATCCCGGAGCCCGGTGCATGGGCGTTGCTCACGGTGGGACTGCTCGCACTCGGGCTCCGCATGCGCAGACGCGCCGGCTGACAAACTCAGCGCTGCACGCCCCAACGCCTCACCGTCAACCGCTCGACGGTGTCGAAGAGGAAGCGCTCGATCAGCCAGCTGATCAGCACGATGGTGGCCAGGCCGGCGAACACGCGGTCGGTCAGCGGCTCGTTGCGGCTCTGGAAGATGTACCAGTCCAGGCCACCGCTGCCCGATGATGCGCCGAAGAAGAACTCGGCCGCGATCAGCGTGCGCCAAGCATGATCAGAACGGCTTGTCGCCCTCGATGGTGGTGCGGTGCAGGCGGCGACGCATCTGCGGTGGGCAGCCGGCGGCCAGGTGGGTGACGGAGCGGTTGTCCCAGAACACCATGTCGTGGGGCAGCCATTGGTGGCGGTACTGCAGTTCGGGCCGCGTGCCGTAGGCAAACAGCTCGGCCAGCAGATTGCGGCTCTCGTCCTCGGAAACATCGACGATGCGGGTCGTGAAGTGCTCGCTGACGAAGAGGCCGAGGCGCCCCGTCTCCGGATGGGTGCGAACGACAGGCTGCACGACAGGCTTGACCTGTGCGACCTGCTCGTCGCTGAGCTTGGGCCGCCACGGGCTGCGTTCGCGCAGCTCCTCGTACTTGGCGAGGTAGGAGTGCTCAGCCTTCAGGTGGCGCACGCGTTGCTTCAGCTCGGGCGGCAGCGCCACCCAGGCCGCGTGCTGGTCGGCAAACAGCGTATCGCCGCCTTCCTCCGGCAACTCCTGGGCCAGCAGCATGGAGCCCAGGCTGGGCTTCTCCTTGTACGACAGGTCCGAATGCCAGAAGTAGCCTGCATCGCCGAGGCCAACCGGCTGGCCGTTCTCGACGATGTTGGAGACGATGAGGATCTCCGGGTGGCCCTTCAGGTGGAACTGGTGCAGCACATGGATCTCCAGCGCGCCAAAGCGGCGGCTGAATTCGATCTGCTGCTCGGGCGTGATGCGCTGGTCGCGGAAGACCAGCACATGGTGGTCGAGGTGGGCGCGGTGGATGCGGCGGAAGTCTTCGTCCGCCAGCGGCTGGCTCAGGTCCAGGCCCACCACCTCGGCGGCAAAGCTGTCGGGCAGTGGGCGGATCTCGACTCGGGTGAGCGTGTCCGTACTCATCATTCAAGCCCTCGCCAACCGGCGCACCACCGACACGAAATGGTCGATCTCGTCGCAGGTGTTGTAGAACGCGAATGATGGCCGAACGGTCGCTTCCACGCCAAACCGGCGCAGGATGGGTTGGGCGCAGTGGTGGCCGGAGCGCACCGCGATGCCCTCCTCCGCCAGCGCCTTGCCCACCGCTGACGTCTCATGGCCCGCCAGCACGAAACTCAACACGCTGGCCTTGTCGGCCGCGGTGCCAATGAGGCGCACGCCCGGGATGGGGCGGATGGCCTCGGTCGCGTAGGCCAGCAGGTCATGCTCGTAGCGGGCGATGTGGTGCAGACCGATGCGCGAGACGTAGTCCAGCGCAGCGCCCAGACCGGCCGCGTCGGCGATATTGCCGGTGCCAGCCTCGAAGCGCGCCGGCGCCGGCTGGAACACCGTGCGCTCGAAGGTCACGTCGGCAATCATGTTGCCGCCACCCTGCCAGGGCGGAATCGCGTCCAGCACCTCCTTGCGGCCGACGACCGCACCGATGCCGGTGGGGCCGAAGATCTTGTGGCCGCTGAAGATGAAGAAGTCGCAACCGATGGCCTGCACGTCCACCGCGAGGTGGGAGACCGACTGCGCGCCGTCCACCAGCGTCGTCACGCCCTGGCGCTGCGCCATGCCGACCAGCTCCTGCACCGGCACCACCGTGCCCAGGGCATTGCTGACCTGCGTCACGGCGAGCAGCTTGGCGCGCGGGCTGCCAATGAGCTTCTGCGCCTCGCTCAGGATGACCTGGCCGGTGTCGTCCACCGGGATCACGCGCAGATGCGCGCCCTTGCGCGCGGCGAGCTGCTGCCAGGGCACGATGTTGGCGTGGTGCTCCAGATGGGAGACGACGATCTCGTCGCCCGCACCGATGTGCTGCTCGCCCCAGGTGTTGGCCACGAGGTTGATGGCCTCGGTGGCACCGCGCACGAAGATGACCTCATCCGCCGAGCGCGCATTGACGAACCTGGCCACCGTCTTGCGGGCACCTTCGTAGGCATCCGTCGCGCGCGCGGCCAGAGTGTGGGCAGCACGGTGGATGTTGCTGTTCTCGTGCTCGTAGAAGTAGCTCAGCCGGTCGATGACGGCCTTGGGCTTCTGCGTCGTGGCGGCGTTGTCGAACCAGACCAGTTGCTTGCCGTTGACGCGCTCCGACAGGATGGGGAAATCCCGGCGGATGGCGTTCACGTCGAAGGGCTGGCGCTGGCCTTGCAGCACATGCTTGTTCGGCAGTTCGCCAGCGTGATGACCTGCGGCGCCGGGGTGGCGTGGCTGCAGGTCCAGCACGTAGAGCGATGGCTGCTGAGACACGCTCGAAGGCTCGACGAAGTAGTAGCCCGAGGGCACGGCTTCGCGTTGCGACGGCGAGATCTGCTGAGGTACGCCCAGCAGCTGGCCGCCGGCGCGGCCGTCAATGCCGGGCACGCTGGTCAGCAGCACGTCGGGCACGCCATTGCCAGCTTGCGCGTGGGGTGCCCGGGCGGGTGACGGGCGCAGCAATGCGGCGACGTGATCCGGGCCGGTGGGCGCGAGGTTGAGGCCGGGCGCCGCTGCGCCGAAGCCGCCGAACTGGGTGGTGGTGGGCTGGGGCAGCGGGCCGCTCGGCAAGCCGGGCGGCAGCGGGTTGGCGGGCACATTGAGGCCACCAGCGGACTGCACCGGCTGCGCTGAAGGCAGCGACCCTGCATTCAAGCTGCCGAACAACTCGTTGGCCAACCGGCCCAGCGCCGCGACGTCGAATGGGCTCTCGACCACGTCAGCGGTAGGTGTCAGGGTACTCATGGTACTTGCCCACTTCCACGTCTTCGAGCACGGCCAGCGCGTCGTCGCTGTGCACCGCCAGCGAGCAATACAGGCTGATCAGGTAGGAGGCGATCGCGTTGCGGTTGATGCCCATGAAGCGCACCGACAGGCCCGGCCCCTGCTCACCCGGCAGGCCGGGTTGATACAAGCCCACCACGCCCTGGCGCTTGTCGCCCACGCGCAGCAGGATGATGCTGGTCTTGCCGTCGTTGACGGGCACCTTGTCGCTGGGAATCAGCGGGATGCCGCGCCAGGTCAGGAACTGGCTGCCGAACAGGCTGATGGTGGGCGGCGGCACGCCGCGCCGCGTGCACTCGCGGCCGAATGCGGCGATGCCCAGCGGGTGGGTCAGGAAGAAGGCGGGCTCCTTCCAGACCTTCCCGAGCAGGTCGTCCAGATCGTCCGGCGTGGGCGCGCCGGTGAGGGTGGAGATGCGCTGCTCATCCGCGACATTGGCCAGCAGGCCGTAGTCGGGGTTGTTGATCAGCTCGGACTCCTGGCGTTCCTTGATCGTCTCGATGACGATGCGCAGCTGCTCCTTGATCTGGTCGTGCGGGCTGCTGTAGAGGTCGGACACGCGGGTGTGCACGTCCAGCACGGTGGCCACCGCGTTCAGGAAGTACTCGCGCGGCGCGGCGTCGTAGTCGGCGAAGGTGACGGGCAGCTCGGCCTCGTCGCGCTTGGCGCAGGCGACCTTGACGGCCTCGGGGTCGGCCACCTTGTTGAGGCGGTAGATGCCGGCCTCGACCGGAATCCACTGCAGCAGATGCGTCAGCCAGCGCGGCGTGATGGTGGAGAGCTGCGGGACGGTTTTTGTCGCGTTCGCAAGCTGCCGCGCGGCAGTGTCGCTGAGCGCGAGTTGAGGGGTGTCAGCCATGGGAAAAGGGCTCCTGGGGGCGGTGGGTGGGATGAGGAAGTCAGGCGCTCAGCGCCTGGAAGGCTGAGTTCGGATCGGCTTGCGAGGCCGCCTGGGAAATGCGGCTTTGCGGCGGCAGGCTGCGCGTCAGCCAGACATTGCCGCCGATGACCGAGCCGCGGCCGATGGTGATGCGGCCGAGCACGGTGGCGCCGGCGTAGATGACGACGTCGTCCTCGACGATGGGGTGGCGCGGCTGGCCCTTGTGGGCATGGCCGGCCTCGTCGGTCGGGATGCTCTTGGCGCCCAGCGTGACGTTCTGATAGATGCGCACACGCTGGCCCAGCACGGCCGTCTCGCCGATGACGACGCCGGTGCCATGGTCAATGAAACAACCCGCACCGATCTGCGCGCCAGGGTGGATGTCGATGCCGGTCTGCGCATGGGCGAGCTCGGCGATCACGCGAGCAATCAGCGGCAGCCCGAGACGGTACAACTCGTGCGCAAGGCGGTGGCTGATCAGCGCATGCAGGCCTGGGTAGCAAAGCAGCACTTCGTCGACGCTTCGCGCTGCCGGGTCGCCCTGGAAGGCGGCGATGACGTCGCTGTCCAGCAGTTCGCGCACGACGGGCAGGCGGGCGGCGAAGCGGGCCACGCGCTCGGCGGCGTCGTTGAAGGTCGGCACCTCGGTACCGCGCAGCCGCGCGTCATGGCCCAGCTCCAGCGCTACCTGCTGGCGCAGCCTGGAGAGCGCCGCGCCCAGCGTGTGGCCGACGTAATAGTCCTCGCCCTCGGGCTGAAGGTCGGGCGGCCCGAGGCGCATCGGGAAGAGCGCACCAGCCAGCTGCTGCACGACGACGGCCAGCAGCTCGCGCGACGGCAGCTCGCGGCCACCGGCGTCCCAGCGACGGTGCTCCTCGCGCCAGCGCCGGCGCGCGCCACGCAGCGCCGAGACGATGCTCGACAGCTCGTCGACCGTATCCATCAGTCCTGCACCCAGGGCAGGCTGTGGAAACGCCAGCCATTGAAATGGCCGCGCTGCTGGTGATCGTCGCTGTCGCCTTCAAAGCCTTCCTGCACATTGAAGACATTGGCCAGCCCGGCCTTGGTCGCCGCCTCGGCAGCCAGCGCCGAGCGCTTGCCGCTGCGGCACAGCAGCAGCACCGGCAGCTCGTTGCCGGATTTGCCGCCCACCTTGGCGTCCAGCTCCTTGGCGAAACGCGGGTTGCGGTTCAGCGAGGTGCCGGTGGCCCAGGCCACGTGCAGGCTGCCCGGCACATGGCCGACGAAATGCCGCTCCTCGGCGCTGCGCACATCGACCAGGACGGCTCGGCCCGCCTGGACCAGGGCCCAGGCATCGCGCGGCGCGACGCTGCCTGCGAAGGGCAGCACAGCGGCCTGGGCAGCCTCGCGGGCGCGGGCCAGGACTTCGGGTTCTTCAAAAGCAACGGTGCTCATGTCGGCTCTCATGCGAAAACCGAGCAAGGCTAGGGTTCAGGGCTTCTTCGGCAAACGAAGCAAAACGCGAACAGTTATGCGGTTTGCACGCAAGGCCCTCAGGCAAAGAAAAAGCCCTTCGACCGGCGCACCGGTTCGAAGGGCTGAATCCACCCTTGCGGGAGGAGGAGACAAACAAGGAAGTCTCAACCGTAATGCCAGAGCGGCGGGCGTGGCAGTCAACTTGGCGACTGATTGGATGACCAAACCGTCATGAGGTATGAGCTGCGGTTAAGTCTTCAGCCGCCCAGCCGCCCGATCCACCATCGGATCATCGCCCTGGCATCCCCAATCTTGATGAGCAACCGCCCTTGACCTGGGAAACCCTGTGGGCCGATCGCCACTCCATGGCCTGATCGTCAGCCGCGAAGCAACGCAGCTTCATTCAAGGGGCACTCATGAACTCAAGCCAGACTCACTGGACCCGCGCGGCCATGCAGCGCACGACCTTGGTGTTGGCTGCGGGGTTGGCGCTGGCCGCAACGCCAGCTACGGCGGGTACCGTCGTCTACGACAGCTTCGACACGCCCGGCTATTCCCTGGCCAGCTATGGCGCCAAATGGGTCAACCCCTATGGCCTGGGCGAAATGGCCCTCGGCGACACGCGCGACTTCTCGGGCGGCAGCTTCGCCATCAAGGCCCCGGTCTTCCAGACGGGCTATGACTTCAGCGTCTACGACCACCTCAAGTACATCGCCACCAGCAGCCAGGCCTTCGCCGTGCCCACCGGCGGCTCGCTGACCTTCTCCTCCACCATCAGCGCCACGGCTCACAACACCCAGGCGGCGGGCCGCGTCATCAGCGGCAGCTACATCCAGAGCGGCCTGCCCTATTCGGCCACGGCCCTCGAAGGCCAGCAGGCTGGTGCGGTCATGAACATGATCGATTTCTCCACCGGCCAGCTGTTCGACTGGTTCATCTCCGGCTCGACCGCCTTCACACTGATCGAGCGCCTGCCGTCGTCGGTCACCAACCCGGCGCTGTTGCCGGGCGATCCGGGCTACGTCGGCATCGACAAGATGTACACGCAGATCATCAAGCAGATCGACATCGGCCCCGGGCCGCACACGGCTTCCATCAGCTACAGCGATGCCGGCAGCGTCAGCTACTTCCTCGACGGTGCACTGGTGTCCCAGGTCGACAACGTCGGCATCCCGCTCGACCAGCAGGGCGCCAACTGGTCCGGCGTCTATCCGTCCTATGGCCCGGGCGAGGCCCTGGGCGGCAAGATCCACAACCTGACCATCGGCCACGGCCTCTTCAGCCTGCTCGACGCCTTCCCCTTCCAGCACCCCGACCGACCCGACCTGGCCGTCTCCGTCCCGGTGTCGGAACGCCTATTCGGCCAGGGCATGGACGCGAGCTTCGACAACTTCACCGTCACCTCGGTGCCCGAGCCGGGCAGCTGGGCGATGCTGGTGGCCGGCTTGATGGGGGTCGGCGTGGCACTGCGGGGCCGGCGAACGGTCCCGGCCTGAGGCAAGCGCCAGAAAAATCACGACAGCCCCGGATCGCATGACGTATGATGATCGTCATGCGAAATACAGCAAGCAACGCCAGAGCCGCGGCCAAGGAGGCCTCGCACGAACGCATCGTGTCGGCCGCGGCACGAGCCATCCGCCGCAGCGGCTACGACGGCACGGGCGTCGCCGACATCATGAAGGAGGCCGGGCTGACCCACGGCGCCTTCTACGCCCATTTCCCGTCCCGCGAGGCCATGCTGGCGGAGGCGGCCGGGCTGGCCTGTGCCCAGGCAGCCGCCGCCGTGGCTGACGCCGTGGCCCACACGCCGCCCGACAAGACCCTGGAGACCATGCTGCACGCCTACCTCTCCAAGGCCCACGTCGAGCAGGTGGAACTCGGCTGCCCACTGGCGGCCCTGGGCTCGGAGACATCCCGCCAGGCTCCCGAGGTGCGCCGGGTGACCACCCGCCACATCAAGGCGATGGTGGACCTGATTGCGCGCCAGTCGCCTGATTGGGGGCAACCCGCAGCGCATGAACACGCATTGGTGACCCTGGCGACCATGGTCGGCGCCCTGCTGCTGGCACGCGCCGTTGACGAACCTGCACTGTCGAGCAGCATGCTCGACGCGGCGCTGAAGCGCCTGGCTCCCACCCATCCCTGAACCCTCACCGATGCAGTCGGCCTTTTGTTCGCACTTAAGTATGACGAACATCATGCGAGTAAAGATTCAAACCTTCCTGACCCGCCGCGCACCGCGTACGCCGGCGAGTTCCTGACCTCTTCACGCGGACGAAAGAACATCATGAACACGAACAACAAGATCGCCCTCGTGACGGGCGCCTCCTCAGGCATAGGCCAGGCCACCGCCGAGCGGCTCGCGAAAGCCGGCTACACCGTGTACGGCACGAGCCGGCAAGGGCGGCAGGCGGGGCAGCGCGGATTCAAGATGCTGGCCCTGGACGTGACGCTGGACGACTCGGTCCAGGCTGCGGTGGACCAGGTGATGGCGCTGGCGGGCCGTATCGACCTTCTCGTCAACAACGCCGGCTTTGGCGTCGCGCCGGCCGGCGCGGAGGAAAGCTCCATCGAGCAGGCGCAGGCCATCTTCGACACCAACTTCTTCGGCATCGTCCGCATGACACGGGCCGTTCTGCCGCACATGCGGCGCCAGGGCAGCGGCCGCATCATCAACATCGGCTCCGTGCTGGGCTTCCTGCCCATGCCCTACGGCGCGCTCTACGCCGCAACCAAGCACGCGGTCGAAGGCTATTCCGAGTCGCTCGACCACGAGCTGCGCACCCGCGGCATCCGCGTCTCGGTCGTCGAACCGGCCTACACCAAGACGCCGTTCGACGCCAACTTCCTGGAGCCCGATGCCAAGCTCGATGCATACCGCGAGGCCCGTGTGGCGGTGAGCGAGAGGGTGAGGCAAGTGATGACGACCGCAGACCAGCCCGACGTCGTCGCCGAGGTCGTACTGAAAGCCGCCAGCGCAGCTCAGCCGCAACTCCGCTACACGGCCGGCGGGCTCGCGAGCCGCCTGCGACTGCTGCGCCGGTTCGCGCCCGCGAGCATGGTGGACGCCGGCATCCGGCGCGATCTGCAGCTCGACGCGGTATCGTCGGCGAGCGCATCATGAAAGCCTTTCTCCTCGACCGCTACGGCAAGAACCGCACATTGCGGTCGGCAGAGGTGCCGGCCCCGACGCTGCGCGATGACGAGGTGCTGGTCCAGGTCCACGCCGCCGGCGTGAACCTGTTGGACGCCAAAATCAAGAACGGCGAATTCAAGCTCATCCTGCCCTATCGCCTGCCCCTGGTGCTGGGCCATGACGTGGCCGGCGTCGTCACCGAAGTCGGGCCGCGCGTGCAAGGTTTCAAGCCGGGCGACGAGGTCTATGCTCGGCCCGATGACTTCCGCATCGGCAGCTTCGCCGAATACGTGGCCGTCAAGGAGGCGTCCCTGGCGCTCAAGCCCAAGGCGCTCAGCATGGAAGAGGCCGCGTCGCTGCCACTGGTGGGCCTGACCGCCTGGCAGGCCCTCATCGAGAGGGCCAAGCTGAAGAAGGGGCAGAAAGTCTTCATCCAGGCCGGCTCCGGTGGCGTCGGCAGCTTCGCCATCCAGCTGGCCAAGCATGTGGGGGCCACTGTCGCCACCACGACCAGCGGCGCCAACATCGAGCTCGTGAAGCGCCTGGGCGCCGACGTCGTCATCGACTACCGCAACGAGGACTTCGAGCGCGTGCTGCAGGACTACGACGTCGTGCTGCACAGCCAGGACAGCGCGGCATTGCACAAGTCCCTGCGCGTGCTCAAGCCCGGCGGCACCCTCATCTCGATCTCCGGCCCGCCCGATCCTGCCTTCGCAAAGGGCCTGGGCGCGCCGTGGTTCGTGCGCCTCGTCGTGCGTCTATTGAGCGCCGGCGTCAGGCGGGCGGCAGCGCGCCTGGGCTTGAACTACTCATTCCTGTTCATGCGCGCCAGCGGGCAACAGTTGCGCGAGATCACTCGCCTGGTTGACGCCGGCGCGATACGCCCGGTCGTGGATCGCGTCTTTGCGTTCGAATCGACGAACGAAGCGCTGGCCTATGTCGAAACAGGCCGGGCCAAGGGCAAGGTGGTGGTCAAGGTGAAGTAGACGACCGGTGGCGATGCGCGCTGCCCTCGGCCTTGCGGTAGTGCTCGCCCAGGACATCGCGGCCGAAGTCGCCGTCGAAGTCGCGCCACACCGAATGGATGTGGTTGCCACCCGAGTTGTCAAACTCGATGAGGAAGCTGGCGCCCTGGATGCGGAAGTAAAACGGCTGGCCAGCCTGCGTTGATCCGGCCCAGCCCATGCGGATGCCGTCGAGCGGCGCGGCGCGCACGCGGCCCAGGCGAGCCTGGGCCAGATCGGGTTGAAGGTGGTCGGCCAAGGCGGTGATCAGCTTCAGCACCTGGGCCTGCTGGCCGGCGTCCATGTCCGCGAAGGGCAGGCCCATGGCGTCCAGCGGCCTGGCACGCGCGGCATTGCCGCTGACGATGTCGCCAAAGGGGCGGGTGCTGAAGATGGCGCGCGAACGCTGTGCCGGCGCCAGACCGGCCAGCCATTGGCGGGCCAGGTCTTCCTCGCTACCCAGCAGGCGAAAGCCCTGCTGCGGCCCGGCAGGCACGACGGCCGGGTTGGCGCCAAAGAATTGCGGCAGCGTCGACACATAGCGGTCGCCGTCCAGGCTGAAGTGCAGCGACAGGTGATGCCCCTCGATGCGCCAGCCCCAGCCAGTCGCGCCCGGCTCGCCGTAGATCGCGATGGCGTAGTTCTCGGGATCGCGAAAGCTGCCCGAGCTCTCGATCTGGCGCAGCGCGATCTCCAACGCCATCAGCGCCCTGACCTTGCCCAGGCCGCCCTCGTTCAGCGCGGTGCGCAGCAGGGCCGTCGTCGCCTCGCGCTGCGCGGGCGACATGGCCTTCCAGGCGATGCCGTCACGGCGGCGCGGCGTGTAGTGCCAGTCACTGCGGGCGGCGTCGGTGAAAGGGTGCAGCAGATCGCCGCGCTGCGACGCCGGCGTGGCCTGCGCGAGCTGTCGGGCTGCCTGGGCGGGGGCCGGCACCTGGGCGTGCAGCTTCGGCATGACGGCAAGCAGGGTCAGGAGGGCCGAACTGGCCAGCAGTGAACGGCGGAGCTTCATGGCCCCCAACATAACGTAACCACCAAGGCCTCTGCTAGGGATCAACATTCGGCCAGGCCGGCCCTAGGCTGGCCACTCACTCAGGAGACCCCCATGGCCGCCAAGAACACGATCTGCCTCTGGTACGACGGTGACGCCGAAGCCGCCGCCCGCTTCTATGCCGAAACCTTCCCCGACAGCCGCGTCGGCGCCGTCCACCGCGCGCCGGGTGACTATCCCGACGGCAAGCAGGGCAATGTGCTGACCGTGGAGTTCACCGTCGCCGGCATCCCGTGCATCGGCTTGAACGGTGGCCCGATGTTCAAGCACAGCGAAGCCTTCTCCTTCCAGATCGCCACCGACAACCAGGCCGAGACCGACCGCCTGTGGAAAGCCATCGTCGGCAATGGTGGGCAGGAAAGCCAGTGCGGTTGGTGCAAGGACCGCTGGGGGCTGTCGTGGCAGATCACGCCGCGCGCGCTCATCGATGCCATCAGCGACCCCGATCCCGCCGCTGCCAAGCGGGCCTTCGAGGCCATGATGGAGATGCAGAAGATCGACATCGCCAAGATCGAGGCCGCACGACGCGGTTGAGCGGGCCCGCCGGGCCCTGAGAATCCCGGCCATGAGACCTGCCCTCACCATCGCAGGGCTGCTGGCCGCCGCCCTGCTGGTCAGTTGCGCCCACCGCCCCAGCCTCGCACCCCAACCGCTCGCCGAAGCCGACGCGGCCGTCGAGCGCTTCATCGCCCAGGGCCAGCTGCCGGGCGCCGCTGTGTGGATCGAGCGCGTCGGCCATGGCAGCCACCACCGCGCCTACGGCCAGGGTGCCGTCGAGCCGGCGCCCGAGCCGCTGGACGAGGCCACCGTCTTCGACGCCGCCTCGCTGACCAAGCCGGTCATCACCGCCACGCTGGTGCAGCTGCTGCGCGAGCGCGGCCAGCTTGACCTCGAAGCGCCGCTGCAGCGCTATCTGCCGGGCTGCGGTGGCGCCGACAAGGCCGGCATCACGCTGCGCCTGCTGCTGACGCACAGCTCGGGCCTGCCCTCCGGCCTGCCCCGCAATGGCGCCGGTGACTGGGCCGGCAAGGACGACGCCCTGCGCATCGCCTGCGACCTGCCCCTGGCCGCCGCGCCGGGCACTCAGTTCCGCTACTCGGACGTCAACTACATCCTGCTCGGCCTGATCGTCGAACGCGCCAGTGGTGTGGCGCTGGAACGCCTGGCCGAGCAGGCCCTGTTCCAGCCCCTGGGCATGATGGACAGCGGCTATCTGCCGCTGCGCCGCATGGACGCCTCACGCGTCGCACCGACCGAGAAGTTGCCCGGTGGCCAGGTGCTGCGCGGCGAGGTGCACGACCCGACCGCCCGCAAGATGGGCGGCGTGGCCGGCCATGCAGGCCTGTTCACGACGACGGCGGACCTGGCCCGCTTCGCGCGCATGCTGCTGGCCGGCGGCGTGGGCGAGGACGGCCGACGCCTGCTGTCCGAGCAAAGCGTGGCCCTGCTGACGACGCCGCAGTCCCCGCCCGACCTTGCCGAGCAGCGCGGCATGGGCTGGGACATCGCCTCGCCCTATGCGCGCCCGCGCGGCAGCCTCTATCCGCCCACCAGTTTTGGCCACACCGGCTTCACCGGTTGCGCCTTCTGGCTGGACCCGACGAGCCGCAGCTTTTTCGTGCTGCTGTCCAACCGCGTGCACCCAGCCGCAGGCACCAATGTGCTGCCGCTGTATGGCGAGCTGGGCACGCTGGCGGCGCGGGCAGCGGGTTTGTAGGCGGATAAGCCAACCTCATCGCGCCCCAGCCCGTTTCGTCGCATGAGCCCGACCTCCTGCGCGCGTCGACCTAGATTGCAGGCCTTCAATGGCACAGGATCTGCATGAACCCCATGAGGCGTGACTGGTCGAGACGGGTCTTGCTCGGCGTGCTGGCGGCTGCGCCGGCTGCCACCAGGGCAGCGCTCGCGACCCAAGGCGAGGTGTTCGTTGTCTCCACCCTGTACTCGCGGCACAAGCTGGTGCCAGCCTACGGCCTGCCCGTGCTCCGCCAGGTCCTCGAGGCCGTGAAGCCCGATGTGCTGGTGTTGGACGTCACGCCCAAGGAACTGCGCACCCGCAAGGTCTGGCCCGGCAAGGTCGAGTACCTCGACGTCATCTTTCCCTACCTCGATGCCAACGGCATCCCGGCTCTGGGATCGGAACCGGACGAAGCCTTGTTCAATCAGCTGACGGGCTCGGTGGGCCAGGCCTACAAGGCCTTCGGTGAGCGGAACCCGGCCGGCGCCAAGGCGCTCGACGAGCTGAAGCAGGCCACGTATCGCGCGCTGGCCAGCGGGTGGAGCTCTGCTGCCGACGTGAACAGCGAGAAGACGGACCGGCTGGTAGCTGCGCTGCGGGAGATCGAGGAGGGCCTGGTGGGCCAGGAGGCTGCCCAGGTGCAGGCCCAGTGGGATCAGCACCACGCCGATCGGCTGTGCGACGCCGTGCACGCGCATGCCGGCAAACGGGTGCTGATGCTGGTGGGCATCGAAAGCCGCTACCGCGTGCTGCGCAACCTGCGGTCTGCGGACGAGATTCACCCGACCGACGCCGAGGCGTGGCTGCGGCGCGCTGGACTTTGATCCCGCGCCCCGAAGCCTGACGGCTTGAGCGCGAAAAGCAGCGCCAACTGAAATAGCTCAGTCGTTTTGCTTCGTTGGCGCGGCATGGCCCGCTGCCTAGAGTGGCGGGCATGTCTCTCGCCCTCGCTTCCCTTTCTGCGCCACCCGTGCTCATCCTGCAGCGCGTGGGCCAGTCGCGTGGGGCGCGGCCGCTGTTCGAAGAGGTGGACCTGGCCCTGCATCCCGGCCAGCTGCTGTGGGTGCAGGGCGCCAACGGCAGCGGCAAGACCAGCCTGCTGCGGCTGATCTGCGGCCTCAGCGCGCCGCGCGCGGGGCGGGTGCATGTGGAGCGCGACTTGCTCTACATCGGCCACCGGCCCGGGCTCAAGGACGTGCTGTCGGYCATCGAGCAGCTGCGCAGCAGCGCCGCGCTGGCCGGGCGTCCTTGCACTGAAGGACAGGCCCTGGCGGCACTCGCGCCGGTCGGCCTGGACGACGCCGCCGGGCTGCGCCTGGCCCAGCTGTCCGAGGGCCAGCGCCGCCGCGTCGCCCTGGCGCAGTTGTGGCTTCCCCGGGTTGCACCGCTGTGGGTGCTGGACGAGCCGCTCGCCGCGCTGGACGCCGCGATGGCCGATCGCATCGCCCAACGCCTGGACCGGCATGCGGATGAAGGCGGCAGCGTCGTGTTCACCAGCCACCAGGCCCTGCCGCTCAAGCGCAGCGTCCGCAGCCTGCAGCTCGGGAGGCCCTGATGGGCGCCGCAGCCCAAGCCGCCGCGGCGCTCGCCCGGCGGGAGTGGTCCAGCACGCTGCGCCAGCCGGCCGAATGGCTGACGCCTCTGGGCTTCGTCGTCGGCGTGGCCGCCATGTTTCCCCTGGGTCTCGGGCCCGAGCCGGCTAGGTTGCGCGAGCTGGCGCCGGGCTTGCTGTGGATTGCCGCACTGCTGGCCAGCCTGCTGGCCCTGCCGCGCCTGTTCGCACCCGACCTGGCCGACGGCAGCCTGGAGCAATGGTGGCTGGCGCCGCTGCCACGCCCTTTTGCCGTGGCGCTGAAGCTGGCCGTGCACTGGGCCTTGGGCAGCCTGCCGCTGGTGCTCGTCACGCCGCTKCTGGCGCTGGCCTTCGGCATCGACAACCCGACGCCACTCGCGCTGAGCCTGCTGCTSGGCACACCCGCGCTGGCTCTGCTCGGCGGCCTGGGCGCGGCGCTGGTGCTGCATGCGCGCGCCGGCGCCGGCTTGCTGGCCCTGCTGCTGCTGCCGCTGGAGGTGCCGGTGCTCGTCTTCGGCACTGCGGCGGCCCAAGGCGGTGCGAATGCAGACACCGCCCTGCTGCTGCTCGGCGCCTGGCTGGCCGTGCTGCTGGCCCTCGCCCCCTGGGCCACCTCGGCCACTCTCTCACTGATGTTGGATTGAATGACCACCCCGCACCCGCTCTGGCGCTATGCCAGCCCCGCCCACTTCCTGCCGCTGACCGGCCGGCTGCTGCCCGCGCTGTGGCTGCTGGCAGCACTCGGCATAGCGACCGGCCTCACCCTCGGCCTCTTCATCGCGCCCACCGACGCCCAGCAGGGCGAGGCCTACCGCATCCTCTACCTGCACGTGCCGGCGGCGTGGATCGCGATGGTCTGCTACGGCGCCATGGCCTTCTGGGCGCTGTGGGGCCTGGCCTGGAAGACGCGCCTGGCCTTCGTGCTGATGCGCGCGCTGGCGCCCACCGGCGCCCTGTTCGCCGTGCTGACGCTGCTGACCGGCTCGCTCTGGGGCCGGCCGACCTGGGGCACCTGGTGGGTCTGGGACGCGCGCCTCACCTCGGCCCTGCTGCTGGCCCT
The DNA here is from genome assembly GCF_054049335.1 of Roseateles sp. P5_E1. NCBI lineage: Bacteria > Pseudomonadati > Pseudomonadota > Betaproteobacteria > Burkholderiales > Sphaerotilaceae > Roseateles > Roseateles sp. P5_E1. The sequence continues at coordinate 32,994 of NZ_JBFUMN010000017.1, forward strand.
GCTCTATGTCGGCTTCATCGCACTGACCTCGGCCGTCGACACGCCCGACGACCCGCGTCGCGGCGACCAGGCCGGCGCGCTGCTGGCGCTGGTTGGCGCGCTGAACCTGCCAGTGCTGTATTTCTCAGTCAGCTGGTGGAACACCCTGCACCAGGGCGCCTCCATCACAGCGCGCGGCAGCGCGATCGCGCCGGAGATGCTGGCGGCGCTGCTGCTGTCGACGCTGGGGTTCTGGGCCTATGCCGGCGCTGTCGTGCTGGCGCGGGCGAGGCGGCTGCTGCAGGCCCGGGTCGAGTCCGAGGCGCGCTGGCCACGTGCGCTTGGGAGCCTGGCATGAGCGAGCTCTTCGGCGCCCACGCGTTCTATGTCTGGGCTTCACTCACGGCCGTGGCCCTAGGCATCGCCGTCGAGCTGTGGTCCCTCCGCCGATGAAACCCCGCCACATCCGCCTCCTCGGCCTGCTCGCCATGCTGGCCCTGCTCGCAATGGCCGGAGGCCTGGTGCTGAAGGCCTTCCGCCAGAACCTCGTCTTCTTCGTCACGCCCAGCGAGATCGTGCGCGGTGAAGCGCCGGCCGGCACGCGCTTTCGGCTCGGCGGCATGGTGGCGCCTGGTTCAGTGCAGCGCGGCGCCGACGGCCTGATGAGCTTCACGGTCACCGACGGTGCACGCGACGTCGCCGTGAGCTACCGCGGCCCGCTGCCCGACCTGTTTCGCGAAGGCAAGGGCGTGGTCGCGCAGGGCAAGCTGGCCGGCCTGGGCTTCGTCGCCGACGAGGTGCTGGCCAAGCATGACGAGAGCTACATGCCGCCCGAGGCTGCCGCGGCGCTCAAACAAGCGAGCGCAAGATGACGCCCGAACTCGGCCAGTTCGCACTGCTGCTGGCGTTGGCGGTCGCACTCGCGCAGGCGCTACTGCCGCTGTGGGGCGCACAGTCCGGCCGCACGCGCTGGATGGCTCTTGCGCGGCCCCTGGCCACCGTCGGCTTCGGCCTCGTCAGCACCGCCTTCGCCACGCTGGTCGCCAGCTTCATCCAGCTCGACACCTCGGTCGCCTACGTCGCCGCCAACGCCAGCCACGAGCTGCCGCTGGGCTATCGCATCACGGCGAGCTGGGGCGGGCACGAGGGCTCGCTGCTGCTGTGGGTATGGATGCTGGCGGCCTGGGGCGCGCTGGTGGCCGCCCGCAGCCGCAAGCTACCGCCCGCCTTCGCGGCGCGCGTGCAGGGCGTGCTTGGCGCCGTGGCGGCTGGCTTCCTCGCCTTCATCGCCTTCACGTCCAACCCCTTTGCTCGGCTGCTGCCCGCGCCGCTGGAGGGCCGCGACCTGAACCCGCTGCTGCAGGACCCCGGCATGGCGGCCCATCCGCCGCTGCTCTACATGGGCTATGTGGGTTTCGCGGTCGGCTTCGCCTTCGCGGTGGCGGCCCTGCTGGACGACGCGCCCGACGCGCGCTGGACGCGCTGGGCCCGGCCCTGGGTGCTGGCCGCGTGGTCGGCGCTGACGGGCGGCATCCTGCTCGGCAGCTTCTGGGCCTATTACGAACTGGGCTGGGGTGGCTTCTGGTTCTGGGATGCGGTCGAGAACGCGGCCTTCATGCCCTGGCTGCTGGGCACGGCGCTGATCCATTCGCTGGCCGTGGCCGACAAGCGGCCGGGCTTCCTGCGCTGGAGCGTGCTGCTGGCACTGCTGGCCTTTGCGCTGTCGTTGCTGGGCACCTTCCTCGTGCGCTCGGGCGTGGTCAGCTCGGTCCACGCGTTCGCTAGCGATCCGGCCCGGGGCCTCTTCATCCTGGCGCTGCTGGGCCTGGCGGTGGGTGGGTCGCTCACGCTCTACGCGCTGCGCGTGGGGCGCCTGCCCGCGGCCGAGGGCTACGCTCTAGGCTCGCGCGAATCGCTGCTGCTGCTGAACAACCTGCTGCTGGCCACGGCCACGGGCACCGTGCTGCTGGGCACGCTCTACCCGCTGGCGGCCGAGGTTATCTCGGGCACCAAGCTGTCGGTCGGCGCCCCCTACTTCGATACCGTCTTCCCGCCCATCATGCTGCCCCTCGTCGCCCTGCTCGTCGTCGGGCCGCTGGCGCGCTGGCGAGTAGCCGCGCTCGGCGTCGTGAGGCCGCTACTACCGCTGGCCTTGGCGGCGCTGGCGAGTGCTGCGGTGCTGGCGCTCGCGCTGCAGGGCTCGCTGTGGCTGGCTGCCGGCATCGCCACAGGCCTGTGGGCACTGGGCGGCACCGTGGCGCTGGCCTGGCGCCAACGCGCCGCCTGGCGGCACAACCTGCCGCTGTGGCTGGCCCACGCCGGCATCGCCGTCTTCGTGCTGGGCGTGACGCTGGTGCGCAGCCTGGAGCAGGCGCATGACCTGCAACTCGCGCCCGGCGAGCAGGTGCTCGTGGCAGGCCATCTGCTGCGCTTCGAAAGGCTGGAGGCCGTGGACGGCGCCAACTACCGCGCCGCCCGGGCCAAGCTGGTGTGGCAACACGGCGGTGAGGTCATCACGCTGTCGCCGGAGAAGCGCGTCTATACCCGTCGGCAGTCTGCGATGACCGAGGCGGCCATCTCGCGCGGCCCGTGGCGCGACGTCTACGTCAGCCTGGRCGATGCCGATGTCGACGGGCGCTGGGCGCTGCGCCTGCAGATCAAGCCCTTCATGAGCTGGGTGTGGATCGGCGCGCTGCTGATGGCCGTCGGTGGCCTCTGGGGCGCACTCGCTCGGGGACGCAGCCCGCGCGCCGAGTTGCAGCCCAACTTCGTCCCCGCGCTGTCGACGCCATGAAACCCAAGCTCGCCACCCTCGTTCCGCTGCTGGCCAGCGCAGCCCTCGTTACGCTGCTCGCACGCGGCCTGAACCGAGATGCCCTGGCGGAGCCCACTTCGCCCCTGATCGGCAAACCTGCGCCCGTGCTCGACCTCGAGCGCCTGGACGGCGAAAGCCTGGCCTTGCAAGGCCAGGTCTGGGTGCTGAATGTGTTCGCCTCCTGGTGCGCGCCTTGCCGTGCCGAGCTGCCGGTGCTGGGTCAGCTGGCCGAACAGAGCGGCGTGCGCGTCGTCGGCCTGGACTACCGCGACACGCCCGAGCTGGGCCTGGGCTTCCTGAAGCGCCACGGCAACCCGTATGCGCTGACCTGGCTGGACCCGCAAGGCAAGGGCAGCCTGGCCTGGGGCATCACCGGCGTGCCCGAAACCTTTGTCATCGACCGTCGCGGCATCGTGCGGCTGCGGCACACCGGGCCGGTCACGGCGGAAGACTTGAACAAGCGCTTGCTGCCGCTCATCAAGAGGCTGCAAAGTGCGTAGCCTCATCGCGATCGTTCTGCTGACCGCCGCGCTCGTCGCGCAGGCCGAGAATCTCGACACCCGCGTCGAGCGCCTGGCCCAGGAGCTGCGCTGCGTCGTCTGCCAGAGCCAGAGCGTGGCCGAGTCCAACGCGCCGCTGGCCGTCGACATGAAGCGCCAGCTGCGCGAAGGCCTGGCCGCCGGCCGCAGCGAAGTCGAGCTGCGTGAGGAGCTGGTGCAGCGCTATGGCGAGCAGGTGCTCTACCGCCCCGCCCTGCACGCCGGCACGGCGCCGCTCTGGTTCGGGCCGCTGGCACTGCTGGCCATCGGTGCCGGTGTCTATCTGCGCCAGGGCCGGCGGCGCGAGGAGCCGCGATGAGCCTATTCATCCTCGCCGCCGTCGTGTTGACGCTGGCCTCGCTGCTGCCTCTCGCGCCGGCCCTGCTGGGCCCCAACAGCCCACGCGCATGGCGCACCGCTGCAGTCCTGGGACTGGCCCTGCCGCTCTCTGCCAGCCTGCTCTACGTCCAACTCGGCCGACCCGACGCCATCAACCCGCCGCCTACGCCGCCCGCCAACCCCGTTCAGCAGATGGTGCAGCGCCTGGCCGACCGCCTGCAGCGCACGCCCGACGACGCCGAAGGCTGGGCCCTGCTGGCCCGCGCCTACGAGCAGCTGGGCCGCCTGCAGGACGCCCTGCCCGCCTACGCGCAGCTCGAACGGCTGCGCCCCGCCGACCCGCAGCCCTTGAGCCAGCACGCTGTCACCCTCGCCCTGGTGCAAGGCCAGGGCCTCGCTGGCGAGCCCGAGGCGCTGCTGCAGCGCGCCCTCAAGCTCGACCCGCGCCATGTGCCCACGCTGGCCCTGCTCGGCAGCGCCGCCCATGAGCGCGGCGACACGGCGGCGGCTGTGGGCTACTGGCGCCGCGTGCTGGCCGAGGTGCCGGCCGACAGCGACATCGCCGCCTCGCTGCGCGACAGCATCGCGAAGGCGCAGGCCCGTTGAACAGGCCCTACATTGCGGCTGACCGTCTTCAGCCCGGAGCCCCGCCATCGACTCGCCGCCCCGCCCCGTCAGCTTCTGGGAAGCCTTCCGCTTCTGGCTCAAGCTCGGCTTCATCAGCTTYGGCGGGCCSGCCGGSCAGATTGCCATCATGCACACCGAGCTGGTCGAGCGGCGCCGCTGGATCAGCGAGAAGCGCTTCCTGCACGCGCTGAACTACTGCATGGTCCTGCCCGGCCCCGAGGCCCAGCAGCTCGCCACCTACATCGGCTGGCTGATGCACCGCAGCTGGGGTGGCATCGTCGCCGGCGCGCTGTTCGTGCTGCCGTCCCTCTTCATCCTCGTCGCGCTGGCCTGGGTCTACATGGCCTGGGGCAAGCTGCCCGTCGTGGCCGGCCTGTTCTATGGCTTGAAGCCCGCCGTGACGGCCCTGGTCGTGCATGCGGCCCACCGCATCGGCACGCGGGCGCTGAAGAACGGCTGGCTGTGGGGCATCGCTGCCGCCGCCTTTGTCGCCATCTTTGCGCTGGACGCACCCTTCCCGCTGATCGTGCTGGCCGCTGCCCTCATCGGCCACATCGGCGGCCGGTTGGCGCCGCAGGTTTTCGCCCTCGGCGGCGGCCACGGTGCTGCCAAGCAGGACTACGGCCCGGCCCTCATCGACGACGACACGCCGACGCCGGCCCATGCCCGCTTCAGCCGCGGCCGCCTTGCGCGCGTGCTCGCCATCGGCCTCGGGCTGTGGCTGGCCGCCATGGCTGGCCTCGTCGCCGTCCACGGTTTTCAAGGCGCGCTGACGCAGATGGGCTGGTTCTTCACCAAGGCCGCACTGCTGACCTTTGGCGGCGCCTATGCGGTGCTGCCCTATGTCTACCAGGGCGCCGTCGAGCAGCACCAGTGGCTGACCGGCACGCAGATGATCGACGGCCTGGCCCTGGGCGAGACGACGCCGGGGCCRCTGATCATGGTGGTCGCCTTCGTCGGCTTCGTCGGCGGCTGGGTGAAGCAGCTCTTCGGGCCGGACTCGCTCTTCCTGGCCGGCGCCGCGGCGGCGAGCGTCGTCACCTTCTTCACCTTCCTGCCGTCCTTTGTCTTCATCCTGGCCGGCGGCCCGGTCATCGAGTCCACGCACGGCAAGCTGCAGTTCACCGCACCACTGACGGCTATCACGGCGGCAGTCGTCGGCGTCATCCTCAACCTGGCCGTGTTCTTCGCGTATCACGTGCTGTGGCCCCAGGGCTTTGGCGGGCGCTTCGACGCGGTCTCGGCGCTGATCGCCGCGGGCGCTGGCATCGCGCTGTTTCGCTTCAAGCTGGGCGTCATGCCGCTGCTGGGCCTGTGCGCGGCGATCGGCCTGGCCACCACGCTGCTGTGAGGCGGCGCCAGGCCTGCATTGCCTTGGGCGCCGTCGCCACCAGCGCGCACCCGGCGGCCCAGCCGCCAGCGAGCGACGCACGGCGCTTGGCGCTATCCATCGCCTCACAGTACGTCGCCACGCCAACGCCCCATTACGTCAACGCCCTGCTGGTCTCGGCACAGAGGCATCTTGGCCGGCCCGAGACGGCGCGCACCGCCACGGCAGCCCTGCGCGAGGCCGTCAACGCGCCGGGTTATGCCATGCCCACCGACTGGCCGCGCCTGGCCGGCTATGCGGCACTGGCGGAAGCGGCGACGCTCGACGGCGACACGGCGGCCGGCGCGCTGGCCGTGCAGGCGCTGCGCTCGGTGCTGGCTGACACCGCCGCCGGCCCGCGCCTCGCCGGCTTGCGCTCGTGGACGGACGACATGTTCATGGCCACGCTGCTGCTGGACCGCACCGCGCCCCTGCTGCCCGCGCAGGAACGCAAGCGCGCGGCCGTCGCCCTGACCGCTGCGCTGCTGCATCTCTCTGACCGACTGCAGCGGCCCGACGGCCTCTTTGACCACGCCGAGGCTTCCCCAGTCGCCTGGGGCCGCGGCAACGGCTTCGCGTCGCTCGCCCTTGCGCAAGCCCTCGCCGGCCCGCTGCAGGGTTTTTTCGCCGCAGCACCCCTGCTCGGACGCCTGCAAAACCATCTGCACGCACTGCTGCCCCTGCAGGCCGCGGACGGCCTTTGGCGCCAGGTGCTGGACCAGTCCAGCGCCCAGCCCGAGCTGACCGTGACGGCGATGAGTGTGACCGCGCTGACCGTGGCCCGCAGCCACGGCTGGCTGCCCGCCGGCGTGGCAGACGCGGCCGTCACGCGCGCCTGGGCGGGCATGCAGTCGCGCATCGATGCAACAGGCGGCTTCCGCGATGTCTGCGCCGGCACGCCGGCCGGGCCGACGCTGGACTTCTATCTGCAGCGGCCCATCGTGCACGGCCGGGACGATCGGGCGGCGGCAATGGTGTTGCTGGCGGTTCAGTCGTTCTGCCGGGAGCCTGGCTGCTCGGCATAGCGCAACAACGCCTTCGCCGCCTCGACCCGCAAGGCCAGCGCGGCCGTCTCGTCGTTCAGCACCTGCTGCAGGAAGCGCTTGGGCTCCACATCTGCGCTCGACGGTTGAGCTGCGGGCGATGAGCCGGTAGAGACCACGGGCTGCAGCCGTTGCATCGCGGCGGCCAGAGCGTCCGGCTTGATGCTCTCCAGCCGCGCGAGCAGGTCAGCCTGCCCTTCGATGCCCGGCGGGATGTCCAGCCAGGGTGTGTCGGCAAACACCGGGGCGAGGTCGGGCGCGACGAAGGCGGACCAGTTTTCCGTGGCGTCCTGCTGCGCCGGCACGAGCGCTGCGTCGAAGGTCTGGCCGGCTGCCGATGGACTCAACCGCAGGCGTGCCGGCGCGACGCCGGCCAGGTAGCGTGCCTGCAGATGGGCGAGAAACGCCGCCGCACGCAATGCGCTGATCGGCTCCTGCAGCGAGAACCACAGCTGCAGCCCGTCGCTGCCCGACACGGCGATGGCGGGAGCGGGCAGCTCAAGATCGGCCTGCACGCCGCGCCAGACCTTGGACAGTTCGTCCCAATTGGCTGGGCCGGTCAGCTCCATGACCATTGCCCGTACCTGGCCCGCGCCATCGATCAAATGCCCGCCCAGATCCGGCGAGGTCAAAAGGTACAAGCGATGCAACTCGGACTGCAGGCGGTTCATGTCGATGGGCGTTGGGGGGCGAAGCGAATCTACCGCAAGCGTTGGCACCGCGAGGGCGGCCGCCCACGCCTATAGTGCATGCGGCCCGATGGATTCCGTTCGAAGGTGCACATGCAGCCACCCGCAAGCTTCGTCGCAGGAATCCTCAGGGTCGCCGCATGCGCCGTTTTCGTCGCCACCACGGCGCTGCTGCTCGGTGGCTGTGCCGGCCAATCACGGCTGCTGCACCCGCCTGCCCTCGACGCCACGACGGCACTTGGCTGGCGCGCCGAAACGGCGGACGGCATCAAGCTCGATGTGCAGCAAGTCATCGTCCGCAACGATGCGGCCAGCTGGGTGCGCGAAGCCGACTGGGATGAGTACGCGCTGGTCGTGCGCAACGACAGCAGCACACCAGTCCGGCTGCACTCGATCTCGCTCGCCAACGACGTCCTCGACAACGTCAACCACACCACCGCACCCGATCAGCTCAAGAGCGAGACGACACGCAACGTCGACGCCATGAAAACGGCCGGGCGCATCGTGGTGATTGGCTCCAGCGGGGCAGTGGCCGGTGTGCTGGTGCTGGCAAGTGCGGCCGGCTACACCGTGATGGCGCCGATCCTGCCTCTGGCCCTGCTGGTGGGCGGCATCTCGGCCTATCGAACGCAGAGCAAAGTCAACGCCGAATCCCTGGTGATCGAGTATGAGATCAAGCGGCGCGGCTTCCAGTTGCCGGCCGACCTCGCCCCTGGCGCCGAACTGCGGCGCAGCGCGTTCTTCCCCGTCACACCGGCGCCGCAGCGCTTGCGCCTGCTGTATGGCGTTGGCAATGAGCAGCGCGAACTCCTGCTGGCATTGCCTGCGCTTTCGGGTCTACACATCCAACCCGCGGAAAAGGCGGAGCCCTCAGGCCGCTGAAGAACTTGGTCATCACCGGGACATCTATGCGTTTTGCGCGAAATCTATCGCGGGAATCCTTCAAGAGACGGTGATCTCGCCGGCCAATGGATGTGTTGTCCAACGCGAAACGAAGGAGCGGCGCACGCACCACCGGTAAGCTCACCTGGCAGCGGCCAGGAGCCGCCCAACCAGTGCGGTCAGGTCGCGGAAGGTGTCTTCCTTTTCAAGCACGGCGCGCACACCCGCGGCCGTCGCTTGTTCGCGCAATTCGTCGGTGATCAGGCCTGAGCTGATCACCACAGGCAACCCGGGGCGGAGGGAGGCGATCTCGCGTGCGACGTCGAGGCCTGAGCGGACAGGCATGTTGTAGTCGGTCACGAACAAGTCCACCGCATCGGGTGCGGCGCCCAGGGCCGCAAGCGCAGCGGCTGCCTCGGTGAAGCCGCTGCAGCGGTAGCCGGCACGCTCCAGCAGGCGCACGACGACCAGCACGACGGTCTCGTCGTCGTCCAGATAGATCACGTGCTCGCCGTGCCCAAGGGACGGTGCATCCGACAGGCGCTCGACGCTCATCGCCGGCAGCGGCGGATTGACGGCAGGCAGGTAGAGGTGGAAGGTGCTGCCCTGACCGGGAAGGCTGTCCACGGCAATGCTGCCCTGATGGGCGACGACGATGCCATGGACCACCGACAGGCCCAGGCCCGTGCCCTGCCCCGTTGGTTTGGTCGTGAAGAAGGGCTCGAAGATCCGCTCGCGTGTCGCGGCGTCCATGCCCATGCCCGTATCACTCACCCACAAATGGGCATAGGGGCCGGCGACCAGCCCGGACAGGGCACGGGCCGTGGCCGCGTCCAGATGCACCGCCTCAAGGCCGATGACGATCTTGCCGACCTCGCCACGCAACGCGTGCCAGCCATTCGTGCTCAGATTCATCAGCACCTGCTGGAGCTGGGTGGCGTCGCCATCGACATGCAGAGGCTCATCGCTCAGGCTCAATTCGAGTTCAGCGCCAGCTGGCAGCGTCACGCGCAGCAAGCCGTAGGTTTCGTCGACGATCGGCCGCAGCGCGACGTTGCGCAATTGCTGCGGCTGGCGGCGGCTGAAGGTCAGGATCTGACGAACAAGGTCGCGTGCGCGCAGGCCGGCCTTCTGGATCTCGCCCAACATCGTCAGCGCGGGATGGTCGGCCTCGAGTTCACCTCGCGCGAGTTCGACATTGCCGAGGATCGCGCCAAGGATGTTGTTGAAGTCGTGGGCGATGCCGCCTGCGAGCGTCCCGAGGGATTCCATCTTTTGCGCCTCGCCGAGCTGTGCCTCGAAGCGTCTCAACTCGGCCTCCGCCTCTCGATGCGCGGCCCGGCGAGCGGCCTGGACGAGCTCGCGCTCGAGCACCGGCGCAAGCCGACTCATGTTGTCCTTCATCACATAGTCGTTGGCACCGGCCTTCATCGCGACCACAGCCGTTTCCTCGCCGATCGTGCCGGAGACAAAGATGAAGGGGATGTCCAGACCGCTCGCACGGAAGGTGGTGAGCGCTTCCAGGCCGCTGAAGCCCGGCATGCTGAAGTCGGAGATCACCGCATCCCACGGGCCCTGGACAAGGGCTGACTGCAGCGCCGCCAGATCCTGGACCCGGTGGAAATCAGGCGCGAAGCCGGCGCGGCGCAGCAGGCGCATCGCCAGGCGGGCGTCGTTTTCCGAGTCCTCGACGGCAAGAACCCTGATCGGCCGTTGATTCATGACGACGCCGGCCGCGGCGGCAATTGGTTGAGTGCGAGCCAGTAAATACCGAGCACCTTGACCGCCTCGAGAAACTCGGTGAAGTCGACGGGCTTGCGCACATAGCTGTTGGCGCCCAGCTTGTAGCCCGAAACGATGTCCTGCTCCTCCTTCGACGAGGTCAGGATCACTGCCGGAAGCAACGCCGTGCGGGGGTCGGCGCGCATCGCCTTGAGCACGCCAAGCCCATCCAGTCGGGGCAGCTTCAAGTCGAGGATGATCAGTGTTGGCAGCGCCGCCTCAGCACGATGGGCATGGGCACCACGCGCAAACAGGAAATCGAGCGCTTCCACGCCGTCACGGGCGACAACCAGCGGATTCATCAGATGGCTGCGCTTGAATGCGCGCAGCGTCAGCGCGACATCGTCCGGGTTGTCTTCAACCAGCAGGATGACCTTGCTCTCGTCGCTCATCGGTTTGCTCCAGGATACGGAAGAAGAATGTGGCGCCACTGCCGAGGCTGGCCTGGGCCCATAACGGCCAGCCATGGCGGCGCAGCACACGCTGAACAATCGCCAGGCCGACGCCGGTGCCCGGGAAATCGCTTTCGTGGTGAAGGCGCTGGAAGGCGCCGAACAGGCGATCGGCGTAGGCCATGTCGAAGCCTGCAYCGTTGTCGGCAACAAAACAGACCCGGTCCCTGCCTTCATGGCGCATGCCCACGCGAATGACGGCGTCGGCGGTCTTGCCCGTGAATTTCCAGGCGTTTTCGAGCAGGTTCTGCAGCGCGATGTGGATCAGCTCCCGGTCGGCCTGCACCCTGATGCCCTCGTCGATCTCCCAGCGCACCTGGCGCTTGGGTTGACTCCGGGCCAGTGTGGCCGCCATCTCGTGGACCATGGTGCTGATGTCCACCTCCTGAATGCGCAGCTCGGCTCGCGTCACCCGCGCCAGGCCCAGCAGCTCGTCGATCAGGCGACCCATGCGCTGGCTGGCGGCGCGGATGCGCTGCAGGCTGTCACGGGCCTCATCGTCGAGCTGATCGCCATAGTCCTCGATCAAAGCCAGCGAGAAGCCATCCATGCTGCGAAGGGGGCTGCGCAGGTCGTGCGAGACCGAGTAGCTGAATGACTCGAGCTCATTGTTCAGCGAGACGAGTTCCCGATTGCTGAGCTCGAGCTGGCCAAAGGAATCCCGCAGCGCGCGCGTCATCGCGTCAAAGTGGCGCGCCATCTCGCCGAGTTCATCGGCGCTGCCGACATCGAGCTCGAACGACCAGTTGCCGGCGGCCACCTCGCGAGTGGCCTGCTCGAGCCGCGCGATAGGGCGGAGCACGTCGCGCCGGAACATCCAGACGGCAGCCCCCGTGATCAGCGCCATCAACACCAGTCCCGCGGCCGTCACGAGGACCACTCGCTGTTGCGTCTCGTCGATACGAACGCCCGCATCGTCAATCAGCTTGGCCGCGTCGACGAGGCTTCTTTGCTGCAGGATCAGCAGCCGGCTGGAGATCTGGACCTCGAAGCGCTGCTGGACCTCGTCGGCGACGCCACCGGCGGCTCGCGTGGGCACAACTTCGCCGAACAAGCGGTGGCTGGCCTCGCCGTTGGCACGCAGCTCGGCCAGTGTCCTGGCTGCGGCATCGTCAAGGCCGGTCGGCAATGCAAGCAGGCCTTCAAGACGCTGCCAGACCGCCTGTTCCTGCAATCGGGCGCGTTCGCGACGGTTGAGCAGGTATTCGAAGGTGACCATGCGGATGTCGTTGAGCGCGCTGGCGATCGCGGCGCTGTGGCGGCGCTGCTTGACAGCGGCACTGACCTGGGTGTTCGCCCAGCCGATGCTGGCAGCGATCAGCACCATGGCGCCGAACATCAGCGCTGCGGCGATCCGGGCCTTGCTGCTGATCTTCATCGCACCACCGTCACCCGCCCCGGGCTCGCGGCCAGCAAGGCGTCGAGGCTCAGATGGGACAGGAAGTTCGGCATCGGCTGCGTGGGCGCATAACCGCGCGCCATCGCCCAGCCCGCCACGTCTTCAAGCGTGACCAACTGGGCCTGCTGCTGATCGACCTCCAGATCCAGCGCCTGCCAGGCCGGCTCGAGCGCCTCGGGGTCGAGCTTCAGGCGTGCTGCCAGCAGCGTCTTCGCCTGCTGGGGGTCGAGCTGCACGAAACGCTCGGCATCCAGCAGGGCCAGCAGCAGTCGGCGCAAAGCCTCGCCGCGGGTGGACATGAATTCGCTGCGGCCGACAAGCACGTAGTTCTGGGCATAGGCATCGGGTGCACTGAACGAGATGATGGCGCTGCCCAGGGCCAGCTCGGCTTCATGCCGGACCGGCTGCCAGGCGGCGATGGCGTCCACGCTGCCGTCGCGCAGCGCGGCGATCAGGCGGGTTGGCGGCAGGTCCACGAGGATCAGCGACTGCGGGGCCAGGCGATGGCGCACCATGAAGGCCCACAGGAAGTATTCGCCGCTGGTACCGAGGGTGACGCCCACCCGGCGCCCCTGCAGGCCGGCCGGTGAGCTGATTTCGCGGTCGCGACGCGCCAGCACGGCCAGTTCGTTGGAGGCGCTCGCCACCGCCGCCGCCATGCTCAGCGGCGCACCTTTGAGCACCTCGATGACGATGGGCACGTCGGCCGCGGCGGCGAGGTCCGCGCCGCCTCGCAGGAGCTCGGCCAGCGCAGCTTTGCCATGGGTTTGCGGCAGCACCGTCACTGCCAGACCGCGTTCATCGAAGAAGCCCCGTGCCGCGGCGATGTGAATAAGACCGGCATGCGGCGCCTGGGGAAGCGCAATCGAGAGCCGCTCGGGCGCCAAGGGCGGGCCGGACCGGCGCCGGCTCAGGCCAAACGCCGTGGCAAGCACGGCGAGTGAGGCCAGGCCTGCCAGATGACGGCGATTCAGACGGCGGTTCAGACCGCGACCCGCCGGGGTCGGAGCGCTCATTTGGTCCTCCCGCACCCACCACGCCAAGGCCATGTAGGCCACATGGATAACGGGTTAAGTGTGTTGTCTAAGCTCGTTTGAACGAAGAGTACGGGCACGGCTAGCGTCTTGCAAGGCCTGTTGCGTGACGTATGACCTAACTTGTCCAAACTGCGGCATAGGAGATTTCTCCGTTGCCAGTTCAAGCAAATCTGGCAATGCTTTGGCCCTGGAGGTGGCAGATGGACCTGACGAGCTACACAGACCAGTGGCAGGCACAGCGGCAGCAACTCTTCAAATCCGTGCCGCCGGAAGGCCGCAAAGTCCGCTATCTGGACAAGGAGTTCCTGGTCTACCCCGACACCTTCTGGCCCTTCGCCGACAGCCTGCCGCTGGTCAGGAATTTCACGGTCGCGCCAGGCGAAACCGTGCTGGACGTGGGTACCGGCTCGGGCGTCATCGGCATCTTTGCCTGCTATCAGGGCGCCGGGCGGGTGGTGGGCGTGGACATCAACCCGGCGGCCATCCAAAGCGCCACCCACAACGCCCAGATGCACGGCTTTGCCGGCACCATGACAGCGCTGCAGTCCAATTTGTTCGAGGCGCTGGGCGACGAGCAGTTCGATGTCATCACCGCCAACCTGCCGTTTCGAAACAAGCCGGCACACGATGTGGTGGCCATGTCCCAGTGGGACACCGATTTCAAGACCAACACGCGCTTCTTCGAAGGCGTGGGCCGGCATTTGAAGCCCAAAGGGCGCATCTATTTCGTGCAGTCCAACTTCGGTGAGATCGAGGCCATGAAGCGCCTGGCGCAAACAGCGGGCCTGCAGACCAGGGAGCTGGCCAGCGAGGCCACGGACGAAACCGGGCGCCAGCAATTCTTCGTCTACGAGATGACCTGGGCCTGATCGATTCCAGGAACCTGACGCATCGCCCCCCCATGGACAGCCTGCTACTGGCCATCAAGGCGCGCCGCGCCGTCCCGCGCTCAGGCCTGAGAACGAGGGTCCGCAGGGTGGCCGTCATCCTGTGCGGCTCGCGCGGCGGATCCAGCCTCTTCAAGGAGGCCCTGGCCCTGCATCCGAGCATCGCTTCACTGGATGGGGAACTGGACCCGTTGCTGGCCTTGTCGGGCAACGGCTTCAATCAGAACTCCGACAGCGATGGCATCGAGCGGGTGGCCAATGTCGAGGAATTGAGCAGCAACATTCTGGACGAGGTTTCCTTTGCCTCGGCGGACCTCCTCGATACCGAGCTGCTGCTCAGGAAGTGGAAGAACCGGCTGCTGCTGCAGTTCCCGTCGCGTTTCCTGGACACCGCTGCCGAGCGGCGCCTGGAACAGTCGCTGGAGGCGGCCTTGGGCCAGTTCGAAGGCGGCGAGCGTCGCAGCGAAACCGAGCTCCAGGAACTTGTGCTCTCCACCGTGTTCAGCGACGAGCCTTGGCGGATCAGCTACTACGACGGCAAGGCCAACCGCGGCGACGGCCGGCACTTCGACGAACCCTTGAAAATCGAGGAGCCTCCCTTCGTGGTACCCACGCTCAAGCGGCGGCCCTTCGGCTCGGCCGATGTGCGGGAATCGGTGCTGCTGTTCAAGGCGCCGTCCGACGCCTACCGCATCGGCATGTACGAGCAGTTGTTCCCCAACGCCGAGGTGAGCTACATCCATCTGACCCGGGGTTTCGCGCAGTCCATCAACGGCCTGATGGACGGCTGGCTCTACCCGCTGGGATTCTTCTCCCACGACCTCAGCAAGATCGGCTGCGAACTCGCCATCCCCGGCTATTCCGACACCGTGGCTTTCGGCCGCAAGTGGTGGAAGTTCGACCTGCCACCCAACTGGCGCCAGTTCACCCGGGCGAAGCTGGAAGAGGTGTGCCTGAACCAGTGGTACTCCATCCACGAAGCCATCCTGCAAAGCGGCGTCTGCACCCTGCGCGTGTCTTTTGAAGACTTCGTCGACAACCCCATCGCAACGCTGCGGTTGATCACCGACCATCTGGGCCTGCCCGCCATGGCCCCGCCAGATGCGCTGCCCATCAAGATGGCCACCGAACCACCGAGCTCCAAACGCTGGCACAAAAGAAGCGCCTTGCTGCTGGACCTGGCTCAGCGGACCGAGGTGCGCGAGATGATGGACAGGCTTGGCTATCCCATGGAGCCCGACAGATGGCTGTGAATGCAAGGCTTCTGCTGCCCTACCTGATGGGCCAGCGCCGCGACGGCCTGCGCCGCGTGCTCGACATCGACCCCCATCCCTGGGAAGTGCTGGCACCGGCACGGCAGCATGCGACGCGGATCGACGATCCCATCGCCAAGCTGGACAGCTTGGGGCACCTCTACGCCCTGCTGGCTGCTCGTGTCGCCACGCTGGCCCACAGTGGCTGCCGGCCAGTCAGCCTCGCCGGCGACTGTGTCTCCAGCTTGGGGCTACTGGCCGGGCTGCAGCAAGCCGGCCAGCCGCCCGAGCGTGTGCTCTGGCTGGATGCCCATGGCGACTTCCACACCTGGTCCAGCAGCCAGACCCAGTACATCGGCGGCATGCCCCTGGCCCTGTTCGTCGGACGGGTCGACCACGATCTCGACCCGCGCAGCCAGGCGGCACGCGCCTGCCTGGCCACCATAGGCGTGCAGGCTTATCCACAACAGCAAATCGTTCTCGCCGATGCCCGCGATCTCGACCCCGGCGAGCGCGAAGCGCTGCTCGGCTCCCAGATCCTGCGCTGCCCGCTCGACGAAGTGCTGGCACACCTGCAACCGCAGGAGCGCATCTACCTGCACTGGGATACCGACATCATCGACGACCCGGCCCATATGCCTGCGCTCAAATACCATGTCCAGCGCGGCCCCAGTGCCGCGGACATGGCCGACTTCTTTGGCGCCCTGCGCGCGTACAACATCGTCGCCGTCTCCGTCTCTGCATGGCATGAGGAACAGGACGCCGACAACCGGACCGCCCAGGCCTGCCTGGAGATCTTGAACACGCTGCTCGACGCCTGAGGCCGCGCTGCCCGGTTGTCGTCAGAACGGCGTCGCCGTGTTGTCCTGCAAGCCCATCGCGCCCAGGGCCCCGGCCTCCATCATGAGATGACCACCCAATACAGAGGGTGAGAAATCAGCCGTGCCAGCGGGCTTTTGCCCTTCGGTCCAGGCCTGCAGCGTCTCGGCCGCCATGGGCCGCGCCAGGAAATAGCCCTGCAGTTCGTCGCAGTGCAGCGCCAGCAGGATGTCGCGTTGCCCCTTGGTCTCCACACCCTCGGCGACGACGCGCAACCCCAGCTCATGGGCCAACTGGATGACGGCGCTGACGATGGCCTTGGCGTCGCTGCTGGTCTCGACGTCGGCAACGAAGCTGCGATCGATCTTGAGCTGGCGGGCGGGCAGCTGGCGCAGATAGCTGAGGCTGGAATAGCCGGTCCCGAAATCGTCGATGGAGAGAAACACGCCGATCCGGGCCAACTCCTCGAACGCGCGCTGCGTGCTTTTGAGATCCTCCATCGCGACGGATTCGGTGATTTCGCAAAGCAGTTGGGAGGGTTCGACCAAGTTCCTGGAAAGGGCCGCTTCGATCCGCGCCGCCAGGTCTTCCTCGCGCAGTTGATGCACCGACAGGTTGATCGCCACGCGCATGTGCAGCCCGATCTCGGCCCAGGCGCGCATCTGCCGGCAGGCCTCTTCGATGACCCAGCTGCCAAGGCCGTTGATGAGGCCGAAGCGCTCTGCGAGAGGGATGAACAGACCCGGGGCCAGCAGGCCGCGCTCCGGATGATTCCAGCGCAGCAGGGCTTCGACACCGCGGATCTGGCCATGCTGGCCATCGATCTTGGGTTGGTAATAGAGCTGCAGTTGCTCATGCTCGATGGCATGGCGAAGGTCGTTCAGCAGATTGAGCTGCTCCTGCGCACCTTCGTCCATATGCGCCTCGTACAGCGCATAGGTGCTGCCCCCGGCGCGTTTGGCGGTGTACATCGCGGCGTCCGCATGCATGACCAGCTTGTCGCCGTCACCGTGATCAGGGTAGGCGGCGATGCCAACCGATCCAGACAAGGCAACCCGGCGGCCGCCGATCTCCAGAGGTGCCGCCAGTGCCTCGATCAGGCGGCGGGCGAGGCTGACGCAGTCCACCAGGCTGCTGACGTCCTCCATCAGCAGAACGAACTCGTCGCCACCGATGCGCGCCACCGTGTCGGCGTCGCGGGCCGCTGAACGCAGGCGCACGGCAACCTCCCTCAGCACCGCATCGCCGGCGGCATGGCCGAGCGAGTCGTTGACCGGCTTGAAGCCGTCCAGGTCGACAAACAGCACGGCCACCTTGCCGGCATTGCGCTCCGAGATCTGCTCGCCGTTGCGCGCATGGCGCTGCAGCGCGTGGGTCAGGCGGTCCTCGAACAGCATGCGATTGGGCAGGCCGGTGAGCGGATCCTGGAAGGCACGCCGGCGCAGCTCCTCGTTGGCCGTTTCCAGCTTCACGTTCGCGACCTTCAGCGAGCTGCGCATGCGGGCGTCGAGGGTCGAAGTGAACAAGGTCATCGCCAGCAACGCGACGGATGACACCGACACCATCATCCCGAGCTGCGGGCCTGCCAACGCGTCAGCGCTCAGGCAGACGGTGCCGGCCGGAAAACTCGCCGCCGCCATGCCCGTGTAGTGCATGCCGCAAATGGCGATGCCCATCACCAGCGCGGCCAGGGGTTGGAAGACCATGCCGCGCCTCTCCCCCACCTTGCGCAGCCAGAAGAAGATCAACAACGCCGCCGCCGACGCAGCGATCGCGATCAGCGCCGATGCCGCGACCAACAGCAAATTCCAGACGATGCCGGGCGACATGTCGAGCGCTGCCATGCCGGTGTAGTGCATCGCGCAGATGCCCAGCCCCATCGCGATGGCGCCACCGGCCAGGCGGCGCCAGGTGAGCTCGCCTTGGCTCGCGACAAACAGGGCGATGGCCGACACGGCGACCCCGGCGATCCACGATGCCACCGTCAGCACCACGGTATAGCCGAGCGGAATCGGCAGAGAGAAGGCAAGCATGCCCACGAAGTGCATGCACCAGATGCCGGTGCCCATCGCCAGCGAGCCGCCGACCCACCAATTCACGGCGACGCCGCGGTCACGGGTGCGGACCCGCTTGGCCAGATCAAGCGCAACATAGGACGCAAAGCTGGCGATCAGCAGCGACGCAGCGACCACCCACGGGGCGTAGCTGGAGGGCAGATATTGCATGGCTAACTGTTCGCCTCCCTGGCGCCAGATATCAGTGGGAGCCCACGGAACATGCAAGCCCCTTGGATTCCCGCAATCGCCGCTGACTCTACCCGCTTGGTCGTGGGCAGCCAACTCACGCTGGATGACGGCCATGCAGGCGGCGTCGCGTTAGCATGGCCATCTCAAGCGTTGCATCGGGATGCCATGAAACACCGCCTCGTGACCGCCGCCCTCCTGCTGGCCGCCCTGGCCTGCTATGGCATTGGGCTGGATAGCGGCGCCACCGCCCTGCTGGCCCTCGGCGGTATCTTCGAGCTGGCGTTCTGGGCGCGCGCATTCCCCGGCTTTGGTGTCCTGTCCCGCACCCAGCGAAGGAGCCCGCAATGAAGTTCGATCTCCCAGGTTCTGCCCTTGGCCTGCTCGCAGGCTGCGCGGTCGCAACGAGCGCCGTCGCGGGTGCACCCGCGCGAACCCAGCCGGTTGCGCCGGCCTCGATACCGGGCAACCCGGCTCAAACGGCCGAGCCGCGGCGCGGTGAAGACGCGGTTCGATGGGACCGCCTGGAGCCCGGCACCCTGGAACGTTTGGCCAAGGACCGCACCACACCGAAAGCGCCGACGTTTCCCGCCGAACGCTGGTAACGCGAAGCTTCAGCCCACCGAGACCAGGCGGCGCGCCGCTGCGGCCGGCTCCCGCTCGCGGCGGGACGCTCGCGACTCACGGCCTTTGCGTTTCAACAGTTCCCGTATCCGCCGCAGGCTTCGCCGCATGACGGCGATCTCCTCCCGGCCTGGGAAAGCCACCCGAGGCATCGGCGGCGCTTCGGCAATTTCGGCCAGCCGGGACCGATCAAAACTCTGGGTCATGGCACGCTCCGGCAGTCGCAGCGAATGCCATCCTGGGCGTCCCATCCAAGCTGGGTTGTAGGACGCCGGCTCATCCCGCCGCCGCATCCCTAATCTGCGGACTCTGCATGGCGTAGGCCGACGCTTGCAGCACGGCGGGGACTTGTCCTTCATGCGCCTCGCTCCAACGGCACCACGATGGCGGTTTCATGGGCATTCTAGGAGACTTCCATGTCAGACGACAAGACCAAGACCGGCGGCCAGGATCGCAGCCGCATCAGCCTCAGCGAGGACTACGAGGTGCGCGACTGGGCCACGAAGTTCGGCGTGACGCCGGACGCGCTCAAGGCGGCCGTGAAGGCAGTCGGCAACGACGCCGCAGCCGTTGAGGCCCACTTGAAGGCCAGCAAGCGGTAACGCCGTGCGGGTCGCAACCTGGAACGTCAACAACGTCGCCAGGCGGCTCCGCGGCAAAAGGCGTCAACAAGTCATCGCGAGTAACCGGAAAGCACCAGATCTGGCCGGCGCCAGACGCAGCCAGCACTTGGATTGCCCCGCTTCCCAGCCAGCAACGGTACCGGCACTGCCGGGCTGGCGAAGCCCGATCAGTGCCTGATCCACCAGGAGTACGTCATGAGCATCCGCCGATTCACTTCATGGCAGACGCCGGTCCGCACGGCTGTTGCCGCAGCGGCCGTGGTCGCGATCGTGTTGCCCATCACCGCACAAACGCAGAGCGCCACGGAAATCTACCAACAGGAACGCGCCAATTGCCTGTCCGGCAACACCATCCAGTCGCGCGCCGACTGCCTCTACGAAGCTCGCTCCGTGCTGCGTGACCGGCGCGCTGGGGACCTCGAGCCCAGCGACGCAAACGCTGTCGCCACGCCATCCGGGGATAGCGGCAGCATGGCCGCCCTGCCGGCGCGCGCAGACCGCCACTGAACCTCTTTCAGCCGGCTGCTGGCGCCCCATTGGCGCGCCGCCGCGTTACCTTGCATGCCCGTCGTGTCAGGAAAATATGACGGGCAGGGACACCTGCACCTCATCGGCACCACCGGCCGTGCAGCGCATGCGCTTGACGGCGGCCTGAACGTACTTGTGGTACTCCTTGGGGCCTGATTGCGGCAGCACGTCCACGACCTGGTTGCCGCGGATCTTGATCAGTGTCTGCACCGTGCCTTTGAGGCCGACGCGGTCGATGGCCTCTTCCAGCGCGGAGGCCAGCACGGCCTCATAGCCGGGGCAGGCCAGGCTGATCTCGCGCTTCACGACGGCGGGTGCTGCGGGCGGCGGCGGTGCGGGCACAGGCGCGAGTGCTGCCGCCACGACAACCGTTTCCTTCGGCGGCTGCGCCTGCACGACCTGGATGGGCGCGGGCGGTGGCGCGACGGCGGGCACTACCTCGGGCGGCGGCACATAGGCTGGCGGCGGAGCGGCCTTCTGCACCGGCTCGATCTTGACGACCTTGGGCGGCGGTGGTGGGGGTGGTGGCGGCGGCAGCACCTCGGGCAGCAGGGCCATTTCGATGGGCTTCTTGATCGCATCGACGGCCTTGGACGCGAGGCCCGTCGTCAGCCCCCAGCCCAGCACGATGTGCAGGCCGACGACGAGGGCGATGCCGGTGCCGCGGTTGGCGCCGGCCGGCGGCTTCAGCTGCGAGCGCAGCGGTGCCGTGGTGGCCAAAGGCGCTGGCGCAACGAGCCGGCGCGGCGCGGCGCGGGTGCCGTTCAGCGTCAGGCCGCCGGAGATACCCGGTGAAAGAACTGCACTCATGAATCTCTCCTACTGCGAGTCGTCCAGGAACTGCTCGCTGCCGGTCACGCCGAGCTTGGTCAGGCCGGCCTGGTGGGCCGCCGTCATGACGGCTGCGAAGTTGTCGTACTTGGCACCGGGCTGCGGGCGCACGTGAACCTCGGGCTGCGTGGCCTGCTTGCCGGCGGCGTCCAGGCGCTCGCGCAGCGAGACCTGGTCGGCGATGGCCTCGCCGTTCCACAGCACGGCATCCGGCGTGATGTCCAGCCGCACGACCTCGGGCGGTGTGGGCGGCGGCGCGCTCGGCGGCGCGATCGGCAGGTTGAGCTTGACGCTGTGCAACTGGACCGGGATCGTGATGATGAGCATCACCAACAGCACCAGCATGACGTCGATCAGCGGCGTGGTGTTGATGTCCGGCACGGGCAGGGCCGACGTGACCTGGCGGCGCGCACGAGCCGCCTTGCGCAGAGGTCCCGCACTCATAGCGCCCTCGCTGGCGGCTCGGTGATGAAGCCCACCTTGGCAATGCCGGCGCGCTGGGCGGCCAGCAGCACCCGGCCTACAGGGGCGTAGTCGCTGCCGGCGTCACCGCGCACATGCACCTCGGGCTGGGGCTGCTGCTGGGCAATGCCCTTGAGCCGCTCGAACAGCGCGTCCTTGCTGGCCACGGGTGCATCGAACCAGTAGAGCTTGCCATCGCGTGAGACGGTGATGACCACGTCCTTGGGCTCGCTCTCGCGCACCTCGTTGCGCTGCTTGGGCAGCTCCACCGGCACCGAGAAGTTCACGACCGGGATGGTGATGAGGAAGATGATGAGCAGCACCAGCATGACGTCGACGAGCGGCGTCGTGTTGATGGACGAGACCGCCTCGTCGGCACCCTGCGCAATCTGGATGGCCATGGCGCAGTGCTCAGGCCAGGGCGGGGCTCAGGCCCGCCGGCTGCTCCGCAGAGGCGGGCTCTTCGTGTGCCGAACCCAG
The DNA here is from genome assembly GCF_054049335.1 of Roseateles sp. P5_E1. Taxonomy (NCBI): domain Bacteria; kingdom Pseudomonadati; phylum Pseudomonadota; class Betaproteobacteria; order Burkholderiales; family Sphaerotilaceae; genus Roseateles; species Roseateles sp. P5_E1. The sequence continues at coordinate 54,696 of NZ_JBFUMN010000017.1, forward strand.
CAGCACCGAGTGCAGCTCGCCGGAGAAGTCGCGCACGTCGTCCAGCACCAGTGCGTTGCGGCGCAGCAGCGCGTTGTAGCCCAGCACGGCAGGCACGGCGACGAACAAGCCGATGGCCGTCATGATCAACGCCTCACCCACCGGGCCGGCCACCTTGTCGATGGAGGCCTGGCCGGCCACGCCGATGGCGGTGAGCGCGTGATAGATGCCCCAGACCGTGCCCAGCAGGCCGACGAAGGGCGAGGTGGAGCCGACGGTGGCCAGCAGGCTCAGGCCCGTGGAGAGCTGGCGCTGCACGCGCTCCGTGGCGCGGTGCAGGGAGAGGTCCACCCAGTCAGCGAAGTCGACCTTGGCGCGCAGGCCGTGGTGGCGCTGCGTGGCCTCCAGGCTCGCCTCGGCGATGTAGCGGTACGGGCTCTTGGGCGACAGCTTCTCGGCGCCCGCCTTGACGGTGCCGGCGCTCCAGAAATCCCGCTGCGCGGCACGCGACTGCACGCCCAGGCGAGCCTGCTGCAGCAGCTTGGTGATGATGACGTACCAGCTGCCCGCGCTCATCGCGACGAGGGTGAAGAGCACGACCTTGGTGACTGCGTCGCTCTTCTCCCAGACGGAGCCGACGCCATAGGGGTTGTCGCCCTGGGCATGGGCGGCGCTGGCGATGAGGAGCAGGGCGAGTGGCGCGAGGGCGCGACGGGCAAAGGTGGAGGCGTTCATCGGCGTGTGTGGAGTAAAGCAGAGGGACCGGGGCAGTGTGCGCAGCGCCCTGCGAAGCGCGAACTAAGCTTTTCGCGTTAGCTCATGCAGCGGCGTGAAGGCGCGCGGGCATGGCCTCATGAGCGAGCTGCGGCGCGGCGTTACGCGCGGGCGCCAGCAGGCCCAGGCGCTTCAAGTGCGTGCGCAGCACATTGCGCGTGATGCCCAGCAGCGCCGCGGTATGCACCTGGTTGTGGTGGCAGTGGCGGTAGGCAGCGCGGACCAGTGCGGACTCGACGCGCGCGTGCAGCGCCTGGGGCGCCTCGTCGAAGAGCCGATCGAAAACGCGCTCCAGCACCTCCTCGGCCACCGCTTCCGCCGGCGGCGCAACGACCGCCGGCCCGGGCCGCGCCACCGCATGCAACTGCAGATCCTCGCGGGCGATGCTGCCGTCGCGGCAGATGATCAGCGCGTAATGGATGACGTTTTCCAGCTCGCGGATATTGCCGGGCCAGGCGTAGCCGAGCAGTGCGTCGCGCGCATCCGCGCTGAGGCGCACCTGCGTGAGCCCGAGGCGGCGGCTGTAGACCTCGATGAAGTGCTCGGCCAGCGCCAGGATGTCGCCCGGCCGCTGGGCCAGCGGTGCGAGTTGCAGCGTGGCGACGCTGAGGCGGTAGTAGAGGTCAGCGCGGAAGTGGCCCGCGGCCACGGCCTGCTCCAGCCGCACATTGGTGGCGGCCACGAGGCGCACRCGCACGTCGATGGGCTTGCGCGAGCCGATRCGCACGACCTGGCGCTCCTGCAGCACGCGCAGCAGCTTGACCTGCACGGACGGCGGCAGGTCGCCCACCTCGTCGAGGAACAGCGTGCCATCGGCGGCGGCCTCGAACCAGCCGGCGCGTGCGCTGGTGGCGCCCGTGTAAGCGCCGGCTTCATGGCCAAAGAGCTCGGTTTCGACCAGCTGCTCGGTGAAGGCGCCGCAGTTCACGGCCAGGAAGGGGCCGCGGCGGCCGCTGCTGTTGTGGATGTGGCGGGCGATCAACTCCTTGCCGGTACCGGTCTCGCCAATGATCAGCACGGTGGCGTCGCTCGCCGCCACGCGCTCGGCCTGGGCCAGCAGCGCACGCGAGGCCGGGTCGTCGAAGACCAGTGCCTTGGCACGGATCGACAGTACCTGGTGCTGGGAGTCGGGGAAGGTGAGCAGGCGTGTCATTGCCCGGCACTCTAGGCACCGCACGCCAAAGAGGGAACGCCGCTTTGCGCAGATGGATATGCGCTCAGCGCGGCGCCCCCCTACATCGTCAGTACTTCCAGCTCAGGGTGGCGCTGAGGCTGCGCGGCGCGGCGTAGTAGGCCTGGTCCCACTTCAGGCTGCCGAGGTAGGTCGTGTCGGCCACGTTGTTGACCGCGAGGCCGGCGCTCCACTGCTTGTTGAACTCCCAGCCGGCGTTCAGGTCGACGACGGCATAAGCCTTCTGCTTGACGATCTGCGCCGGGTCGCTGATCTCGCTTTGCCAGCGCACGGCGGCGCCGAGCTTGAGCTGGGGCAGCAGCTGGTACGTGGAGCTCAGGCGCAGCACGCGGCGCGGGATGTAGCGGTTGACGTCGTCGCCGCTGCTGCCCTTCAGGCGCAGTTGGGTCCAGCCGCCGGCAATCCGCCAGTCGGGCGTCAGCTTGCCGGACAGCTCCAGCTCATAGCCGGTGCTGGTGGCGGTGATGCCCTCGTAATAGGCGCTGAAGTCGGGGCGGGTGCCGGCCTGCACCGGCACGTTCTGCTGGCGGGTGCGGAAGACGGCGGCGCTGGCGTTGAGCTGGCCATCGAGCCATTCGGTCTTGATACCGGCCTCGAGGTTGCTGCCCTCCAGCGCACCCAGCGGCTTGCGGTCGATGTCGGCTTCGAGCTGGGGGTTGAAGACCTCGGCATAGCTCGCGTAGGCGCTGGTGCTGGCGCCCAGATCCAGCACGGCGCCGAGATAGGGTTTGACGGCGCTGCGGCTGTAGGCCTGCTCGGCGCCGTAGCTCATGCCGCCGTTGCGCACGCGGGTGGCGTTGAAACCTGTCACCAGTTTGAGCGCGTCGCTGACGCTGAACTGCGCGGCGGCGTAGGCGCTCTCGCGGCGGCGCGACACGTCGGAGCCGTCGGTCGACGCGCCGAAGGCCGGCTTGGGGAAGGCACCGTTCCAACCCTGCAGGCCGGGCACGGCCGCGCCGATATTGCCGGCATAGAGCGAGAGCTCGCTGAGCGTCTGGCGGCCGCCGTTGAGGCCGAGCATCAGCTGATGCTCGCGACCGAACAGGCTGAACGGGCCGGAGACGTAGAGGTCGGCGACGCTGTCCACGTATTTGCCGTCGAAGGCCGACGGGTAGGCGTACAAGCCGCTGTCCGGCACGCCGCCGGGGTTGGGCGTGCCGTAGACGTAGAAGAGCTCGCTGGGCGTGCTGCGGCTGCGGCGTGAGACGGTGGCGCGCGCCTGCCAGCCGTCGCCGAGGTCGTGGCTCAGTTCGGCAAAGGCTTCGGTGTCGCGGTTGGTCCACCAGGCCCAGTCGGCGGCCGAGCTGGTGTTGCGCGAGTAGTCGATGCGCTTGCCCGTGCTGTCCACCATCGGCAGCGCGCCCCACATCGGGCTGTCGGCCTTGCTGCGCTGGGCGTTGAGGCCGACGGTCAGCAGCGTGCTGCGGCCGATGTCCAGCTCCAGCACGCCATAGCCGAGGCTGCGGTGCTGGCTGTAACGGTCGAGCCAGCTGTCCTTGTCTTCGTCGGCGAGCACGAAGCGGCCGCGCAGGGAGCCGTCGGCATTCAGGCTGCCGCTCACATCGGCTTCAACGCGGTGCTGGTTCCACGAACCCAGCGTCAGCGCGGCGCTGGCGGCGAAGGCCTTGCTGTCGGCGCGCTTGCGGATGAAGTTGACCGTGGCCGACGGGTTGCCGGTGCCGGCGAGCAGGCCGGTGGCGCCGCGCAGCACCTCCACGCGCTCGAAGGCGGCGGTGTCCAGCGCGCCCCATTGCGCGCCGTTGGCAAAGGGCAGGCCGAGGCCATCGACCTGGAAGTTCTGAATGTCGAAGCCGCGCGCGCTGAAATAGGTGCGGTCGGTTTCAACGCGTTCGACCAGCACGCCCGGGGTCAGGTCCAGCAGCTTGTTGATGTCGGTGAGGCCGAAGTCGCGGATCTGCTGCTGGCCGATGACAGTGACGGACTGCGGCGTCTCGCGCAGCGTCATCTCCAGACGCGTGGCGCTGCTGCTGCTCTTCTCGTCGTCCGCAGCCTTGGCCTGCACGCGCACGATGGGCAGGGTCGCGCCGGCGGCCTCCACCGGGGTCTGCTGGGCCAGGGCGGCGCTTGCGGCCAAGGCCAGCGGGGAGAGGATCAGGACGGTCTTTGATTTCATGCTTCGGAAGGACGCAGGGCGGGAGCGGAAGGCGCTTGGGGCGCGTGTCGGCGGGCGCGGGCCTTGCGCAGCCAGATCAGCACGCCGGTGACGGAAAGCACGGCGATGGCCAGCCCCAGGGCGGACACGAGGATGCGGCCGGGCAGGCCCAGGATTCGGCCGGAGTGGATCGGGAACTGGGCCTGCAGATAGAGGTCGCCCGCCGTGCCCTCGCCGGGGATCAGCGCGCCGGCCGCGCTGCCGTCACGGCCGTCGATGTAGATCCAGGGGTTGCCGAGGCCGCCGTCGGCATGGTCGTTGCCGGGCTGGAAGAAGCCGACGCCGTAGACGCCGTATTCCGCGGCATAGAAGATGCCGCCGGCCGGCGCTTTCAGGCCGCGCTCGCGCGCCTGGGTCTGCGCGGCAGCCAGGGCCTGGGCGCGGGTCAGCGTCGGGGCGATGGGCTTGGCGCTGGGCTGGCGCGTCTCGAAGGCGCTGGGCGTGATGCGCGAGACCGCCGACACCAGCGGCACGACGACCTGCTGGCGCAGATTCATCGCCACCGAAGTCAGCGCCACAACCAGCACCAGCAGCCACAGCCACACGCCACCGCTGCGGTGCAGGTCGAAGGTCAGCGCGTGGCCCCCCTTGGCCCAGCGGAAGGCAAAGGACTTGCGCCACTGGCGCCGGCTGGGGAAGGACAGATAGATGGCGACAAAGCAGTCCAGCACCCAGACCAGGCCGATCAGGCCCATCAGCCAGATGCCCCAGGCGATGCCGCCGGACTCCGGCAGGTGCAGGCTGTAGTGCAGCGCGTACAGGAAGGGCAGCAGGTTCTCGCGCGACAGCGACAAGGCGCCCCACTGCCGGCGGGCTTGCACGGCGCCGGTGGCGGGATCGACAGCGAGCTGGTTGAAGCCCAGCGGCTTGTCCGCATCGCGCGGCTCGACCATGGCCAGCAGCGTGTGGCCGGGCTCCGCCTGCAACGGGAGGTAGCGCACGCGCAGCCGCGGGTCGGCGGCCTCTAGCGCATCGGCAAGCTCCAGCGCCGGGCGGGCCGGCCCTGCGCTGCGGGCCTCGAAGAACTGCGGATTCAGCGCGGCGTCCAGCTCATGGTCAAAGGCGATGACCGCCCCCGTCAGCCCGGCGATGAACAGAAAAACCGCCGCCGCCAGGCCAAACCAGCGGTGCAGGAGAACCAGTAACGCACGCATAAGCAGCCATGCTAGCACTCAAATGCGAATCATTTGTATTCGCATTTGATCGAACACTGACTTACGCCCCCTCTGGGTGGACGAGGGCAAACTCGGCGGCGCCTTGAAGCCTTCGACGTCATGAACCGCCGCCTTCTTGCCCTCTCCGTCACCCTGCTCGCCGTCCTGCCGCTGGCCACCTGTGCCGTCTTGAGCCGCATCTCCGACGGCCACCTCGACATCGAGCAGGCCGAGCTGCAGGCCCGCATCGCGCCACGCTTCCCGACGCATCACTGCAAGCTCCTCATCGCCTGCCTGGACCTGTCCAACCCCGTCGTCGTGCTGACCGAGGGCGAGGACCGCATCGGCCTCACCGCCGACGCCAAGGTCGTGCTGGGCACCCGCGAGCGCACCGGCCGCGTCGGCTTCTCCGGCCGGCCGCGCTATGTGCCGGCCGAGGGCCAGCTCTTCCTGGACGACGTGCAGATCACGACGCTGGAGTTCGCCGGCTTGCCCGAGGAGTACGCCGCGATCGTGAAGCTGCAAGGGCCGGGGATGATCAACGCACAGCTGCAGGCTCGTCCCGTCTACACCATCGATGCGAGCACGGCGAAGGGTGCGCTGGCGAAGATGGCGGTGAGGGATGTGAAGGTGGTGAATGGGAAGCTGAGGGTCAGCTTCGTGCAGTAGGGTCGGTAGCAACAGGGCGGCAGGCTCCCGTTGTCTTCATGGCGTCCGCTGGGCATCATCGGTGCCAGCGCTTGCCAGTCACGGTGAGCGCATGGCAGCAACCCGAGGGAGACCGACATGGGAATGAACGTTGCAGCGATGGCAGGCAGCGGCGAAGCCGAGACCTTGATGGACGTCAACACGACGCCGTTGATCGACGTGATGCTGGTGCTGTTGGTGATGCTCATCCTGACCATCCCGACCCAGCTGCATTCGATCAGCCTGGACATCGGGCTGGGCGGCAAGTCACAACCCAAGCCGGTCATCCACACGGTCGCCATCGACTTCGACGGCACGGTCTACTGGGACGACCAGCCCCTGGCCAACCGCGCCGCCGTCGACGCCAAGATGCAGGAAGTCGGCGCCCTTGCCGAGGCCGCGCAGCCCGAGGTGCACATCAAGCCGAACAAGTTGGTGGACTACAGCGCCTTCGCTGCCGTGATGGCCTCCGCGCAGCGGCACAGCGTCAAGAAGCTGGGCGTGGCGGGGAACGAGCAGTTCAGTAGCTAGGCGCCGGTTTACTGACTGCGCCGCTGCTGGCCTTCGCGATACAGCAGGGCGCCGACCTCGCCAAACCGCGAGGTCGTCTTCCGACAGGCGATCGCGGGAATGGTCCACAGAGAAGCACTACACCGTTCGACCGCTGGACCTGCTGCGCACGCATCACGAACGCATCGAAGCGTGGATGTTGGAACAGGCAGGAGTGGCGTTCGATGCCACCAAGGCCGCCATGTCGCTGCGCTCGGTGGCCTGAGCAACAGTCCTGCTCTTAAGCTTTCGGCGCGCCCTCGTCCGTATGTACGGCAGGGCGGGTCCACAGGGCGGCAGCTCGACCGAGCCCGAGTCAAGATTCGGGACGGTCAGATCATGGTGCTCGGCTATGAGGACCATGGCTTCAGCGCCAAGAGCCCAAAGCCTGTGCCGCAGGTGTGGTGGTGCGACCCCGTCCGCGAGCCCGTCGATGAGCAAGAAGCCCGAGCCAAGGCCAAGTTCCCGCCCACTATGGGCAAGTCTCGGCGCGAGCTGGATCAGCCAGGCAACGTGCCGGCCAGCGTCGCCGAATGCGCGCCGGAGGATTTCAAATGAACTACGACGACACACACGTTAATGAGGCTGCGCTGAGCGTGGTGCGCGGTTCCGACTTCGACATGGCGGTGATGGTCGATGAGTCGGGGAAGCCGATGCGCTACCTCTACAGTTGTCCGCCGTTTGGCGTGCCGAGCGACAGGGCATATAAACTGTCTCGATGGGTGTGCCGTTATGGCGATTGAAGCTGTGTATTTGCCGGCGGAGATTGCCGACTTGCTTACTGATCTGCACTCGGTGGCATACGAGTTGGGTCAAGTGATTGACCTCTGCCAGCTGGCCCTGCGAATGAGCAAGGACTCCAACTTCATTGCTCAGCACGTCGACGGCGTCGTCAAAGGGGCCGTCGTTAGCTATTTCAAGTGTTTCGGCAGTCAAAAGCGCACCGCGCTGTCGCATGCTGACGCTGCGGAATTTGGGCTTGCCGAGTTGCACGAAACGTACAAGGAACTTCGGGACAAATACGTGTCCCACTGCGTTGCGCCGTTAGATGAGGGGCGGATAGAAGCGCACGTCGAATTCCAAAACGGTGAAGCCGTCAGGCTGGTTAGGAGCTCCTATCACCGGTCAGCAGTGCTCTGCGGCCCGAAGCACGCGGAGGACCTCATCAAGCTAGCCTCTGCGGCCGAAGATCTGGTGCTTGGTCGCATCAAAACTGAAAGGGCGAATGTCGCAATCCAACTTGTTGGCATGCCGGAAGCGGCTCTAACAGCTGCATCGAACGGCATGGAGCACCACTATTCGGATTGGGAGTCAGCGTTGAAGAAGAAGCGTTGACACTTGCAAATGCGGGAGGCTGCAGTGGCAAGCGAATTGGTGACAGAAAAGCGGACATACCCAGACCCCGGTGTCTACTGCGGGGTGGCCGACAGCGACAGGTCGGCTGGCGTGTTTGATCCAGCGCTAGCCACATCATGCTGCTGACACTTTGGCTGGTGCCGCTGAGCCTGAATAGCCTGGAGCACGACACAGCATGCAGTAAGCAGGCGGAGCTATGGTCGAAGACAGGCTAGCTGGAGGCAGGCCGCTTCGGCCCTTCGATCAACTGGGCTTGCACCAAGCTGCTCAGCAGCCTGGTAAATGGCTTGATGTCCTGGTCCGACGACGCGGCATCAAGCGCTCGCATGTATTCGTCGCGGATATCCAAAGTGACGACTGTCCACGGCCATCCGCCGGTGGCCAGCATGAGGTTCATGATGAACCGAGCCAGCCGTCCATTGCCGTCCATGTAAGGATGGATGAACACGAAGACGAAGTGCCCGAGCACTGCTCGCACGCAGGGCTCGGTTTCGGCTTCGAGCAGGTCGAATAGCAGCGGCATCGCATCGCGAACAGCCTCAGGTGGAAGCGGCGTGTGTCTGGCGTTCTTGATGAACACCTGCGAGCCGCGCCAACCCGCGAGTTCTGAAGGCTTTACCAGCCCGACCTGGACGGATGGGGACCAGAGTGCCAAGTACCAGTCTTGAAGGTCACCTCGTAGGCGTGCTCCCGGGTTCTGGCCTTCCAGCACCCGCAGCAGGCTCGCGCGCACAGCCTTGTGCGCTTCGAAGTAGCCTTTGGCAGCCATCGCGTTACGTTCTTGGCGATCGCGTTCCGTATCGCCCGAGCCCCAGGTGCCCTTGCGCACACGGTCGATCATCTCCGGAGTGACTTGGTAGCCTTCGATGGACAGCGAGTGATAGGCGTCGGCCAGGTATCGCACCTCAGCTTCGTCCAGGTATTCCTGCGGCGTGCCTTGCGTGCGCACGGGGGTTGTCCAGGCCTTCATGACCTGCTCCCGCATCAGCTCCCACATGGCCTTGATTCGCGCGCAGTACGGTGACTCCGGAAGTGTTCGAGCAGACTGGACCGGCACGTCGAATGGGTTTTGCTCGACGATGCTATGGCCGGCTGACCTCATTGTCTTGAGCACTCCGTCAGCCAGCTCCGCGCGGTCAACGGCGCGGAGAGCGCCGGCGATGCGCCCGGCGATGGTCGTGTGGTTGCCGTCGAGAAGGATTCGATTGAGGGCGGAGGTGTCCTTCAGCATGCCGAGCGCGAGTTGCATGGTGAGCGCATCAGCCTGCCAGACATTCGGCGTAGCTCGCACAAGGGCAGCCTCCAGCGACAAAGCGCGCAGGCCCTGGGCCTCGCCGAGTTGGTCTGCTGGAGGCATCTCCTTGACGCGCAGGTCAAACACGGACGTCCCTGCTGGCAAGGTTAGTGCGTTATTGGTGCCCTTGAGCGCGTTCACCTGGATCTGACGCGGAAGCGTGCTCGAGCCTGTGTGCAGTTTCAGGCTGAGTTCGGCGTTGATGTGCCAATCGCTGCCGAAGCGTTCGTCGCAGTAGCCGCGAACGAAGTGCCGCATTGAGGCGAACCAGGTTGTTGTGTCGCCAAGGTCTTCCTCGGGCCGGGAGGGCATGTACCAGCCGCGGATGATCGGACGAAGACGCCCACTCTCGACCAAGCGCTCAAGGTGTGTCCGCGACAGATCAGCGGTGCGAACGACAACGCGGCCTTGCTTTTGAAGGTCGTGGAGCTTCTGAAGCGATGTCGCGAGTTTGACGTTAGGACTGGCCATGTGGGTGCGGCACGTCCGAGGTGCTGTGGCAACTAGCGTAAAAGCCGCTGTGGCATTACACGTTTTATGCGTTGAATTATTACACGTTAAAGCTGCTAAGGCAATTCCCGTCTAGGCCGTAGAAGTTTATGTAAGCCTTTGATTTTAAAGCGTAGAAACAAACCAGGTCGATTGCGAATAGAGTTGCAAATACAAGCCGTATTCGGAAGGGGATTGGCGTAAAGGATGTCCGCTTGGTGTCGCAAGTTCGCGTCCAAGCCGCACTGATCAGCCGCTGGCGTGACGCGAGCATGGCTGCATGTGGGCCGATGGTGGGGATCGGCAGCGGTCATTGATGGCCACCCACCCTGGTGCTCGTTGGTGCCGCGACGTCAGCCTGTTGCTAGACGCCGATTCCGGGTGACTACCAGCCACACATTTCCGCATGGGCCCACTGACTGCTTGTTGGAGTCGCCGTCGTTCGACCATTCACTATCGAATGCCTCGACCAGCCTGCAGCGGAAATCCGACCGACGTCCGATCGGCGAGATTGAGGGACAGCCGCCCTGCTGCACCCTCAACAGCCAGGCGTTGACACTTCGTTGACACCACCTACCTACAGCAGGCCAGATGTTGAAGCTAACCTATTGATTTTGTTGGTAGGCCGTATTGGACTTGAACCAATGACCAAAGGATTATGAGTTTGCGCGGCACAGTGCGTACCTAAGGAAGTGTACCGAAGCCCTGCGTAGCCTGGAAGAGCTGAAAGTACTTTGGTGACAGTAACTTAGCGGATTTGAGCGAAAGCGCCAAGAGCTGATGGATGTACCGCAGGTGTACCGAAGCTCTCGGTACTTGGGGCTCGGGCATCGATGAAGTCGCCCTGATCACCGCCGCTCTCGACGCCCATGCGGTACCCCATCGCGCGATAGCCCCGCTGCCGCTTGTCCCACATCCGCAGCAGCGCTGGATGGCCGGTATCGACGAAGTCGATGATCCGCACGTCTGACTTGCTGGCGTGCTCGCGGTGCAGGCGCCCTGCGTACTGCTGCAACGTGCCTTTCCAGGAAACCGGCATCGCCAGCACCAAGGTGTCCAGCGGCGGATGGTCGAAGCCTTCGCCGACAAGTTTCCCTGTGGCCAGCAGGATGCGCGGCGCGTCAGGTGGCAGCGCATCCAACGCGGCAACGAGGGTGGCGCGCTGCTTCTTCGACATTCGCCCATGCAACACGAACGGCGGCGGCACCTGCGCGTTCAGGGCCACGAGGATTGCGTCGAGATGTTCGGTGCGCTCGGTCAGCACGAGCACCTTGCGGCCTTGCTCAAACGCCGTTGCGGCTTCTGCGGCGATGGCCTGCGTGCGGGCCAGGTCATTGGCCAAGTGGCGGAACACGTCTTGGATGCCTGCTGTCGCGGCCAAGTCGATGCGCGCAAAGCGTGATCGCGGCACCACCTCCAAGTCGTGAGGCGCACTGGCAGGCCTTGCAGCCGTATGCCGGATCGGCCCGCACTGCATGAAGATGACGGGCTGCTGGCCATCGCGGCGGATCGGCGTGGCAGTCAGACCCAGAACGAACCTGGCTTTCGTCTGCTTGAGGATGGCGTCGAACGAGGTGGCGCCGACATGGTGGCACTCGTCCACCACGATCTGCCCATAGTTCTCGACCAGTGCATTGACCTCGCCCTGGCGGGACAGCGACTGCATCACGGCGATGTCGATATGGCCGGTGGGCTTGGCCTTGCCGCCGCCAATGGCGCCGATCACGCCTTTCCCGACGCGCAGGAAGGCCTGCAAGCGTTCCTGCCACTGCTTCAGCAACTCGGTGCGATGAACCAGCACCAATGTGTTGACGCCGCGCCTGGCGACGATGGCCGCTGCCGTCACCGTCTTGCCGAAGGCGGTGGGCGCGCACAGCACGCCGGCATCGTGCTGCAGCATGGTGGCCACGGCCAGTTCCTGGTCGGGTCGCAAGGTGCCGACGAAGTCGGCTTGGATAGGCTCGCCTGGGAATCGCTCGTCCCGCAGGTCGCAATGGATGCCGTTGTCCTTCAGCAAAGCGCGTGCTGCGTCCAGGCAGCCCCTCGGCAAGGCGATGTGCTGCGGGTAGTTCTCGGCGTTGCCGATGACGCGCGGCTTGTCCCACACCGACATGCGCATGGCCTGCGCCTTGTAGAACTCGGGGTTCTGGAAGGCCGCCAAGCGAATCAGGCGGTTGGCCAAGGCCTGGGGCAACGCGCTCTTCTCGAAGTAGACCAGGTTGGCCAGCGTCACGGTCAAGGCCCGAGGCATGGTGCCGGCCAGCTTGCCTGTCTTGGTGGCCTGGCGCTTCCAGGGCGTTGCCAGGTCCTCGTCGTCGATGAAGGTCACGTCCAGCGGATGAACGCCACCGGTGGCGCGCAGAACAGTCGGCTCGATGTCGTGCGGCGCCATAGGCTGGATCCCAGCGAGAAACGCCCACTGGTCGGTGTGCGGCCGCAGCGCGGCATCCACGAAGACGCTGCAGCCGCGCTCGCGTGGGTGCTTCTGCAGAGGCAGCGCGATCAGGTTGCCAAAGCCGCCTTTGGGCATCGAGTCCTGGTTGGGAAACAAGCGGTCGTAAGACGCTAGCCTGAGCTGCCGGGTGCGCGCACAGGTGTGGCTGATGATGGCTGTACCGAGGCGCCGGGCATCGCGCGCCGACACACGGCCGGCGAAAAAAACCCATGCATGCGCGCCCTGCCCCGAACGTGAAATCTCCAGCGCGGCCGGCACGCCCAACTCGTCGCATGACAGCATGAACGCCTGGGCGTCGTGCTGCCAATCTGCCTCGTCGAAATCGACGGCCAGAAAGTAGCAGGTATCGTCCTCCAGCAGCGGGTAGACGCCCACGGTCTGCTTGCCTGCCAGGTGGTCGTAGATCACAGCGTCCGACAGCGGCACCGGCAGCCGGTACCCACAGTCGCCGCACTTGATGCGGGGCTTCTCACAGACCCCGGCCCGCCACTCATTGGCGCAAGCCGGTGCGTAGCCCGACTTGCCCGAGGTCTTGCCCTCCCAGCGGACTGGATAGACGTCGGTGCGGCCCCTGAAGAGGCGCCTGAACAGCGCCACCTTCTCAGCCGTGGACAGAATAGCCTTCGGGGTTTCTGGCGCAGGCGCAGGCACCGGAGCAGTCAGCATCGGTTGCGGCGCGGCTGTGGGCGACGCGTGCCACGCAATGCCGTGCGACTCCAGCAGCGCTACGAGCCGCACGTTCTCGGCTTGCAGCGCATGGAGGTCCGCGGGCTCAGTCAGCTCGACCTTGGCATCGGCCCATGACAGCGAAGACTTTCCAGCTGGCTTGCTCATCGAGCCTTACGCTGCCAAGCGCTCCCTGAACTCTTCTCGCTTGCTCCAAGCTATCGGCGTGATGTCGTAACTGCGCAGGGCGTCCTGGACGGCCTCGCTCACCTTATGGTCTCGATCATTCAGAACTGCGAAGGCCAGGGAATCCGCCGGACGGACATCCTTGGTATCGACCCACGCAAAGGCCGCACTTTGGGCGTTGTCCTTGTTGGGGTTGTTGATGACACGCAGGATTCGTTCAGGTGCGCGCCTGGACTTGGGCACGACGAAGTCGAATTGGTGGTTGTATCGGCTGTGGCCGACGAAGTTCGCCCGAGGCGTGTAGCGCACATCGGCGTCGTCCAGCCACAAGGCCACGTCTTCAAAGAAGAAGCTCTCGACGTTGGCGCGGGCCACGTAGAACAGGTCGTTCACGGCCAGGATCGCCTGCACCAGGCTATGTTTGCGAAGTGGGAAGTTGTCCTCCGTGGCCTTGATTTCAAGCGCATCAGCGTTTTGCTGCACACCGAAGCCGTTCAGCGTGGCAGCCAGCAGTGCCTTGCGGCGCGGGGTGTCAATTTCGCAGCCTGACTGCGCCAGGTCGGCGAGTGTGTAGCCGTCATCGGTCAGCATCCACTCTTGCCCCTGCTGACGAAGGTAGATTTGGATGTAGTCGTTGTGACGATCCAGGTACGGCGTGGTGATCTCCACCCAGCCATTGACTTCTCGCCAGGCCGTCTTGGCCTTCAGCCAGTCGTAGTAGCTACGGATCAGGTCGTCCGTTGCTTTCATGAGAACAGCCCTCGCACGATATTGGGCCGCTCGACGACTCCGCAGTAGGTCATGAAGTCCTGGAGAACCTGCCACGCATCGTCGGGCTGGCTGAGCATTCCGACCGGAACCTCCACGGCCCACTTGTCGCCATAGCCTTCTCGGTAAACGTGCAGGTGAGGCACGCCCACCTCAGTGCCATCCGGGTTGCGATGCGGTGCGGCAAAGTCGAGCCGGGCCAGCACGACGACCTGCCTTCCACGCGCCTGATAGCCCGTGGTGAGAGCTATGCGCTTGCGGTTGATATCCAAGGAGAATTGCTCTCGCTCATCACGCGAGATCAAGGGCACTTCGATGCGACCACCAAGGTCGGGAAATTGGAAGGCGCCCTGCAGTGCTGGCACCTTCTCCATCTTCAGCAGCGCTTCCGCATCTGACTGCGCGAGGGCGTCATTGGCCATGGCTCGCGCCCTGTGTCGATGTGTTAAACAGTCGCTCAAGCGTATCGGGCAGCAATATCGCGTTCTCCTGGCGAATGGCAGTGCGCTTGGCCTTCAGGGTGGTGGTGACCTGGGCATGGAGCTGATTGAATGCTTGCTGAACAGGCAAGGACGGCAATGGCACTTCGAGAGTCATAAGCTTCTCCAGTCTCAGTGTGCGGTTGCCGAAGGAGCGAATGCCCAATTAGGGATAGGAGCGGTCAGGCCGGATGTCTACCGCTCTGCGGATGATGGGCGCAACGCCACCCTGTGTTGTCATGGTCCAAGCCCTCATTCGCCGGCCTCCACATCACCCCGGCTGACACCCCGCCCCTCCAGTTCCCGCCGCGTCTTGTCCAGCTCCGCTTCCAGCAGCCTGGCGTCCGGCAGTACGGTCTGGTACTCGGCGGCCATCACCTTGTTGGGCAGGCCCTCCAGGGCATAGTGCGCCTCGTTGCTCCCCTTGCTGGCGCACAGCACCAGGCCCACGGGCGGGTTCTCGCCGGGCTTCATCCAGTGTTCGCGGGCGTAGTTCAGGTACATGTGCATCTGGCCCGCGTCGGCATGGCTGAATCTACCGATCTTCAGGTCGATGACAAGCAGACAGTGCAGCCGGCGGTGGAAGAACAGCAGATCGACACGGAACCAGGCGTCGTCCAGCCGGAGGCGCCGCTGCCGGCCCACGAAGGCGAAGTCGTCGCCCAGCTCAAGCAGGAAGTCGGCCAGGTGCTGGATAAGCGCGTCTTCTAGGTCTGATTCCGAGTACTCGTCCTTGAGGTTGAGGAATTCCAGGACGAAGGGGTCCTTGAGCGCCTGCTCAGGAGTGATGACATCGCCGGCCTCGGCAGCTTCAGCCTTGCGCAGCATGGCCGCCTTGTTGTGCGACAGGGCGATGCGCTCATAGAACTGGCTGTTGACCTGACGGTCGAGCTGACGCACGCTCCAGCCACAACGCAGGGCCTCGGTTTCGTAGAAGGCGCGCGCGGCTTCGGACTTGACGGACAGCAGGCGCACATAGGCCGACCAGGGCAGCGGGAAGGCTTGGGCCAGTGCAGGTAGGCCCATCGATTCTCCAGACACTGTCTGGAGAATCTGCAGGCTAGAGGATTTCGCAGACAGTGTCTGCAAAATCTGCTCGGCAGGCCAGGCAAGGTAGAAAGCGCGCATTTGCCAGAGGTTCTGGCGGCTGAAGCCGCGCCCAAAGCGGGCAGTCAGGTCTTCAGACAAGCGCTTGATCAATGCGTCGCCGTAAGCAGCTCGGCCCCGCCCACCCTGCTCGAATTCGACGATGCGTCGGCCGATCTCCCAGTAGCTGGCCGTCATCAGCGCATTGACGCTGCGTGCGGCGGCATGACGGGCGGCCTCCAGAAGAGCGACGATGTCGCCGTGGATGCCGTTGTAGCTGGGCCCCGCATCGTCGCTGCCGGGAAGGAGTCCGCTCATGCATGCACCTCGTTCACCAGCGCGTCAAACTCGATCGGAACCTCATGAGTCAGGTCCCAGCCGCTGCTCATGCGCCCTCCCAGGCTATTGTCTAGTGGTAGGCCGTGCAGGGCTTGAACCTGCGACCAAAGGATTCCGGTTTGTGCCCATTTCTGGACTCCCTGGACTATGCCTTCGCCATGGACCGTGAAGGCCTGTAGGCGGGCGCCGTCTAGTCTCTACACCTTCCCCTCGCGGGGCTTGGCTCGGCGTTGCCTTGTGCCTTGCGGCCGTCAGGGTTCGCCGAATTTGACGCCATTCACGCAGGCGCTTTCGCCACCCGGTGCACAACTTTCGCTATGAGTCCTCTGCTCTGACCAACTGAGCTAACGGCCCACTGATACAACAACTTCTATTTCGCTCCCGGCCGCCGCTGACTGAGCAAATGCCCCGGAGAGAAGGCGCAGATTCTAGTCAGCGTTGGCTGAGCGCCTGCCCCACCATCCGCGACGTGATGTCGACGATCTGGATCATGCGGTCGTAGGCCATGCGCGTCGGGCCGATGACGCCGAGCGTGCCGACGACCTGGCCGTCGACCTCGTAGGGCGCGCTGACGATGGACAGTTCCTCGTAGGGCACGACCTGGCTTTCGCCGCCGATGTAGATGCGCACGCCCTCGGCGCGGCTCGACGTGTCCAACAGGCGCATCAGTTGCGTCTTCTGCTCGAAGAGGTCGAAGAGGCGGCGCAGGCTGCCCATGTCGTGGCTGAAGTCCTGCACGGCCAGCAGGTTGCGCTCGCCGGAGACGACGACCTGCTCCTGCTCCTGCACCATGGCTTCGGTGCCGACCTGCACGGCCGCGCTCATCAGCCCGGCGATCTCGCCGCGCAGCTCATCCACCTCATGGCGCAGGCGTTCGCGCACGGCTTCGAGCGTGAGGCCGGCGTAGCTGGCATTCAGGCGGTTGCTGGCTTCGGCGAGCTCGGACTGGCTGAGGTCCTGTGCGGTGAAGATGACGCGGTTCTGCACGTCGCCATCGGGTGCAACGAGGATGACGAGCACGCGGCGCTCGCCCAGGCGCAGAAACTCGATGTGGTGGAAGACGCTGGCCTTCTTCGGCGAAGTGACCACGCCCACGAAGCTCGACAAGTTGGACAGCATCAGCGCCGCGCTGGCGATGACGCGCTGGGGCTGGTCGGGCTGCAGCCGGGCGGCATCCACGCCAATGAGGCCGGGCTGGGCCGTCAGCATGGTGTCGACGAAGAGGCGGTAGCCACGCGCCGTGGGGATGCGGCCGGCGCTGGTGTGGGGGCTGGCGATGAGGCCGAGTTCTTCGAGGTCGGCCATCACATTGCGGATGGTCGCCGGGCTGAGTTCCAGGCCCGAGGCTTTGGACAGCGTGCGCGAGCCGACCGGCTGCCCGTCCGCGATATAGCGTTCGACCAGGGTTTTCAGCAGGGATTTAGATCGCTCGTCGAGCATGCCCGCATTCTATGGACAGCGCTGTTCTGCCCGGGATGTGCAAACCCCCTGTGGTGTAATTTGCCGCATGGCCGAGCGCTTCAGACATGTCGCCATCGTGGGCAAGCATCAAGCGCCTGGCATCGGGCCGGTGCTGGAGGAGATTGCCCAATTTTTGTGCAGCCAGGGCCTGGATGTCTCGCTGGAAGCGGACACCGCGCTCAACACCGGCCTGTCGGACTACGACGCGCTGTCCAACGACGAGCTGGGCCGGCAATGCGACCTGGCTGTGGTCATCGGCGGTGACGGCACGATGCTCGGCTTCGCGCGGGACATGGCTCGCCACGGCATTCCGCTGGTGGGCATCAACCAGGGGCGGCTGGGCTTCATCACGGACATTCCCATCGAACGCTGGCGCGAGTCATTGGCGCCGGTGCTGGCGGGCGACTATGAAGTCGAACCCCGGGCGATGCTGGAAGGCGCGGTCTGGCGCGACGGCGAGTCCATCTTCTCCGGCCTGGCACTCAATGACGTGGTCGTGAGCCGCGGCGGCAGCTCCGGCATGGTGGAGCTGAAGATCGAGGTGGGCGAGCAGTTCGTCGCCAACATGCGCGCCGACGGCCTCATCGTCGCCTCGCCTACCGGTTCCACGGCCTATGCGCTGTCGGCCGGCGGGCCCATCCTGCACCCCAGCATCGCCGGCTGGCTGATCGTGCCGATCGCGCCCCACACGCTGTCCAACCGGCCCATCGTGCTGCCTGACCTGGGCGAGGTGCGCCTGGAGATCGTCGCCGGCCGCGATGCGTCGGTGAATTTCGACATGCAAAGCCTCGCCAGCCTGCTGCACGGCGACACCATCACCGTGCGGCGCAGCCAGCACCAAGTCCGCTTCCTCCACCCCAAGGGCTGGAGCTATTACGCGACTCTGCGACGCAAACTGCGTTGGTATGTATGAAGCCCCTCGTCCGATCTCGCCCCGCTGGACGCGGGCAGCTCAGCCGGTCCCCCGAGGGGACGGCGATGCTTGCCGGATCGGCCGGCAAGCACACCGCCATGGCGGGCCGGCTAGGGAGCGGCCCGGCGCTCGGCCCGAAACACCGCGACCACTGAGATGCTGCGCCACCTGTCTTTAAAGGATTTCGTCATCGTCCCTGCGCTGGAGCTCGACTTCGAGCCCGGCTTCGCCGTGCTGACCGGCGAAACCGGCGCGGGCAAGTCCATCCTCATCGACGCGCTGCAGTTGGCGCTGGGCGGCCGCGGTGACGCCGGCGTGGTGCGCGAGGGTGCGGCCAAGGCCGAGATCACCGCCGAGTTCGACACGCCGGCGCATCTGCGCGCCTGGCTGGACGAAGCCGGCTTCGACACCGACGACACGCTGCTGCTGCGCCGCGTCATCGACGCCGCGGGAAAAAGCCGCGCCTGGATCAACGGCGGCGCCGCCACGCTGACGCAGCTGCGCGAACTGGCCGACCATCTGCTCGACATCCACGGCCAGCATGCCTGGCAGGGCCTGACCCGCCCCGCCGCCGTGCGCGAGCTGTTGGATGGCTTCGCGGGGCTGGACACTGTGCCGCTGGGCCGCGCCCACGCCGCATGGAAGCAAGCCGCCGAGGCGCTGCAAAAGGCCCAGGGCCAGCAGGCCGACGCACTGCGCGAGCGCGAGCGGCTGGCCTGGCAGATCGGCGAGCTGGACGGCCTGGCGCCGGCCGAGGACGAGTGGGAGGAGCTGAACGCCGAGCACGGGCGCCTGTCGCACGGCCAGTCCCTCATCGACGCGGCCAAGTCGGCGCTGGATGCGCTGGACGAGGCCGAGCCCAGCGCCCAGTCCCTCGCCGGCGGCGCGCTGGACCAGCTCGAACGCGTGCTCGACCACGACGCCCGCCTGCTGCCCGCCGTGCAGGCCCTGCGCGACGTGCAGGCCCAGCTGCAGGACGCCAGCCACACGCTGTCGGCCTATCTGCACAAGGCCGATCTCGACCCGAACCGCCTGGCCGAGCTGGACGAGCGCGTGTCGGCCTGGATGACGCTGGCGCGCCGCTACCGCCGCCAGCCTCACGAGCTGCCGGCCCTGCTCGCGCAATGGCGCGCGGAGCTCGCGGCCCTCGACGCCGCCAGCGACCCCACGCTCCTCGAGGCGGCCCTCGCCGCCGCGCGCCAGGCCTTCGACGTCGAGGCGCAGGCCGCCAGCCGTGCGCGCAAGAAGGCGGCGCCCCAGCTTGCGTCCGCCGTCACGGCGGCGATGCAGCAGCTCGGCATGGCGGGCGGCCAGTTCGACATCGCCTTGAACCCCACCGACGGCCCGCAGAGCTTTGGCGTCGAATCCGCCGAATTCCTGGTCGCCGGCCATGCCGGCAGCACGCCGCGGCCGCTCGCCAAGGTGGCCTCGGGCGGCGAGCTGTCGCGCATCGCGCTGGCCATTGCGGTGACGGCCAGCCAGGCTGCAACCGACAACGCGCCCGGCACGCTGATCTTTGACGAGATCGACGTCGGCATCGGTGGCGCCGTCGCCGAGACCGTGGGCCGGCTGATGAAGCAGCTCGGCCACTCGGCAACCGGCCAGCGCCAGGTGCTGGCCGTCACCCACCTGCCCCAGGTGGCCGCGTGCGCAGACCGGCATCTCGTCGTCGCCAAGGCCTTGCAAGGCACGAGCACCGTCAGCTCCGTCAGCCCCGTGGCCGGCGAAGCCCGCGTGGCCGAGATCGCCCGCATGTTGGGCGGCGAGCGCCTGTCGTCCACCAGCCTGGCGCATGCGCAGGAGATGCTGGACGCGTCCACGGCGACCAAGCCGCGCAAGGCCCGGTCATGAGCATGGACACGGATCTGCACGGCGACGTCGTGCTGCTGACCGGCATGTCCGGCGGCGGCAAGTCGGTGGCCATGCATGCCCTGGAAGACGCCGGCTATTTCTGCGTGGACAACCTGCCCGCGGAGCTGCTGCTGGACTTCCTGCGCCTGGAGCAGCAACGCGGTGAACGCCGTGTCGCCATCGCGGTGGACGTGCGCTCGGCGAGTTCGCTGCCGCTGATGCTGCCGCTGCTCAAGGACCTGCGAGCCACCGGCGTGCCGGTGCGCTCCATCTTCCTGGACGCC
Source organism: Roseateles sp. P5_E1 (assembly GCF_054049335.1). Taxonomy (NCBI): domain Bacteria; kingdom Pseudomonadati; phylum Pseudomonadota; class Betaproteobacteria; order Burkholderiales; family Sphaerotilaceae; genus Roseateles; species Roseateles sp. P5_E1. Next base: position 74,831 of record NZ_JBFUMN010000017.1, read on the forward strand.
AACAACGAGGCGCTGATGCGGCGCTTCTCCGAGACACGCCGGCCTCACCCGCTGCGCGAGGACCGCGACACCGGCTTCGGCGCGCTGGAAGGCGCGGCCGATGACAGCCACCGCCTGTTGCTGGACGCCATCAAGCTGGAGCGCGAACTGCTCGGCGGGCTCAAGGCCGAGTCCACCGTCATCGATACCAGCCAGCTGCGCCCGGCGCAGTTGCGTGCCTGGCTCGGTGATCTGGTCGGCCCGCACGTCGGCGCCAAGCTCACCCTGGTTTTCGAGAGCTTCGCCTTCAAGCATGGCGTGCCCAGCGACGCGGACTTCGTCTTCGACGTGCGCGTGCTGCCCAACCCCTATTACGACCGGGAGCTGCGCCCGCTCAACGGCCGCGACGCACCGGTGGCGGCCTATCTCGCAGCCCAGCCCGAGGTCGGGCTGATGATGGGCCAGATCGCCGGCTTCCTGTCGCGTTGGCTGCCCAACTTCGCGGCCGACCAGCGCAGCTACCTGACCGTGGCCATTGGCTGTACCGGTGGCCAGCACCGCTCCGTGTATCTCGTCGAGATGCTGGCGCGCCAGTTCAGCCACCACGGCCATGTGCTGAAGCGCCACCGCGAGCTGGACGCAAGGTAGAGCCCCTCGCTCGGCCTGGTGGGAAGTTCAGAACAAATGTTCTAGACATCACGTTCTAGAACGTTTATTCTGAACCCATGAGTCGAACCCCTTCCTCCAAGCCAACGGCGGCCGAGCTGGACCTGCTGCGCGTGCTCTGGCGCCTGGGCCCCGCCGATGCCAAGGCCGTGCACGAGGCCCTGCTGCCCGAGCGGCCCGACGCCACCTATGCCACCGTGCTGCGCCAGCTGCAGGTGATGCACGGCAAGGGCCTGCTGACCCGCGACGAGAGCCAGCGCCCGCAGCTCTACGCCCCCGTGCATGCCCAGGACAAGCTGCAGCAGTCCCTGATGAAGGACTTCATCAGCAAGGCCTTTGCCGGCTCTGGCAAGGCCCTGGTGCTGGCGGCCCTGAAGAACCACGTCAGCGCCAAGGAGCGCGCGGAGATCCGCCAGTTGCTGGCTGGAAAGGGAGATGAAGCCAGATGAGCCTGGACATCGCCATGATTGCCTGGGGCTGGGCCCTCGTGAACTTCGTCTGGCAGGGCGTCGTCGTCGGCGCCGCCGTGGCCTTGCTGCTGGCGCTGATGCGCGGCGCATCGGCACGCTGGCGCTATGCCGTCTGTGCGGCCGGCCTGGGGCTTTGCCTGGGCCTGCCGCTGGCACAGTGCCTGGATCTCGCACCGGCCGACACCGAGTTCATCGGCGAGCTGCCGCCGCTTGCTGAGCAGATGCCGGCCCTGGTCAGTGCCTGGGCCCTGGGCACGGCGCTGATGCTGGCGCGGCTGGCCCTGGGCCTGGCCTGGGTCGGCCGCGCGCGGCGGCGCAGCACGCCGGCACCGGCCGAATGGCAGGCGCGGCTGGACGCTCTCGCTCGACGCCTGGGCCTCAAGCGACCCGTCCCGCTGCGCCTGCTGCCCGACTTGGCCGGCCCCATCGCACTGGGCATGTTCAGGCCCTGTGTGCTGCTGCCCGCCGCCCTGCTGACCCGCCTGCCGGTGGACCTGATCGAAGCCCTGCTGGCCCACGAGCTGGCTCATGTGCGGCGCTGGGACTACGCGGCCAACCTGCTGCAGAGCGCCGTCGAGGCCCTGCTCTTCTTTCACCCCGTCGTCTGGTGGCTGTCGGCTCGCATGCGTCATGAGCGCGAGCTGGTGGCCGACGAGATCTCGGCCGAGCTGCTCGGTGATTCACGCCGCCTGGCCCTGGCCCTGCACGCCCTTTCTGAAATGGATTGCTCCGATATGACCCCCTCTCCCGCGCTCGCCGCTCGTGGCGGCGACCTGCTTGCCCGCATCGAGCGCCTGCTCGCGCCGCGCCCCCAGGCCACGGGCTGGAAGCTGGCCCTGCCGGCCCTGCTGATCGCCGCGACCAGCTTCGTCGTGCAAGCCAAGGGCCGTGAGCCGGTCGAGCCGCCGCCCAGCCCCGTGGCCATCGAGGCCGAGGCGCCGCCGGTTCAACAACTGCGCCTGCCCGTCAATGCCAAGCACGTCGTCGTCATCGACGACGCCACCGGCAAGGTGCTGATGGCTCGCGACGCCGACACCGTCGTGCCGATCGCCTCGCTGACCAAGCTGCTGACGGCCATGGTCGTGCTCGACGCCAAGCTGGACCCGAACGAGAAGCTGCGCATCACCAGCGACGACGTCGACACGCTCAAGCACAGCCGCTCGCGGGTTCGCGTCGGCACGCAGATGAGCCGGCAGGCCGCGCTGGAGCTGGCGCTGATGGAGTCCGAGAACCGCGCCGCCGCGGCGCTGGCGCGCACCTTTCCCGGCGGGGAGGCCGGCTTCGAGAAGGCCATGCAGGCCAAGATCCGCGCGCTCGGCCTGAAGCGCACGGCCATCACCGACCCGACCGGCCTGTCGCCGGCCAATACCTCGACCGCCACCGAGATGGCGGCCATCACGGCAGCGGCGGCGCGCTACGGCGAGATCGAGCGCATCACCAGCGTCAAGAAGGCCAAGGTGCCGGTCGACGGCCGCCAGCGCGACGTGCGCAACACCAACCGGCTGGTCGGCGCCAAGGGCTGGAACATCCGCGTCTCCAAGACCGGCTATACCGAGGAAGCAGGCCGCTGCCTGGCCATGCGCATCCTGAACGGCAAGCGCCCGGTGACCGTGGTGCTGCTGGACGCCGACGGCTCGGCCAATCGCCTGCGCGATGCAGCGCTGATCCGCAAGTCGCTGGCCCGCCAGGCTTTCTGACCGTGCAACGCCGTCATCTGCTTGCGGCCGGCAGCGCCGCCCTGTCCTGGCCCGCCTTTGCGCTGGACTTCGCAGCCCCAGCGGCGCCGGCTGTGATGCGCGCCAGCGTGGACCGCATCGTCGACATCGCCGTCGGCATCCGCCCTTTTCGCGCCCAGGGGCCGCGCATCGAGGTCGAGAGACGCTTCGGCAAGACCGTCGTCCACCACTACGGCCACGGCGGCAGCGGTTGGTCACTGTCCTGGGGTTCGGCCCAGCGCGCGCTGGCGCTGATCCAGTCGCGCGGCGGTCGCCCGGGTGAGCGCATCGCCGTCATCGGCTGCGGCGCCATCGGCCTGACGACGGCGCGCACCGCCCAGCAGGCCGGCTACAAGGTCAGGCTCTACGCCAAGGACCGGCCACCCCACGTGCACTCCTCAGCGGCCACCGGGCTGTGGACGCCGGACTCGCGCATCGTCACCAGCGAACACGCCAGCGAGGCCTGGACGGCCGATTGGGAAGCCATGGCTCGTGCCTCGTTCAAGGTGCACCAGAGCAATCTCGGCCTGCCTTCCGGCCCCGTCGAATGGCATGACGGCTATGTCGTCGCCGACGAGGGTTTCGATCAGGCCCTGCCCGGCCACATCGGCGAGCCCGACTATCCGGAGCTGTCGTCGCGCATCGCCGACCTGCGCCCGCAGGGCAAGGCGCTCTCGGCCGCGGAGCATCCTTTTCGCAAACCGCACGCACGCCGCTTCACGCAACTCATTTTCAACATCCCGGCCTACCAGCGCCTGCTGCTGGACGACTTTGCCCGCGACGGCGGCGAACTGGTGCAGCGCGAGTTCCGGCAGCCGCGCGACTTTGCCCGCCTGCCCGAGCGCGTCATCGTCAACTGCACGGGCGACGGTGCGCGCAAGCTGCTGGGCGACTCCAGCATGACGCCGGTGCGCGGCCAGACGGCTCGACTCATTCCACAGCCCGAGGTGGACTACGCGCTGATCTATCGCGGCCAGAACCTTGTCGTGCTGCCGCGCCGCGACGGCCTGCTGGTCGCGGCCATGGGTGAGCACGACTTCGGCAATGAAGACCAGCGCCCCGACCGGGCCCAGAGCGAGGCCGCGGTGCAGCGGCTCGCCGGCCTGTTCTAGAAAGTCTCCCAATCGCCCTCGGCCTGGCTCGGCGCGGGGGCGGGAACGGTCTTCTGCGCGGGCGCCGCACTGACCGGCGCGGGCCTGGCTTGAGCCGCAGGGCGCGGTGCAGGTTTGGGAGTCGCAGCGCGAGGCGCCATGGCAGACCGCGCTGCCGGCTTGGGCGTGCCGCGTGGCCCTGGCGCCGCAGCGCCCGCATCCACGCGGAAGGCCGCCACCGCCTCGGCCAGCTTGGCCGTCTGCATGCGCATGCTCTCGGCCGCGGCCGCCGTCTGCTCCACCAGGGCCGCGTTCTGCTGCGTGGCCTGGTCGAGCTGGCTGACGGCCGCGTTGATCTGGCCCACGCCTTCGCTCTGCTCTCGGCTGGAGACGGTGATCTCGCCGACGAGGTCGGTCACCTTGCGCACCTCGTTGACCATCTGGCCGATGGTTTCGCGCGCGGCCAGCACCTGGGCGCTGCCGCTCTCGACCTTGCTGACGCTGTCACCAATGAGGCTTTTGATCTCCTTGGCCGCCTCGGCGCTGCGCTGGGCCAGCAGGCGCACCTCGCCGGCCACGACGGCAAAGCCGCGGCCCTGCTCGCCCGCCCGCGCCGCCTCGACCGCCGCGTTCAGCGCGAGGATATTGGTCTGGAAGGCGATGCCATCGATGGTGCCGATGATGTCGKAGATCTTGCGGCTGGAGGTCGAGATCGCGTCCATCGTCGTGACGACCTCGCCCACCGCGGTGCCACCGGCGCCGGCCACTTCGGAGGCATGGTTGGCGAGCTGGTCGGCCTGGCGGGCGTTGTCGGCATTGGCCTTGATCTGCGCGGCCATCTGCTCGACGGAGGCGGCCGTCTGCTCGAGGCTGGAGGCCTGGCTCTCGGTGCGCGCCGACAGGTCGGCATTGCCCTGGGCGATCTCGGCCGCGGCGACGCTGAGCTGGTCGCAGCCCAGGCGCACGCCCGACACCATGCGCGCCAGGTTCTGCGTCATCTCGTCCAGCATGGTCAGCAACTGGCCGAGTTCATCGCGCGAACTGCTCTGCAGGCGCTGTGTCAAGTCGCCGGCCGCCACGGCCCTGACCGCGTCGGAAGCGCGCTGCACGGGGCCGGTAATGGAACGGGTGATGGACAGGGCCGCCAACACGCCGATGACCAGGGCCACGAGCGATGCGATGCCGAAGATCCACAGCACGCGGCGGTAGGCACTCTCGGCGGAAGCGGTCGTCACGCCGGCCAGCTTCTCGTTGTAGTCCCACCATTTGCCGACGTTCTGGCGCAGCGGCAGGAAGACGGTGCGGGCGGCCCCATTCATCTCCCGGGCTGCCGTGCCCTGGGTCGGGTCGGCGGCACTCTCCTCTGAAGCCTTGAGGACTTTTTCCTGGCCCGCGAAATAGGCCTCGGCGCCCTCGCGCACCGTCTTCAGCAGCCCACGATCCTCGTCGTCGGCGGCCAGCAGCTCATAGTCCTTCAACCGCTGGCGGACGTCGTCACGCGCCTTGACGATCTGGCCGGAGAGTTCCTTCTTCTGCTTGTCGTCGTCCGTCAGGATGTGCTGCTGCTCGTACCTCCGCGCGTCGGAGATCGCACCGTCGATCTGGTGAATGATGCGCAGCGACGGCAGGATGTTCTCGGGGTAGTACTCGGCGTAGTAGTTGATCGACTTCGCCAGCAACGTGCCGACAAAGGCCATCGCCAGCATCAGCGCCAGCAACACGAAGAACGCCAATCCCAGGCGCGTTCCGACGCGCAGATTCTTCAGTCCATCCACGGCTGTCCCCTTGTCGTTGTTCGAGGGACTGTGCCCCTTTCGCCGTGGGCAGGCAATGCGTGTGCAACCCCTGTTTTGTCAACTTTCAGACGGCTCGGCCTCGCCCAGCAGCAAGGCGAGCAGCACGGCGGTGCCGATGGGCATGAAAACGACGATGGCAATGAACCAAGGCATGAAGGCGCGGCCCGTACGGCGCACCAGCTGCATCATGAAAACGCAATGCATGGTGCCCGCCACGACGAGACCCAGACCCAGCAGGACGAGCCTGGACGCCGGCGGCTCGCCGTCCTGCGTGCTGCTGATGATCTGCCACAGGCACAGGCCGGCGACGAGCAGGGTGATGACTGCGTACTCGATGCCGCTCTTGATGTGTGGTTTCATGGCTCAGTCTCCCTCGATCAACTTCTTCAGCGGCGCAGGCAGCGCGTAATCCACCAGTTTCTCCCGCGCCACCCAAGTGCCGCCAGGAGTCATACCCTCAACTGCCTCGGCCCGCAGCGTGTGCAGCACCCAATCGAAGTGCGTCAGCGCGTGCTGCAGCCGCGGCAGCGTCTCCAGCTCGCCGCCCGGCAGGGCCGCTCGGGCGCTGGCCTCGTCATCAAACATCGGCAGCGTCCACAAGCCCGCCCAGACGCCGGTGTCAGGTCGCTGCTGCAGCAAGACCCGGCCCTCGACGCTCTCGACCCACAGCCACCAGTTCTCGCGACGGCCGCGCTTGAGCTTCCTGGTCTTGACCGGGAAGCGCGTCGGATCGCCCTCCTGCTGCCCGCGGCACATGGGCTGCACGGGGCAGAGCAGGCAGTCGGGCGAGTGCGTGCTGCAGATCGTCGCGCCGAGGTCCATCAGGCCCTGGGTGTAGCGGTCAACGTCGCGCTCGGGCAGCAGCTCGGTGGCACGGTCCCACAGCTTCTTCTCGGCGGCGCTGCTGGAAAGATCGCCGCTGAAGGCAAGCACGCGCGACAGCACGCGCTTGACATTGCCGTCCAGGATGGCGACGCGCTCGCCAAAGCAGAAGGCCGCGATGGCCGCAGCCGTGGAGCGACCGATGCCGGGCAGCGTCTGCAGGGCTGCAGCTGTGCCTGGGAACTCGCCCCCATGCAGCTCAGCCACGGCCTTGGCGCAGGCGTGGAGATTGCGCGCCCGGCTGTAGTAGCCCAGGCCGGCCCATTGCGCGAGCACTTCGTCCAGCGACGCCGCGGCCAGGTCGGTGACCTTGGGCCAGCGCGCCAGGAAGCGTTCGTAGTAGCCCAGCACCGTCGCGACCTGGGTCTGCTGCAGCATGACTTCCGACAGCCAGACGCGGTAGGGGTCGCGCGTGTTCTGCCACGGCAGCGTGTTGCGGCCATGGCGGCGCTGCCAGGCGACGACGGTCTTGCCGAAGTCGGCGCCCAGCGCTTCTGGCCTCATCGTTTCTGGCATTGGGGGCAGAAGAAGGTGGAACGTGCGCCTTGCACGATGCGCCTGATGGCGGTGCCGCAACGCCGACAGGCGTCGCCTTCGCGGCCATAGACCTGCGCCTGCATCTGGAAGCTGCCGGCCACGCCATGGGCGTCGCGAAAGTCGCGCAGCGTCGTGCCACCAGCTTCCAGCGCCTGGCCGAGCACCGTGCGCACGGCCGCGGCGAGCTTGTCGGCGCGCGGGCGGCTCAGCTTGCCGGCGGGCAGACGCGGGTCGATGCCGGCCATGAACAGCGCCTCACAGGCGTAGATATTGCCCGCGCCGACGACGATGTCGCCTGCCAGCAGCGCCTGCTTGATGGACACGCGCCGGCCGCTGAGTGCCGCATGCAGGTGCAGGCCGTCGAATCGCTCGTCGAAGGGCTCCAGGCCCAGGCTGCCGAGCAGCGTCGCCACCGGTTCTGCGTCCAGCGACGCGCCCCAGACGACGGCGCCGAAGCGGCGCGGGTCGGTCAGGCGCAGCAGGCCATGGTCGGTGTGCAGGTCGAAATGATCATGCGCGCCGGGCGCGGGTGTCGTGTCGAGAAAGGCCAGCGAACCGGACATTCCCAGGTGCATCAACAAGCCCCCGGCACTTGTCGGCCCCAAGGGCTGAGCGGCGCCCAGCCCGCCCCCCGAGGGGAGCAAGGCGATTTGGGGCGGCCCGGCATCGCCTTTTTCCAGCGGCAGCCACAAATATTTACCCCTTCTTTGCGTGCTGCCGACGCGGCTGCCGAGCAGTGTTTCGGGGTCGACGCCGAGTGGCCAGCGCAAGGGTTTTCCCAGGCGAAGGCCGGTTACCCGGGCCCCCTGGATGGCGCTGGCAAAGCTGCGGCGCGTGACTTCGACTTCGGGTAACTCGGGCATGAGACGGAAATCATAATCAGGCCCTGTTCAGTCGGAGTTCGAATGCCCCTGCCCACTCGCCGCGTGATCGCCGCGGCCGCCCTGTTCGCCGCCTTGCAAGCCCACGCCCAGGATGCCGCCGCGCCGGCCACTCCCACCGAGGCACCGACGAACTCGGCCATGGACGCGCCGCTGTTCTACCAGTTGCTGATCGGCGAGCTCGAGCTGCAGAGTGGCCAGGCCGGCGTCGCCTTCCAGGTGCTGCTGGACGCGGCGCGCCGCACCGGCGACGAGGAGCTGTTCAAGCGCGTCGTCAACATCGCCGTGCAGGCGCGTGCGGGTGACCAGGCCCTGATGGCCGCACGTGCCTGGGCCGAGACCGTGCCAACCTCGGCCGAGGCGCTGCAGAACTGCGTGCAGCTGCTGGCCGTCATGAACAAGCCCGCCGAAGTACCCACGCCGCTGGCGAGCTTGCTGCGCGTTGCGCCCGCTCCGCAGCGCCCCGGGCTCATCCTCGCGCTGCCCCGCCTGTTCCAGCGCTCGCCCGATCCCAAGGCCGTGCTCATGGCCCTGCGCCCGGTGCTGCAGGCCCAGGCCGGCCCGCTCAAGCCCGCCGCCCTGTACACCGAGGCCCGCCTGTCCATCAATGCCGGCGAGAACGGGCGAGCACTTGGACTGACCCGCGAACTCAACCAGCTCGTGCCCGACAACGATGACGCGATGCAACTGGCCGTCGACCTGATGCCCACGGAGCCTCAGGCCGAAGGGCTGATCACCGCCAGGCTGCGGCAGACGCCTGATCAGCATGCGCTGCGCCAGGCCTATGCCCGCGCCTTGATCCTGGCCCAGCGCCCGGCCGATGCCGCGCGCGAGTTCCGCCTGCTGACCGAGGCGACACCCGACAACCCCGCCCCCTGGCTGGCCCTGGGCGCCACCGAGCTGGAGCTCAAGCATGCCGCCGCCGCTGAGGCCGCCCTGCGCGAAGCCCTGAAGCGGCTGGACACGCCGGCCTCGGGCACCGATGCCGAGATCAAGGCCCGCGCCGAGGGCCGCCAGCAGGCCTGGTTGATGCTGTCCCAGGCGGCCGAGCAACGCGGCGATCTCAAGGCCGCCGAGGCGGCACTGCAAAAGGTGGACGGCAACGGACTGGAACTGCGCTACCGCCGCGCCAGCCTGCTGGCTCGACAAGGGAAGTTGCCTGAGGCCCGCAAGCTGCTGCAACCGGCGACCGATGCCAGCGATGCCGACGCCCGCGCCGCGCTGCTTGCCGAAGCCCAGCTGATGCGCGAGCAGCGCGACTACACGGCCTCACTGGCCGTCCTCAAGACTGCCACGACCCGCTTTCCCGCCGACGCCGACCTCGTCTACGAACAGGCCATGATGACCGAGAAGGCGGGCCGCTTCGATGAAATGGAGAGCCTCTTGCGCCGGGTCATCGAGATCAAACCCGACTATCACCACGCCTACAACGCCCTGGGCTATTCGCTGGCCGAGCGCAATCTGCGCCTGCCCGAGGCCAAGGAGCTCATCGAACAGGCGCTGAAGCTGGCGCCGGGCGAGCCCTTCATCGTCGACAGCCTGGGCTGGGTCGAATTCCGCCTGGGCAACCTGCCCGAGGCCGCCAAGCTGCTGCGCCAGGCCCATACCGCCCGCCCCGACGCCGAGATCGCCGCCCACCTCGGCGAGGTGCTGTGGGCCAGCGGCGCCCAGGATGAAGCCCGCCGCGTCTTTGCAGAGGCCGCTCAGCGCGAACCCGGCAATGACGCCCTACGCGAGACGCTGGACCGGCTGAAGGTCAAGCCGCGATGAGGCTGGCCGCCCTGCTCCTCGCGCTCGCCGTCGCCGGCTGCGCGCAGCTGCCTCAGGCGCCGCCCGCTGGCCAGGAGTCCCGGCTCAGTGGCCGCATCAGCGTGACGGTGGCCGGCGATGCGCACAACCGTGGCACCGGCGGTGCGGCCAGCTTCGAACTGTTCGGCGGCCCGCAGGCTGGGCGGCTGGAGCTGACATCGCCGCTCGGCGCCCTGGTAGCCCGCGCGAACTGGCAGCCCGGCCGCGTCACGCTGCAGACGCCCGGCGACGAGCGCCGCTTCGACGACCTCGACGCATTGACCCGCGAGCTGCTCGGCGAGCCGGTGCCGGTTGCTGCGCTGTTCGACTGGCTGCAAGCCCGACCCTGGCCCGCCGCGCCACACCGCAAGACGACGAGCGGCTTCGAGCAACTGGGCTGGCGCATCGAACCCAAGCTGCCCGCCCTCGTCGCCACGCGCCTGGCCGAACCCACCGTCACGCTGCGCGCCCGGCTGGACAGCGGCGAATGAAGGCGCTGTACGACCTGGCCGCGCCCGCCAAGCTCAACCTCTTTTTGCATGTGATCGGCAAGCGGCCTGATGGCTACCACCTGCTGCAGTCAGTCTTTGTGCTGATCGATTGGGCGGACACATTGCATGTGGAGACTCGCGCAGACGGGCAGCTGCATCGCCATGATGTGCTCGCAGGCGACCTGCCCGCCGATGACCTCTGCCTGCGTGCCGCTCGCCTGCTGCAAACCGAGACTGGCTGCACGCTCGGCGCCGACATCCATCTCGAAAAGCGGCTGCCTGCCGGTGCCGGCATGGGCGGCGGCTCGTCGGATGCGGCGACGACGCTGCTGGCGCTGAACCGGCTCTGGGATCTGCGCCTGCCGCTGGACCGCCTGATAGCGCTCGGCCTGAAGCTCGGCGCCGACCTGCCCTTCTTCCTCGGCGGCGGCCCGGCCTTCGTCGAAGGCATCGGCGAAATCCTGCATCCACTGACCTTGCCCGAGCAGCGCTTCGCCGTGCTCAAGGGCCCGGCCGGGCTGGCAACCAAGGACATCTTTTCAAGCCAACTCTTGGCAAGGTCTGAAAACCTGGCTATAGTCGCGGGCTTTCCCGCCCTGGCTGGAACTGCAGAAAACTTGGTGAATGGCTTTGGTCACAACGACCTCCAGCCCGCCGCCGAAAGTATCAGCAGTGAAGTGCAAGACGCGGTAGCGTGCATGTCGAAGCAATTCGGCAACGCCCGAATGACGGGCTCAGGCGCTGCAGTGTTTTCAGTACTCGCCGGGAATGGAAAAGATGGCAATGACGACCAGTCCCTGGCGACATTACTGCGGGCCAGACCTGCGGAGTGGACCGGTCGAATCTGCCACAGCCTGGCTCAACACCCGCTCGCGGGCTGGGCCGGCTGACAAAGGTTTATAGGGTTCGGCCGCTCGGCCGGGTCCTGTGTAGGGGAGTCGCCAAGTTGGTCAAGGCATCGGATTTTGATTCCGACATGCGAGGGTTCGAGTCCTTCCTCCCCTGCCAAATGTTTTCCGTACTTCGCTGAACCGGCTGCGCATTCAGCGGGCCACTGACTCAAGGAAGCCCAGTGCTGCTCAACACGGTTCTCTTCACCGGCAACGCGAACCCGGTCCTCTCTCAGGAAATGGCCACCCATCTCGGTCTCGAGCTGGGCAAGGCCGTCGTCGGGCGTTTCTCGGACGGCGAAGTCGCCGTCGAGATCCAGCAGAACGTGCGCGCCCGCGACGTCTTCGTCATCCAGCCCACCTGCGCGCCGACGAACGAGAACCTGATGGAGCTGCTGATCATGGCGGACGCGCTCAAGCGCTCCAGTGCCCGCCGCATCACCGCCGTCATCCCCTATTACGGCTATGCCCGCCAGGACCGCCGCCCGCGCTCCACCCGCGTGCCGATCTCGGCCAAGGTCGTCGCCAACCTGCTGGAAACCGTCGGCGTCGAGCGTGTGCTGACCATGGACCTGCACGCCGACCAGATCCAGGGCTTCTTCGACATCCCGGTCGACAACATCTACGCGTCGCCCGTCCTGCTGTCGGACCTGAAGAGCCGCAACTACAGCGACCTCGTCGTCGTGTCGCCGGACGTCGGCGGCGTGGTGCGCGCCCGCGCCCTCGCCAAACAGCTCGGCTGCGACCTGGCCATCATCGACAAGCGCCGCCCAACCGCCAACGTGTCCGAAGTGATGCACGTCATCGGCGAGATCGACGGCCGCAACTGCGTGATCATGGACGACATGATCGACACCGCCGGCACCCTCGTGAAGGCGGCCGATGTGCTGAAGGCGCGTGGCGCCAAGAGCGTGTTCGCCTATTGCACCCACCCCATCCTGTCGGGCCCGGCCATCGAGCGCATCGCCAGCTCGCAGCTGGACGAAGTCGTCATCACCAACACCATTCCGCTGACCGACGCGGCCAAGGCCTGCAAGAAGATCCGCCAGCTGTCGGTGGCCTTCCTGTTCGCCGAGACCATCCGCCGTATTTCCGACGGCGAGTCGGTCACCAGTCTCTTCTCCGAGCAGAACAACAACTTCTGATCGGGGATTTCGCCGCGGTCGCAAGACCGCATTCCCAACGGTGCCTGGTCGCGGGTGCCGTTTCTCTTTTTGGAGAAAACCATGAAGTTCGTCGCTTTTGAGCGCAAATTGCAGGGGACCGGAGCGAGCCGCCGCCTGCGCGTGGCCGGCAAAGTGCCCGGTATCGTTTTTGGCGCTGGTGAGCCCGTCATGATCGAACTCGATCACAACGCGCTGTTCCACGCCCTCAAGAAGGAAGCCTTCCACAGCTCGCTGCTGGACATGGAACTGGCTGGCGCCACCACGCAAGTGCTGCTGCGCGATTTCCAGATGCACCCGTACAAGCCGCAAGTCCTGCACTGCGACTTCCAACGCGTGGACGCCACGACCAAGATCACGAAGAAGGTGCCGCTGCACTTCATCGGTGAAGACACGTCGCCGGCCGTCAAGACCGACCACTGCACGGTCAACCACGTTGTGACCGAACTGCTGATCACCTGCCTGGCCAAGCAACTGCCCGAGTTCATCGAGGTGGACCTGTCTGGCTTGACCCAGGGTCACTCGCTGCACGTCAACGACATCAAGCTGCCGGAAGGCATCAAGGTCGTGACGCACGGCAAGCCGAACCCCGTCATCGCGACGCCGATCGCGCCGGTTGCTGAAGAAGTCATCGTTGCCGCCGCTCCGGTGGTCGACGACGGCAAGAAGAAGAAGAAGAAGTAATTTCTTCGAGGCTTCAAGCCAAAGACGAGGGGCTCCGCAAGGAGCCCTTTTTCATTGCGCCGGCAGCCGGCCACCCAGGTTCTTCAGCAGCAGATTGGCCGCCACCAGCTGGCGGTTGCGGGCAGACAGCAGGTTGGCTTCGGCCGAGAGCAGCGAACTCTGCGCCGCGCTGACGTTCAAGAAGCTGACCGTGCCGGCGCGGTACTGGGCCAGCACGATGTCGAGGTTTCGCTGGGCGGCCTCGAAAGCGTCACGCTGCAGGGCCAGCGCGGCGCCGGATTCGGCGAACTGCACGAGGTTGTCCTCGACCTCCTGAAACGCCGTCAGCACCGCCTGGCGGTAGTTGGCGGTAGCGGCATCGGCCGCGGCGCGAGCTTGGGCTGAAGCCAGCTTGCGTTGGCCGCCATCGAAGATCGGCTGCGCCACGGCCGCACCGATGCTCCACAACAGGTTGGGCGCCGAGATCAGGTTGGACCAGGACGAGCCGCGGTAGCCGGCGCTGGCTGACAGGTCGATGGACGGAAAGAAGGCCGCATCGGCGATGCCGATCTGCGCATACGCCGCCGTCTGGCGGGCGCGTGCGGCCGCAATGTCGGGGCGCTGGGCCAGCATCGTCGACGGCACCAGGTCCGGCACCGGCGGCAACTCGGGCAGGTGAGAGCTGGGCAGCAGCTGGAACTGCCCCGGCAGCTTGCCAAGCTGGGTGGCGATGGCATGCTCAAGTTGCGCGCGCTCGGTGCGCATGTCGCTGAGCTGCGACTGCACGCTGCGCAGCTGGGTGCGAGCCTGCAGCACATCGGTCTGCGCGACGACGCCGCCGGCATAGCGGGCCTCGGTCAACTCCAGCGCTCGCTGGTTGGCGGTCACGGTGCGCTCCAGCAGCGCCTGCTGCGCCTCGGCGGTGCGCAACGCGAAATAGCTTTGCGTCAGCGTCGCCTGCGCCGACAGGCGCAGCGCGGCCAGATCGGCCTGGCTGGCCTGGTAGTTCGCGCCGGCGGCCTTGACGCCTTCGGCGAGGCGCCCCCAGAGATCGATCTCCCAGGCCGCATTGGCCGTCAGCGAGTTGTTGGTCGACGCGGTGCGCTGGCCGTTGCCGTTCTCGGCCGTGGCGGATCGGGTGCTGCCCGCGCCAACGGACAACGTGGGGAAAATGGCCGAGCGGCTGGCTGCAAGCACCGCGCGGGCCGATGCAACCTGGGCCAGGGCCGCGGCAAGGTTCTGGTTGCCGACGACGAGGTCGGCCTGCAGGCTGTCCAGCACCGGATCCTTGAACATCGTCCACCAGGCCTCGGGCACGGCGACCTCGGGCGCCACGCGCCGCCATTCGGTCGAGCCCGTGAAGTGCTCGGGCGGCGGGGATTCAGCAGGCGGGTGCTGCGAGGTCACGGCGCAGCCGGCAAGCAGCAGGGCGATGGTCAAGGGAGCAAGGGCAGTCTTCAGCATGGCTTAGGTCGCGGTCTGGATGACAGCTGCACGAGCAGGCGCGCGCTTCTTGCGGCTCAGCCTGTCCATGCAGCAGAACACGACGGGCGTGGTGTAGAGGGTCAGCAGCTGGCTCAGCAGCAGGCCGCCGACGATGGAGATGCCCAGCGGCACGCGCAGTTCGGCGCCTTCGCCATGGCCCAGGGCCAGCGGCACGGCGCCGAAGACGGCGGCCACCGTCGTCATCAGGATGGGGCGCAGCCGCAGCAGCGCCGCGCGGTAGATGGCGGCACCTGGCGACAGCCGGCTGCCGCGCTCCTCGGCCGCATGCTGGGCCGAGATGGCGAAGTCCAGCATCATGATGGCGTTCTTCTTGACGATGCCGATCAGCAGGATGACGCCGATCAACGCAATGATGGTGAAGTCGGTCTTGAAGGCCATCAGCGCGAGCAATGCGCCGACGCCCGCCGAGGGCAGCGTCGACAGGATGGTGATCGGGTGGATCAGGCTCTCGTAGAGCATGCCCAGCACCAGGTAGATGGTCACGATGGCCGCGAGGATGAGCAGGGGCTGGGACTTCAGCGAGGCCTGGAAGGCCTGGGCCGTGCCCTGGAAGCTGCCGCGCACCGACACGGGCGCGCCGCTGCCGGCCACGGCGTCATTGATGGCGACGACCGCATCCGACATCGACACGCCCTCGGCCAGGTTGAAGCTGATGGTGCTGGCCGGCGTGCCGCTCTGGTGGTTGACGGACAGCGGCGTGTTGGTCGTCTCGACGCGCGCCACCGCCGACAGCGGCACCTGCTGGCCCGCGCTGCTGGTCAGCATCAGCCGGTCCAGGGTCTGCGGGCTTTGCAGCCAGACGGGCGCCAGCTCCATGACGACGCGGTACTGGTTCAGCGGGTTGTAGATGACGCCGACCTGGCGCTGGCCAAAGGCATTGTTCAGCGTGCTGTCGAAGGCGCTCATCGTGATGCCGAGTCGCGCCAATGCATCACGGTCGACGACCAGCGACGTCTGCGTGCCCTTGTCCTGCTGGTCGGTATTGACGTCGGTGATCTCCGGCACCTCGGTCAGCGCGCGGCGGATGCGCGGCTCCCAGGTGCGCAGGTCTTCCAGGCTGTCCGACTGCAGCGTGTACTGCAGCGAGGCGTTGGCCTGGCGGCCGCCGATGCGGATGTCCTGCACGGGCGCCATGAACATATTGGCGCCCGGCACCTTGGCCAGCTTGCCGCGTAGCCGGTTGATGACGGCGTCGATGCTCTCCTCGCGTTCGGCCTGGGACTTCAGGCTGATGAACATGTTGGCGCTGTTGCGCTGGCCACCGCCGGTGAAACCGGTGACGTTGGCCACGGCCGGGTCGGCGCGCACGATGTCATGGAAGGTGCGCAGCTTGAGCTGCATGGACTGGAAGGAGGAGGCCTGGTCGGCCTGTACGCCGCCAGTCATCAGGCCGGTGTCCTGCTGCGGGAAGAAGCCCTTGGGGATGGTCATGTAGAGATGCACGTTCAGCGCGACGACGCCGGCCAGCACCAGCAGCGCGACGGGCTGGTGGCGCAGCGTCCAGCGCAGACTGCGGCGGTAGCCGCGCATCAATGCGCGTTGCAGGCGTCCGAGAAATTGGCCGACGCGGCCGGCCTTCTTCGCCTCGCCATGGGGCTTGAGCAAGGTCGCGGCCATCATGGGCGTGGTGGTCAGCGACACGACCATGGACACCAGGATGGCCACCGACAGCACGACGGCGAACTCGCGGAACAGCCGCCCGACGATGCCACCCATGGCCAGGATGGGGATGAAGACGGCAATCAGGCTCAGCGAGATGGAGACGACGGTGAAGCCGATCTCGCGCGCGCCTTTCAGCGCCGCCTCGCGGGGCGGCACGCCGCGCTCGATGTGGCGCGAGATGTTCTCGAGCACGACGATGGCGTCGTCGACGACGAAGCCCGTCGCCACCGTCATCGCCATCAGCGACAGGTTGTCGATGCTGTAGCCCAGCAGATACATGAAGCCGCAGGTGCCGGCCAGCGACACCGGCACGGCCACAGCCGGCAGCAGGGCGGCACGGAAGCGCCGCAAGAAGATGAAGACGACGACGATGACCAGGCCGAAGGAGATGGTCAGCGTGCGCTGCACCTCCTTGATGCTGCCGCGGATGGTCGACGTGCGGTCCATGACGACGTCGACATTGATGGCCGGCGAGATGGAGGCGCGCAACTGCGGCAGCAGCGCCCGCACCGTGTCGACGGTCTTGATGATGTTGGCGCTGGGTGCCTTGTTCAGGATCAGCAGCACGGCCGAGCGGCCATTGGCCAGGCCGTCGTTGCGCAGGTCCTGCACGCTGTCCTCGATGGAGGCCACGTCGCGCAGCTGCACGGCGGCGCCGTTCTTGTAGCTCAGCACCAGGGGTGCGTAGTCGCTGGCGAGGCGGGCCTGGTCGTTGGCGATGATCTGCCAGGTGCGGTCGCCGCTCTCCAGTTGCCCCTTGGGCCGGTTGGCATTGGTGGCGACAACGGCCGCCCTGACCTGATCCAGCGAGATGCCCTGGGCGGACAGCTTGTTCGGGTCCAGCTCGATGCGCACCGCCGGCAACGCACCGCCGCCCACGCTGACCTGGCCGACACCGTCGACCTGCGACAGGCGCTGCGCCAGCACGGTGGACGCGGCGTCGTACATCTGGCCGCGCGTCAGCGTGTCCGACGTCAGCGCGACGATCATGATGGGCGCGTCGGCCGGGTTGACCTTGCGGTAGCTCGGGTTGCTCGGCATGCCGGTGGGCAGCAAGGCACGCGAGGCATTGATGCCGGCCTGCACGTCGCGGGCGGCGCTGTCGATGTCGCGGCTGAGGTCGAACTGCAGCGTGACGCGGCTGCTGCCCAGCGACGATGACGAGGTGATCTCGGTGACGCCGGCGATGCTGCCGAGCGTCCGCTCCAGCGGCGTGGCCACGGTCGCGGCCATCGTGTCGGGGCTGGCGCCGGGCAGGGAAGCGCTGACCGAGATGGTCGGGAACTCGACCTGCGGCAGCGGCGCGATGGGCAGCAGCAGGTAGGCGATGGCCCCCGCCAGCGCCAGGCCGCAGGTGATCAGCGCCGTGCCGATGGGGCGCTCGATGAAGACGCGCGACAGGTTCACGCCACGGCCTCCTTCGCCTGGCCGCGGCGCTTGAGGCGCGCGGCCACCGATGCGAAGCCCAGGTAAATGACCGGCGTCGTGAACAGCGTCAGCAGCTGGCTGACGATGAGGCCGCCGACCATGACGACGCCCAGCGGGTGGCGCAGCTCGCTGCCCACGCCGGTGCCGAGCATCAGCGGCAGCGCGCCCAGCAGGGCCGCCATCGTCGTCATCAGGATGGGCCGGAAACGCAGCAGGCAGGCCTCGAAGATGGCGTCGCGCGGCGTCTTGCCATGATCGCGTTCGGCCTCCAAGGCGAAGTCGATCATCATGATCGCGTTCTTCTTGACGATGCCGATCAAGAGCACGATGCCGATGATGGCGATGATGTCCAGGTCGAGGCGGAAGGCCAGCAGGGCCAGCAGCGCACCCAGGCCGGCGGAGGGCAGCGTCGACAGGATGGTCAGCGGGTGGATGGTGCTCTCGTAGAGCACGCCCAGCACGATGTACATCGTCACGATGGCCGCGAGGATGAGCAGCAGCGTGCTCGTGAGGGACGCCTGGAAGGCCAGGGCCGCACCCTCGAATCGCGTCTCGACGCTGAGCGGCAGCTGCAACGCATCGACCTCGGCGCGGACCGCCTTGACCGCTTCGCCGAGCGAGGCGCCAGGCGCGAGGTTGAAAGACAGGGTCGACGACGGGAACTGCGCCACATGGTTGACGGCCAGCGGCGCCAGCTTCTCGCTGAAGCGCGCCACCGAGCTGAGCGGCACTTGCACGCCACCCGCGCCGGGCACATAGAGGCGCTTCAGGCCGTCCAGGCCCTGGCGGTATTCGGGCGCCACTTCCAGCACGACGCGGTACTGGTTGCTCTGCGTGAAGATGGTCGAGATCAACCGCTGGCCGAAGGCGCTGTACAGCGCACTGTCGATGGCCGCGACGCTGACGCCCAGCCGGCCGGCCGCGTCGCGGTCGATGTCGACATAGGCTTGGAGGCCCTTTTCCTGCTGGTCGCTGGCCACATCGACGATCTGCTTCAGGCCACGCAGCCGCTCCAGCACGGCCGTCGTCGAACGGCTCAACTCGGCGGAGTCCGGCGAAGACAGCGTGAACTGGTACTGCGTCTTGGCGATGCGGTCCTCGATGGTCAGGTCCTGCACGGGCTGCAGATACAGCGCAATGCCGGGCTCCTCGGCGGCCGCGTCCGCAATGCGTCGCGCCACCTCGGCGGCGCTGGCGCCGCGGCCCTCCTTGGCCTTGAGCGAAATCTGCAGCCGGCCCTGGTTCAGCGTCGTGTTGCCACCGTCCACGCCGATGAAGGACGACACGCTCTCCACCGCCGGGTCCTTCAGCACGCGTTCGGCCAGGCGCTGCTGGTGCTCGGCCATGGCGCCGAAGGAGGTGGACTGCGCCGCCTCGGTGATGCCCTGCAGCTGGCCGGTGTCCTGCACGGGGAAGAAGCCCTTGGGCACCAGCAGATAGAGCACGCCGGTCAGGCCCAGCGTGGCGATGAAGACGACCAGCGTCGCCGCTGAGCGGTCCAGCACCCAGTTCAACATGCGGCCATAGCCGGCGATGGTGTCGTCGAAGGCCTTGCCCACGCGGCGCCACAGCCAGCCGTGGTCTTCGTCGTGCTCGTGCTTGAGCAGGCGCGCGCACATCATGGGCGTCAACGTCAGCGACACGAAGGCCGAGATCAGGATGGACACGGCCAGCGTGATCGCGAACTCGTGGAAGAGGCGGCCGACCACGTCGCCCATGAAGAGCAGCGGGATCAGCACGGCGATCAGCGAGACCGTCAGCGAGATGATGGTGAAGCCGATCTGCTTGGAGCCAGTCAGGGCCGCGTCGTATGGGCTGACGGCTTCACCGCCCTCCTCCATGTGCCGCGCAATGTTCTCAATCATGACGATGGCGTCGTCCACCACGAAGCCCGTGGAGATCACCAACGCCATCAGCGTCAGGTTGTTGATCGAGAACCCCGCCATGTACATGACGCCGAAGGTGCCCACCAGAGACACCGGCACGGCGACGGCCGGGATGATGGTGGCCGGCAGGCTGCGCAGGAAGACGAAGATGACGCCGATGACCAGCACGATGGCAAACAGCAGTTCGTGCTGCACATCGGTCACCGAGGCGCGGATGGTGGTGGTGCGGTCGCTGAGCAGTTGCACGTCCAGCGATGCCGGCAGGCTGGCCTGCAGCTGGGGCAGCACGGCGCGCACGCGGTCCACGGTCTCGATGACGTTGGCCCCGGGCTGGCGCTGCACGTTCAGGATGACGGCCGACACCGAGGATTTGCTGGCCTGGCCGGCCCAGGCGGCCAGGCGCAGGTTCTCGGCGTCATCCACCAGCTGGGCCACATCCTTGAGCCGCACCGCATTGCCGTTTTTGTAGGCAATCACCAGATTGGCGTATTCAGACGCGCTGCGCAGCTGATCGTTGGCGTCCAGCGTCGAGGCGCGCAGCGGGCCGTCGAAGCTTCCCTTGGACTGGTTGACGTTGGCCCCAGAGATCGCCGTGCGCACATCGTCGATGGACAGGCCGAGCGAGGCCAGCGCGCCCGGATTGGCCTGGATGCGCACGGCCGGCCTCCGCCCACCCGCGATGCCGACCAGGCCCACGCCCGGCACCTGCGAGATCTTCTGCGCCAGGCGGCTCTCGACGAGATCGTGCACGCGCGTGATGGGCAGGGTCGCGGAACTGATGGCGATGGTCAGCACCGGCGCATCGGCCGGGTTGACCTTGCTGTAGACCGGCGGCATCGGCAGGTCGCTGGGCAGCAGGTTGCTGCCGGCATTGATGGCCGCCTGCACCTCCTGCTCGGCCACGTCCAGGGCCAGGCTGAGCTCGAAGCGCAGCGTGATGACCGAGGCCCCGCCCGAGCTGGTGGACGACATCTGCGCCAGGCCCGGCATCTGGCCGAACTGGCGCTCCAGCGGGGCGGTGACCGAGGACGTCATCACGTCCGGGCTGGCGCCGGGGTAGAGCGTCGTGACCTGGATGGTCGGGTAGTCGACCTCGGGCAGGGCCGACACCGGCAGCAGCCGGTAGGCCAGGGCGCCGGCCAGCACGATGGCCAGCATCAGCAGCGAGGTCGCGACCGGCCGCGCGATGAAAAGGCGTGACGGGTTCATCGGAAGCTGTGAATGGACTCCGCGCGGCCGAGCAGGCCGTCGCGGCGTCGCCAATCAAGGCGCAAAGCACAGCCGTAGCAGGGACTACGGCGAGCATTTGCAACGCCGAGTGGCGGCGTTGCGGCGGGATGAGCGGGCGTGCGGGGTGCGTTCACAGCTTCCTCACTGGGAAGGAGCCGAGGCGCGGTGCTGCTGGATCCAGGTGCGGCGGTCCTCGGGATTCATGGCCTTGAGCTTCTCGACCATCTCGGGCGGCACGCGGTCGGCCCAGCGCGGCCGCTCGCCGTCGGCGGCAGCCGCCGCCGCGCTCGCGCCGCTGGCACTCGCGCCCGGCGCACTGGCAGCGCC
>NZ_JBFUMN010000018.1:0-89900 GCF_054049335.1 Roseateles sp. P5_E1
CAACGACGAGCAACGCCGCATGACCCCGCAAATCACCCCGGCCCTCCGGGTTGAGCCTGGCAAGGGCGCATGCGGCGTTGCTCGTCGTTGCGGGCGGGGGCCCGCGGCCTCCTCGCGCCTTGCCTGCACCCTTGCCAGGCTCAACGCGGGCTATGCCCGCTGCCGCGCAGGCTCCTAGAACTTGAAGGCCAGACCCACCTCGGCCTTCTGCTGCGTGAAGCGGTCGCCGTCGCTGCGGCGCGAACCGTAGCGGTTGTATTCGACGGTGGCGGACACCTGCGGTGCGAGCTTCCACTCCAGGCCGCTGCCGAACATGGGCCGCACGAAGGACTCGCGATCGGTGTGGCCCAGCGAGTCGCTGGCCTTGAGCCGGTTCACGGCCAGGCCGACCTTGCCGAAGAGTGCGAAGGAATCGCCGAGCGGGGTGGTGGCCCGTGCGGCCAGGTAGGCGACGCTTGTGGACATCTTCAGCTGGTAGGAGGAACCTGGCGTGGGGTCGGCCGCGTGGTAGCTGCCGAAGGCGCCGTAGCCCAGCTCGGCCGCCCAGGTGGGCGTGAACCGCAGCCCGGTGTACAGCTTCATCGCATGCGGCTTGTTGTCGTTGGCCACGTCATGGCCGTTGATGCTGAAGTTCGCCTCGCCGGGAGTAGTGAGGTTGAAGCCGACGTAGGGGTCGGCGGCATGCGCGGGCAGAGCGGCCAGCGCGGCAACGGTGAGGAACAGCACAGCTTTCAAACAAGGCTCCGGTCGGTGGTGGAAAGGACCGGGCCATTGTTGAAAGCCGTGGCTTAAGGAATGCCCAAGACGATGGCCGGCAACCGAAGTTCGAAGCGCGCACCGCAACCACTGCCGTCGGGCCACGTGAGGCCGTCGCCCAGCGTGACCTGGCCACCCAGTCGGTCGGCAGCCCGCGCCACGATGGCCAGGCCCAGCCCGC
The DNA here is from genome assembly GCF_054049335.1 of Roseateles sp. P5_E1. Lineage (NCBI taxonomy): Bacteria > Pseudomonadati > Pseudomonadota > Betaproteobacteria > Burkholderiales > Sphaerotilaceae > Roseateles > Roseateles sp. P5_E1. The sequence continues at coordinate 938 of NZ_JBFUMN010000018.1, forward strand.
TGCCCTGCACGTCATGCCCGGCGCCGCGCCAGAAGCGCTCGAAGGCCTGAGGGCGGTCGGCGGGCGCAATACCCGGGCCGTCATCGGCCACAGCCAGCCGCAGGCCCTCGGGCGCGACGTCGAGACTGACCTCGATGCGGCCGCCGCGGCCCACGTAGCGCAATGCGTTGTCGAGCAGGTTCTGCAGCAAGGACTGCAAGGCCACGGTGTCCAGGCGTACCGGCAGCTGGTCCGGCGCGTCCAGCGCCAGCGCAATGCCGCGCTCGCGTGCGGCGCCCGCCTGCTCGGCCAGTCGCTGCGCGCAGAAATGCGCCAAGTCGAGGGCGACCGGCGCGGCGGGCTGCTCGTTGTCGAGGCTGGCCAGGTCCAGCAGCTGGCGCGACAGGTGGGCGCTGCGTGCGATGGCTTGTTGCAGCCCGGCGGCAGCAGTGGCGCGCGCGTCGGCATCAGCTGCGTGCACGAGGGCGTGGGTCTGCGTGGCGACGACGGCCAGCGGCGTGCGCAGCTCGTGCGCCGCCTCGTGCACAAAGGCGCGTTCACGCGCGCGGCGCCGGCGCAGGCGGCTCAGCAGCGCGTCGAAGGCCTGACCCAGCGGGCGCAGCTCACGGTAGCGCAGGTCCACGTCCAGCGGTGCCAGGTCCTGCCGCAGGTCCAGGCTGTTCAGCCGGCGAGCAAAGCGGCGCAGCGGCGCCAGGCCCGTGTAGACGGCGATCCACAGCGGCAGCAGCATCAACGGGAAGCCCACCAGCAGCTGCATGCCCAGCGCGCCGCTGGCAAAGCCGAGCAACTGGGCGCGCGACAACGCCGGCTCGGCCAGCCGCAGCGACCAGCGCGGCCCGTCCTGGCGGTAGGTCCAGTGCGTCCGGCCGGCGATGGTCTGCTCGCCGACGCCCGGCTTGGCAATGGCATCGCCGGGTGCCGACGCGTAGACCTGTCGGCCTTGACGGTCCAGCAACTGCATCAGCAGCGGGCCTGTCGTCATGGTCTGCCCCATGCGCAGCCCGTTGATGTAGCGCGTATGGCCCTCGAGCACCCGGGCAGCCAGCGCGGGATCTTCGATCTCTTCCAGCCCCGCGGCGAGCTGACGGCCCAGCTGGCGCACACCAGGGTCGGTGGCCAACTGGTGCTGGACATCGAGCTGGTCGTCCACCAGCAGCAGCACCGAGCACAGCGTGAAGGCGACCAGCAGCGCCAGGATCAGCCGACGCGTCAGCGTGGGTTGCAGCCATTCGAACTTCATGCGCATTCGAGCCAGTAGCCCACGCCGCGCAGCGTGCCGATGCGGGCCGCGCCCACCTTGCGGCGCAGGTTGGCCAGGTGCACCTCCAGCGTGCCGAACTCCATCGGTTCGCCCAGTGGTGCCAGGCGCTGCGCGAGCTGGTGCTTGGCGACCACACCGCCGCGTTCGCGTGCCAGTTCCAGCAGCAGCTGATATTCGCGCGGCGACAGCGCCAGCTCAGCGCCCTCCAGCAGCACCCGCTGGCGACGCGGCTCGATCGTCAGGCCGCCCAGCGTCCACTCGTCGCTGGCCTGCTGGGCGCAGCGCCGCAGCACCGAGCGCAGGCGCGCCATCAGTTCGGGCATCTCGAAGGGCTTGACCACATAGTCGTCGGCGCCGCCGTCGAAGCCGGCGAGGCGGTCCTCCAGCGTGGTGCGTGCGGTGATGACGATGACTGGCACTGCGCTGCCCTGGCGGCGCCAGCGTGTCAGCAAGGCGCGGCCGTCGCCGTCGGGCAGGGTCTGGTCCAGCAGCACGGCGTCCTGCGCGGCGGGGTCGAGCTGCCGGGGCGCGTCGTTGGCGCGCCGCAGCCAGGTGCTGCTGTGCCCTTCGGTGCACAGCGCGGCCTGCAGCGCAGGCCCCAAGCCGAGGTCGTCCTCGATCAACAGAATGTGCATGGAACGGTGGTGTCGCGTGGGCTACGGTCGATCAGGGCGCGCGAGGTTAACGTAGTGGCACACCCGCCACCTTGCGTCACCCTGCATGCGCCACTTCGACACCCTTGCCGATCTCGAATCCCTGATCGGCCAGCCCCTGGGCCACAGCGACTGGATCACCGTCGACCAGGCGCGCGTGAACGCGTTTGCCGAGGCGACCGAGGACAGGCAGTGGATCCACGTCGACCCCGAGCGTGCCAAGTCAGGGCCTTTCGGCGGACCGATTGCGCATGGCTTCCTGACGCTGTCGCTGATCCCGTATTTTTTTGAGACCGGCTTCTCGGTACGCGAATCGCGCATGGTGCTGAACTACGGCCTCAACAAGGTGCGCTTCACGAAGCCGGTGCCGGTGGGCAGCCGGCTGCGCGCCGGCTTCAAGCTGCTGGCCATGGACCCGGTGGCCGGTGGCGCGGTGCAGTTGACGGTGGAGGTCGCCATCGAGGCGGAAGGTGTGGCCAAACCCGTCTGCGTGGCGGAGAGCCTCGCTCGGCATTACCGCTGAGCGGATAGCATCGCGGCCGTTCCAACGACCGCATCGCCTGCCCCATGGCCTCCAGCCTGCTCGTCCTGCTCGACGACATCGCCACCATCCTTGACGACGTGGCGACCATGACCAAGGTCGCCGCCACGAAGACCGCCGGCGTGCTGGGCGACGATCTGGCGCTCAACGCCCAGCAGGTCAGCGGCGTCAATGCCGACCGCGAATTGCCGGTGGTATGGGCGGTGGCCAAAGGCTCGCTGCTGAACAAGGCCATCCTGGTGCCGGCGGCCCTGGCCATCTCGGCCTTTGCCCCGTGGGCCATCACGCCGCTGCTGATGGTCGGCGGCGCCTATCTGTGCTTCGAGGGCTTTGAGAAGCTGGCGCACAAATTCCTGCATAGCGCGGAGGAAGACCAGGCTCACCACGACGAGCTGGTCAAGGCGATTGCCGACCCCAAGGTCGACATGGCCACCTTCGAGCGCGACAAGGTCAAGGGGGCCATCCGCACCGACTTCATCCTGTCCGCCGAAATCATCGTCATCGCCCTGGGTACGGTGGCCAGCGCGCCGCTGCAGACCCAGTTGGCCGTGCTTGTGGCGGTGTCTTTCGCGATGACGTTGGGCGTCTATGGCTTTGTGGCCGGCATCGTCAAGATGGACGACGCCGGGCTCTGGCTGTCACGCAAGGCAGGCGCGGTGACGCAGGCCTTCGGCCGCTTCCTGCTGGCCGCCGCGCCGCGGTTGATGAAACTGCTGACCGTGCTGGGCACGGCGGCGATGTTCCTTGTCGGCGGCGGCATCCTTGTGCATGGCATTGCGCCACTGCATCACGCCATTGCACATCTGGCCGAGGGCCAGGCTTGGGCTGTTGGGCTGGTGCTGGAGAACGGCGCGAACGCGCTGCTCGGCGTCATCGCCGGCGCACTGGTGCTGGCCGGCGTCACGGCGGTGCAGAAGCTGCGCGGGCGCTGAGGTTAAAGGTACTGCGACCAGTACTTGTCTAGCGGCTCCTTGACGTACGAGAAGCCTTCCTCGTCCAGCACTTCGTAAACATAGAGCATGTACTGCGCGATAGCCCGACACTGCGCTGGCGAGAACATTTCGTGAGGCTTGTGCCATCCGTCGCGGTCAGGTCTGCCTCTTTGATGGAACGCCATCTGCGCTTCAGCCGCGGAGTTCCACTGCGTGTGATAGCCCGCGCGCAGCAGCCAGCACATATAAGCTGGCGCGTAAAAGACGTAGCCCTTGACGTCGAGGAAAGAGAAGACGGCCTCATGGCGCGCGATGTGGGCATCGGGCACGTCCTGCCAATGCTGCGCCGTGTCCATGCGGCGGGCAGCCTGCCGCTCGGCATCCGTCGCGCCATCGTCGATGGCAATGGCCTCGTGCAGTGTCACGCCATCGCCCAGCCTCACGTCGCGGAACGCTTCGTGGATCTGCTTCAGAACTCGGTCCCGGCGATCCACAGCGCGCCGTTGCCTCAATTGGCCGAGTAGGCCAGCCTCACATAGATCGGCGCAAACGCCTCGGCCTGCGTGATCTCCAGCAGGCGCTCCTTGGCCAGCTCCAGCATCGCGATGAAGGTGACGACGATGACGGCCTGGCCGCGCGTGACGTCGAACAGGGCCTCGAACTCGACGAAGCGCTGGCCCTGCAGGCGGCGCAGCACGATGCTCATGTGCTCGCGCACCGACAGCTGCTCGCGGCTGATCTTGTGGTGCTGGTTGAGCTTGGCACGCTTGAGGATATCGAGCCAGGCCTCGCGCAGATCGTCGGTATTGACGTCGGGGAAGTGGGGCGTCAGCGACTGCTCGATGTGCACCTGGGCGCGCAGGAAGTCGCGTCCCAGCTGCGGCAGGCGGTCCAGCCGCGCGGCGGCCAGCTTCATCTGCTCGTACTCCAGCAGGCGCCGCACCAGCTCGGCACGCGGATCCTCGGCCTCCTTGCCATCCTCGCTCTTCTTGGGCGGCAGCAGCATGCGTGACTTGATCTCGATCAGCATCGCGGCCATCAAGAGGTATTCGCTGGCCAGCTCGAGGTTGTGCTTGCGGATCTGCTCGACATAGCTCAGGTACTGGCGGGTCACGTCGGCCAGCGGGATGTCGAGGATGTTGAAGTTCTGCTTGCGGATGAGGTACAGCAGCAGGTCCAGCGGGCCCTGGAAGGCCTCCAGGAAGACCTCCAACGCATCCGGCGGGATGTAGAGGTCCAGCGGCATCTGGAACAGCGGCTCGCCGTACAGGCGCGCCACTGCGACCGCGTCTACGACCTCGGGAAGGTCAGACGCGGCTTGGCTGGATTCCTCAGCCATGGCCGTCAAGGCTTACTTGCCGGACGTTTGATAGACGTAGGGCTGCTGCGGTACGCGGGCGTCGTCGAAACCGGCCTGGGCGTTGCGGTCCTGCTCCTTGTCCCACAGCAGGGCACGGCCGGCGCGCTGTTCGGCCTCCAGCGTGGGGCGCTGGGCCTTGAGTTGCTCAATGAAGTTCGTGACTTCGGACTTGTAGGGCTTCCAGAACAGCGGCATGGGGGTCTCTTTGACTAAGGGGCTGATTTTAGATCGGCGATGCTGGGCACGATGGCGGCGTCGCCCAATTCGGCGGCCAGACCGGAGCGGCGCAGCAGATCCAGGGGCTGGGCGTTGATGTTCGCGAGCACCAGGGCGACGCTGCGCTTGGCCAGCGTGCGGTGCAGTTCGCGCAGGGCCTCCACGCCCGAGGTGTCCATGACGATGAGGCGGTGCATCTCGAAGACGACGGCCCGCGTGCCAGCGGGCAGCTGCTCGGCCAGCGCCTCGATCTTGCCGACCGCGCCAAAGAACAGGGCGCCATAGAGCTCGTAGGCCACCACGCCCTCGGGCAGGACGCCGGCGTCGAAGCGGCTGATCGTGAACAGCTGGCCCATGCGCCAGACGAAGAACACGCAGGACGCGATCAGGCCCACCTCCACCGCCACGGTCAGGTCGGTCACGACGGTCAGCGTGAAAGTGCCGACGAGCAGCGTGCGGTAGGTGAAGTTGAATCGCCGCAGCCTCGCGAACTCGTGCCAGTCGCCCATGTTCCAGGCGACGACGAGCAGGATGCCGGCCAAGGCCGCGAGGGGCACATGCACGGCCAGCGGCGCGGCCACGAGCAGGATGATCAGCAGGCTCAGCGCATGCACGATGCCGGCGACCGGGCTGGTCGCGCCGGCACGGATATTGGTCACCGTGCGGGCGATGGTGCCGGTGGCCGGCATGCCGCCGAACAGCGGCGCCACCAGGTTGGCGATACCCTGCGCCATCAGCTCCTGGTTGGGGTCATGGCGGGGCAGGTCAGGCGTGAGCTTGTCGGCCACGCGGGCGCAGAGCAGTGACTCGATGGCGCCGAGCAGCGCCAAAGTCAATGTCGGGATGACGAGCTGGCGCAGGCCCTCCCAGCTCGCGTCCGGCCAGGCCAGCGCTGGCAGGCTACGCGGAATGCCACCGAAACGGCTGCCGATGGTTTCCAGCGGCAGGTCCAGCAGCGCGGTGGCCAGCGTCGCGCCCACGAGCGCGATGACGGTGCTGGGCAGCAGCGCCATCCAGCGCCGCACGCCGCTCAGGGCCTGCTGCCCGATGTTCTTGGGCCAGAGCAGCAGCACGGTCACGGCCGCGGCAGTCGTCGCAACGGCCCAGGGATTGAAGCCTGCCGCGTGCGCGCTCAGCACGCCAATCTGGCCAAAGAAGTCAGCCGGCATGGGCAGGCGCGACAGGCCCAGTGCGTCCTTCAGCTGAGCGAGCGCGATCAGCACCGCGATGCCGTTGGTGAAGCCGGTGACGATGGCCACCGGGATGTAGCGCACCAGCACGCCCAGCTTGAGGGCGCCCATCGCGAACAGCAGCACACCGGCGCCCATGGTGGCGAGCAGCAGATTGGCCAGGCCGTAGCGCTGCAGGATGCCGTAGACGACGACGATGAAGGCGCCGGCCGGCCCGCCGATCTGCACGCTGGAGCCGCCGAAGAGGGAGATCAGCAGCCCGGCGACGATGGCCGTGGCCAGGCCCTGTTCGGGGCGCAGACCGGAGGCGATGGCGAAGGCCAGCGCCAGCGGCAGCGCGACGATGCCGACCGTCAGGCCGGCGCCGAGATCAGCGAGGAAGCGCTGCCGCGAGTAACCCGCCCGCAGCGCGAGCATGCGGGGGCGGAAAGGGTGCAGCTGGGGCAGTGGCATGGGACCTCCGGGGTGGCGACGACGCGAGGAGCGAGGTCGCGGCCGGAGGCCCGCAGTGGTAGTGCTCGGCGATGAAACGCCGGCGCCGCGACGGGCCAAGAGGCAGTCGCGGCGAGTTCATGGCTGCTCAGCGCACCCGCATGCCCGGCAGAGCGCCGGGGAAAGGCTCGAGCACGAAGATGCCCGGGTGGGCCTTCTCGTCGGCGTGGCTGGCGGCCAGCACCATGCCCTCGCTGATGCCGAACTTCATCTTGCGCGGAGCGAGGTTGGCGACAAGCACGGTCAGCTTGCCTTCCAGGGCCTCGGGCTTGTAGGCGCTTTTGATGCCACTGAAGACATTGCGCAGGCGGCCCTCGCCAGCGTCCAGCGTCAGGCGCAGCAGCTTGTCCGAGCCCTCGACGTGCTCGGCCTTGACGATCTTCGCGATSCGCAGGTCAACCTTGGCGAAGTCGTCGATCTTGATCTCTTCCGCGAGGTCTTCGCCACCGGGCACTACCTTCGGCGCCGGCGGGGCTTCGAACAGCTGCTCCACCTTGGCCAGGTCGACGCGCTGCATCAGGTGCTGGTAGACGCCGATCTGATGGGCGCCCAGGGCGCGGGCGCTGTCGCTCCACTGCAGCGGCGCGATCTTCAGGAAGGACTCGACCTGACCGGCCAATGCCGGCAGTACCGGCTTGAGGTAGAGGGTCAGCAGGCGGAAGGCCTCGATGCAGACGCTGCAGACGTCGTGCAGGGCGGCGTCCATGCCTTCCTGCTTGGCCAGCTCCCAGGGCTTGTGCTGGTCGACGAACTCGTTGACCTTGTCGGCCAGCAGCATGATCTCGCGGATGGCCTTGCCGAATTCGCGGTCCTCATAGAGCTGGGCGATCGAATCGCTTGGGGCGCGCAGCGCGTCCAGCAGCATGCGGCCTTCGACGCCAAGGTCGCCGCTGAGATGGCCGTCGAAACGCTTGGTCAGGAAGCCCGCGGCGCGCGACGCGATGTTGATGAACTTGCCGACCAGGTCGCTGTTGACGCGGGCCGCGAAGTCCTCGGGGTTGAAGTCGATGTCCTCGACCTTGGCATTGAGCTTGGCGGCGATGTAGTAGCGCAGCCACTCGGCGTTCAGGCCGAGAGCGAGGTACTTCAGCGGGTCCAGGCCGGTGCCGCGGCTCTTGCTCATCTTCTCGCCGCCGTTGACGGTCATGAAGCCGTGCACGAAGACGTGGTTGGGGGTCTTCCGCGGCACGTAGGTGCCGTCGGCCAGATGCTTGCCGCTGAAATGCAGCATCGCCGGCCAGAACAGCGTGTGGAAGTAGGTGATGTCCTTGCCGATGAAGTGGATCTGCTCCACCGACGGATCCGCCATGAAGGCGTCGTAGTCCCTGCCAGTCTTGCCGAAGTAGTTCTTCAGCGAGGCCAGGTAGCCGATGGGCGCGTCCAGCCAGACGTAGAAGTACTTGCCCGGCGCATCGGGGATCTCGATGCCGAAATAAGGCGCGTCGCGGCTGATGTCCCAGTCGCTGAGCTTGTTGTTGCCATCCTCGTCGGTCTCGAACCACTCGCGAATCTTGTTCAGCACCTCGGGCTGCAGCCGGCCGGCCTCCTGGGTCCATTGCGTCAGGAAGTCGACGCAGCGTGGGTCGCTCAGCTTGAAGAAGTAGTGCTCGCTGGTCTTGAGCACCGGCGTCGCGCCGGACAGCACCGAGTAAGGGTTCTTCAGCTCGGTGGGCGCATAGACGGCGCCGCAGACCTCGCAGGAGTCGCCGTACTGGTCCTTCGCGCCGCATTTGGGGCACTCGCCCTTGATGAAGCGGTCCGGCAGAAACATCGACTTGGCCGGGTCGAAGAATTGCTCGATGGTCTTGGTCGAGATCAGCTCGTTGTGGCGCAGCGCGAGATAGACGGCCTTGGACAGCTCGTGGTTCTCTGGTCCGTCGGTCGAATGCCAGTTGTCGAAGCTGATGTGAAAGCCGTCGAGGTATTGCTTGCGGCCGGCGGCAATGCCGGCGACGAAGTCCTGCGGCGTCTTTCCGGCCTTCTCGGCCGAAATCATGATCGGCGCGCCGTGGGCGTCGTCCGCACAGACGAAGTGCACTTCGTGGCCCGCCATGCGCTGGAAGCGCACCCAGGTGTCGGCCTGGGTGTACTCCATGATGTGGCCGATGTGGAAACCGGCGTTCGCATAGGGTAGGGCGGTGGTGACGAAGAGCTGGCGGGGCATGGGCGCTGGGAACGGAGCTGGCGGGCGGAACTGCGGATTCTAGGTTTGCGGGTCAACGGGGGCGGCCGGGTCGGCTGCGGCCTCGCCATCGGCCTGAGGCTCATCGGGGGCGTCGGGTTCGTCGGGCTTGCCGCTGATCTTGCGCTGGCGCTTTTCCTCGGCCTTGCGCTTCTTGGCCAGCTCGCGCTGGCGTTTTTCATAGCTGTAGTTCGGGGTAGCCAAAATGGACTCTCCTTGAGGTGGTCGGCCCAATGTAGCTTGCGATGGCGCGTTGAGCGCTTCCAAGTTGCAGCCGAAAGCTCCACAGCGCCTCAAGGACCTCGCTTAAGTCACTGATTTGTAACGCTTCTGAAAGCTATCCACCGAGTCTGTGGAAAACTTTGTGGAGAACCCGCCGCCATCGCAGCCAAGCCCTTATGGAATGCGGGTCCGCTTAGGTTGCTCAATTTCTAGGCACCCTCGGTTCGCTTATATGAATCAATAACTTAGCGGAATGGCGGGGCGAGCTCACGGGCCAGGGGGCATGAGGGCTGGCGGGGCTTGACGCCTTCCAGATTTGGGGATAAGTCAAGGCACCAAGTGCGGATGTCACGGTTTGGAAGGACATTTCGACGCGCTTTGTCCCCGTCTGCTGTGGACAAGTCTGTGGGCCGGCTGACGACAGCGGCGCTAAGTGCTTGATCGGCCAGCCGGCCGCCCGCAATGCCCGTTTTTGAGGCGCCATCGCGGGTGCCGCCTGGGGGCAGCCCCAACAGGCAAGGCGGGGGTGGCGGCTAAACTCGCGCCCTTTTGAACGGGCGGCAGCGGCGCAATGGCGGATTTGACGAGGGAAAGTGGCGGACGCGGCAAGAGCGCAGCGCGCGCCGGCACTTTCGAATTGAAGTCGCGCCGCTTCAGCCTGCTGGGCCTGGTGCTGCACAGCGCCGACATGGCCGAGCTGGCCGCCGACTGGGCCCAGCGCGCGGGCGCCGGCGGCTTCGAGCATGAGCCCGTTGTCATCGACTTGAGCCAGCTGGCGCGTGCGCCGGCCACCGTGGCCGCGCCGGTCGAAGGCCAGGCACCGTTGGCCCTGGACGGGCCGGCACCGGTTGATTTGCGGGCGATCGTCGAGCTGCTGCGCAACAGCCAGCTGCAGCCAGTGGCCGTGGCCGGTGCGACGGCCGAGGAGCTGGCCGCGGCGCATGAGCTGGGCCTGGCCGACGCGGCCGACGAGCCGATGGGTGAACGCAGTGCCGCGCCGGCCGAGACAGTGCGTGAGGTGGTTCGTGAGATCACCGTCGAAAAGATCATCGAGAAGCCCGCCGCACCTGCGCCGACCCTGGTCATCGACAAGCCGCTGCGCTCCGGCCAGCGCATCTATGCCAAGGGCGGCGACCTCGTCGTGCTGGCGCTGGTGAACCACGGCGCCGAAGTCATCGCCGATGGCAGCGTGCATGTCTACGCACCGCTGCGCGGCAAGGCCATCGCCGGCGCGCGCGGCGACACGTCGGCCCGCATCTATGCCCACAGCCTGGAGGCGGAGCTGCTGTCGATTGCCGGCATCTACCGCACGACCGAGAACCCGCTGCCGGCGGACGTGGCGGGCAAGCCGGCCCAGGTCCTGCTCGATGGCGAGAAGCTGCTGATGCTGCCACTCGCCCTCTGAAGTGCTCTGAACCCGATTGAACTGAACGAACAGGAAAGCTCCAGATGACCAAGATCGTCGTCGTCACCTCCGGCAAGGGCGGGGTCGGCAAGACCACCACCAGCGCGAGCTTCGCCACCGGCCTCGCGATGCGCGGCCACAAGACCTGCGTCATCGACTTCGATGTTGGCCTGCGCAACCTTGACCTCATCATGGGCGTCGAGCGCCGTGTGGTGTATGACCTCATCAACGTCGTCAACGAAGAGATCAAGCTGACGCAGGCCCTCATCAAGGACAAGCAGCTCGACAAGCTCTACATCCTGGCCGCCTCGCAGACGCGCGACAAGGACGCGCTGAAGCAGGAAGGCGTCGAGCGCGTGCTCAACGAGCTCAAGGCGATGGAGTTCGACTTCATCGTCTGCGACTCACCGGCCGGCATCGAGACCGGTGCGCTGATGGCCATGCACTACGCCGACGAGGCACTGGTCGTGACCAACCCCGAGGTCTCGTCGGTGCGCGACAGCGACCGCATCCTCGGCATGCTGAGCAGCAAGACCAAGCGCGCCATCGAAGGCGGCGACCCGGTCAAGGAGCATCTGCTCATCACGCGCTATAACCCGAACCGGGTCGAGGGCGGCCAGATGCTGAGCCTGGACGACATCCACGAGATCCTGCGCACGCCGCTGATCGGCGTCATCCCCGAGAGCGAGAGCGTGCTGCAGGCCTCCAACCAGGGCACGCCGGCCATCCACCTGGCCGAGACCGACGTGGCCGAGGCCTACAAGGACGTCGTTGCCCGCTTCCTCGGTGAGGACAAGCCCATGCGCTTCACCGAAGCCGTGAAACCCAGCTGGTTCAAGCGCGTCTTCGGCGCCAAGTGATGGGAGCCGCGCAATGGGATTCCTGAACTTTTTCCTCGGCGAGAAGAAGAGCTCGGCCAGCGTCGCCAAGGAGCGGCTGCAGCTCATCCTCGCGCACGAGCGCAATGGCCGCAGCTCCAGCCCCGACTATCTGCCGCAACTCCAGCGCGAGCTGGTGGCCGTCATCAGTAAATACGTGTCGATCAACCCTGAAGACATCAAGGTGCACATGGAGCGCCAGGGGGATCTGGAAGTACTCGAAGTCAAGATCGAACTCCCGGAGCCTGGCGGCCGCTAAACCTACGGTCGAGCGGCGCGCGCCTGCTCGCGCCGCATGAAGAGGTAGAGGCTCTCGACCTTGGCGCGCGCCCACGGCGTCTTGCGCAGGAACTTCAGGCTCGACGCCACGCTGGGGTCGATCTGGAAGCACTTGATCGCAATGCGCTGGCCGAGTTCGGCCCAGCCGAAATGCTCCACCAATGCGGTCACGATGGCCTCAAGGGTGAGGCCATGCAGCGGGTCTTTGGACAGGTTGGTTGGCATGGGCTGCGCTGTGAGAAGTAGGTGGTTTCGGTATTCGGGCCGAGCGCCGGGCCGCTCCCAAGCCGGCCCCTATGGCGATGTGCTCGCGGCTTGATGCCGTGAGCATCGCCGTCCCCTCGGGGGACCGGCTGGGCTCGCCCGCGTGCAGCGTGGCGAGACCGGACGAGGGGCACATCATTCGTGCGTGAACTGGTCTGAGTTCTTGCCCTTGTACTGGGCGTAATAGCGCTTGATCTCGGCCATGTCGGCGTCGACATCGCCGGTCGGCCGGAACAGCGGGCCCAGGCCAACGAGCTTGCGCGGGTAGTCCATGTGCGCCATGACGATGGGCAGTTTCGCCGTGACGGCGATCCAGTAGAAGCCGGTCTTCCAGTAGATGGTCTTGCTGCGCGTGCCCTCGGGGGGCACGATGAGCTGCACTGGGCCGTCGGCGGCCTGCAGGGCCTCGGCTGAGGCGGCGACAAGATTGCTGGACTTGTCGCGATCCACCGGGATGCCGCCCAGCCAGCGCATCAGCCCACCAAACGGGAAGCGGAAGATGGAAGCCTTGCCCATCCAGTAGGGCGTCAGGCGCAGCGCGAAGGACGCGAACAGCGTGTAGGGCAGGTCCCAGTTGCTGGTGTGCGGGGCGGCGATGAAGACGCTCTTGCGCGCCTCGGGCTGCAGCTCGCCCTGAACGGTCCAGCCTGCCAGCTTGAGCCAGGCCACGGACAAACCCCGCAGCAGGGTGCTCAGCCCCGGGGTTGTGAAGATGGTGCGATGCATGGCGGCGATTGTCCCGTGCGCCGGTCTGCCTCAATCTGAGGCAGCGCAAGGAAAGCGCTGTTGTGCCAAGGACTTGGGCTTGCCGCCCGCAGGCTGTGCACGCGGTTGTCCACAGGCGCTGTGGATGGCCGCTGCGGCTCATGCCTTCTTTCGTGCCGTTCATCGCATGCCGGCTTGCCGGGCCGCGCGCCAAACGCCATGCTGCGCGGCGTCTCACCACCTGCCCACCGACATGCGACAACACGCCACGCCCGCCTTCGCTCTGTCTGTTTTGCTGGTCGGCACGGCCCACGCTGGCCAACCCGCCACGCCCGCGGCCATGACGGCCTATGCCGACCAACTGCTCGACGCGCAGAAGCTGAAACGCGATGGCCCCGGCGTCACGGTGCTGGTGGCGCGCGGTGACCAGCTTCTCTACAAGGGCGCTCGCGGCATGGCCAGCATCGAGCTCGGCGTGCCCCTGCAGCCCGACCAGCTGATGCGCATCGGCTCCGTCACCAAGCAGTTCGCTGCCGCGGCCCTGCTCAAGCAGATCGATGAGGGCAAGGCCAAGCTCGATGATCCGCTGTCCAAATTCCTGCCCGACTATCCCAATGGCAGCCAGATCACGCTGCTGCAGCTGCTCAACCACACCTCGGGCGTCAAGAGCTACACCGGCATCCCGGGCTATATGGGCAACCCGGTGCGCCGCGACCTCAGTACGGCCGAGCTGATCAAGGAGTTCAAGGACCTGCCGGCGGACTTCCCGCCCGGCGAGAAGTGGGCCTACAACAACTCCGGCTATGTGCTGCTCGGCGCCGTCGTCGAGGCCATCTCGGGCAAGAGCTGGCACCAGTCCATCGACGAACTGCTGCTCAAGCCGGCGCAGATCACCAGCGTGCACTACCAGGCCGGCGACCGGCTCTTCAAGGGCATGGCCCAGGGCTACACGCTGAACGCCCAGCGCGAGGCGGCACCGGCCGGCTTCCTCAGCATGACCCAGCCCCATGCGGCCGGCGCACTGATCGCCAACACCGAAGGCCTGTGGCGCTGGAACCAGGCGCTGCATGGCGGCAAGCTCATCAGCCAGGCGAGCTACCAGCGCATGACCACGCCGGAAGGCCCGGCCAAGCCCTCGCACTATGGCTTTGGCATCACCGCCGCCACGCTGCGCGGCCAGCCGATGCTGATGCATGGCGGCGGCATTCATGGTTTCGTGTCGACGCTGAACTACCTGCCGCAGAGCCAGACGACGATCGTCATCCTTCGCAACAGCGATGGACCCGGCTTCTCCATGGATCTGGTGGCCCGCAAGCTGGCCGCCTTCGCCGTCGGCGAGCCCTTTGCCGAGCCCAAGGCCGTGGCCGTGGCCGCCGAGCAGCTCAAGTCCGCCGAGGGCGTGTTTGTTCGCGAGGACAAGCAGACCCGCATGTTGCGCGTGAAGGACGGCGTGCTGCACAGCCAGCGCAGCGGCGGCGGCAGCACCGCGCTGATTGCGCTGGGCAATGACCGGTTCGCCCTTCCCGACTCACTGACCGAGCTGCAGATCGAGCGTGGTGCCGATGGCAAGGCCGTGGCGGCGCGTGTCTTCAACAATGGCGAGACCGCCGACGCCGAGCGTTGGACGCGCAGCGGCGAGCTGCCGAGCGAGATCGCCTTCATGGCGCTCACGCCGGCCCAGATGCAGGCCCTGGTGGGCGACTACAGCTCGCCGCAATTCGCGGTCAAGGTCTTCATCGACGACCAGGGCCGTCTGCAAGGCCAGGCACCTGGCCAGCCGGCCTTCGAGCTGAAGGCCAGCACGCCGCGCCGCGTGCACGTGCCCCAGGTCGACGCCCAGCTCGACTTCGGCGCCGAGGAGGACCAGGCCGCCTCGGTGACGCTGATCCAGGGCGGCAACAAGCTCGTCATGCCGAGAAAGTAGTCACACCCACTGCAGCACGACGTCGCTGCGTGGGCAGGCCACGCAGGGCAGCACCCAGCCTTCGGCCTTCTCTTCAGCGGAGAGGCCGGGCCACGGGATGTTGTGCTCGATGCGGCCTTCCAGCAGCCGCGAGATGCAGGTGCGGCAGGTGCCGTTGCGGCAGGACCAGGGCAGCGCGACGCCGGCGGCCAGGCCGGCCAGCATCAGGGGCTGGTCGGCGGCGCAGTCGAAGGTCTCGCCACCGGGCAGCAGGGTCACGCGAAATAGGGCTGTCTCGGACATGACCGTCATCATGCCGCCAGCGCCGCTAGCATCCGTGTGCCGGCCCGCAAGGCCGGCAGCGTTCTCAGGGCGGGGCGAAATTCCCCACCGGCGGTATCTGGGCGAAAGCCTGGGAGCCCGCGAGCGCCTTCGCCGCTTCGGCGGCAAAGGGTCAGCAGACCTGGTGCGATGCCAGGGCCGACGGTCACAGTCCGGATGAAAGAGATCGCGGAGCGTCGGCGTGCTTGCTTGAGCGGGCACGCCGCTGCTGCGTGCGCTTGCCCTGATTCTGGAAAAACCGTCTTTCAAGAGGACACCATGAATCAGACCCTCAATCCCACCTTCAACCTGACCCGCCTGCCGCGCGTGGCCATCGTGGCCGCCAGCTGGCACAAGGACATCGTCGGCGTCGCCGTGTCGGCCATTCGGCATGAATTCGACCGATGTCGAATCCCCGCGGAACAGGTCACGGTCATCGACGTGCCCGGCGCCTTCGAGATCCCGCTGCATGCCAAGCGTCTTGCGCGCAGCGGCCGCTTCGATGCCGTCATCGCCTGCGGCCTCGTCGTCGACGGCGGAATCTATCGCCACGATTTCGTCGCCCAGACCGTCATCCAGGCGCTGATGGACGTGCAACTGGACACCGACGTGCCGGTCTTCTCCGCCGTGCTGACGCCGCACCACTTTCATGAGCATGGCGAGCACAAGCGCTTCTTTGCCGAGCATTTCTCCACCAAGGGCCAGGAGGTGGCACGCGCCTGCCTCGCGACAATAGCGAGCCTGGACCAGCTGAACGCGCTGGTCGCCTGACCTCGCTACCCGCGCGGCGCACTCGATGCGCCGCGCCTTGAATCCCGACTGCATGCTTGCCGCCCGCTACCTCGCTGGCTACCCGCCCGAACTCATCGCCCAGGCCGAACAGCTGCGCCTGGACGGCCGCCTGGCCGACCATCTCGCCCGCCGCCTGCCTGAGCGCCACGAGGTGCGCAGCGATGGCGCCCTGTTCGACTATGTGCAGGCGCTCAAGGCCCGCCACCTGCGCAATGCCGAGCCGCTGAATTTCGTCGGCTATGACGCCAAGCTGCGCGTGCTGCAGCAGGCGCTGGGGACGCACACCCGCCGCACCCAGGTGCAAGGCTCAAAGCTGAAGATGCGCCGCGAGATCCGCGTGGCCACGCTGTTCAAGGAGGCGCCGGCCGCGCTGCTGCGCATGATCGTCGTGCACGAGCTGGCGCATCTGCGGGAGCTGGAGCACAACAAGCCCTTCTACAAGCTCTGCCAGCACATGGAGCCGGACTACTTCCAGCTGGAGTTCGACCTGCGGCTCTATTTGATGAACCAAGAGGAGTCGAAATGATCCTCTTGGCGCCCATGGAAGGGCTGTTGGATCACATCTTGCGCGATGTGTTGACCCGCGTCGGCGGCGTGGACCGCTGCGTGTCCGAGTTCATCCGCGTGACCGACCAGTTGCTGCCCGGCCGCGTGTTCACGCGCATCGTGCCGGAGCTGAGGAACGGTGGGCGCACGGCAGCCGGCGTGCCGGTGCATCCGCAGTTGCTGGGTTCCGACGTGACCTGCCTGGCCGAGAACGCCGGGCGACTGGCCGAGCTGAAGCCCGAGGGCATCGACCTGAACTTCGGCTGCCCGGCCAAGTGCGTCAACCGCCACCGTGGCGGCGCCGTGTTGCTGGACGAACCCGAGCTGATCCACGAAATCGTCTCCGCCGTGCGCCGTGCGGTGCCGATGGACGTGATGGTGTCCGCCAAGATGCGCCTGGGCTATATGGATGACAGCCGCACGCTCGAAGTGGCCCGCGCGATTCACGACGCGGGCGCCCAGGAGATCGTCGTGCATGCCCGCACCAAGGCTGATGGCTACAAGCCGCCGGCCTACTGGGAGCGCATCGCCGCCGTGCGCGAGGCCGTGCCCATCACCATCATCGCCAACGGCGAGATATGGACCGTCGAGCATGCCGAACTGGCCCGCGAGCGCAGCGGCTGCGAACACCTGATGCTGGGCCGCGGCATGGTGGCCGACCCGGGCCTGGCGCTGCGCGTGGCGGGCAGGCGCGCCGAGCCGGTGCCGTGGGCCGAGCTGCTGCCGCTGATGCAGGTCTTCTTCGACCAGGTCCGTGCCACGGTCGCTGCGAAGCATCAGGGCGGTCGACTCAAGCAGTGGCTGCACTACCTGAAGCGCGCCTACCCCGAAGCCGATGCGGCCTATGCCGAGCTGCGCACCGTGAACTCGGCCGACGATTTGGCGACGCGCCTGTTCGCTGCCTGAGTCACAGCTCGAAGGCCGCGCGCATCGCGTCGGACAGCTTCATGCGCCGACCTTCCTGCGCGAGCCGTTCCATGTCCTCCGTGCTGAACCGCTCCGCCAGCCCTGCCGCGAGCATCGCGCGGTCGGCGGCCTCGTTGGGCTGTCGCTGCATCTGCCCGTGAGCCTCGAACTCCCGGTCCGCCGCGCCGGCCAGTTGCGCGGCCAGCGCCGTGCGGCCGGCTTGCAGATGCAGCAGCGCCAGCGCGTCCAGAGACACCCACAGTTGGTCATCCACCGCCAGCCGACCCAGGCGAGCTGGGGCTTGCCGCGCCACCTCGCGGGCGCGCTCGAACCGGCCCTGTGCGACCAGCGCGCCGATCAGGTTGCCCATGATGGTGGCCAGGCAGGCCAGGTCGCCGGCATCGCCCGGCTCGGCCAGCAGCGCCTCGCCCAGCTGCACGGCCAGGTCCAGCTCACCGGCGGCGCGGGCCTGGTCGGCCAGGTTCAGCCGGGCGCGCATCACGCCGGCGTCGAAGCCACCACGCTCGCACAGCGCCAGCGCCGCCTGGTAGCAGCGCCGGGCCTCGTCATGCCGGCCTGAGGTCAGGTGCAGCACGGCTTCGGTCGTCAGGCCGCGCTCCAGCACGGCAGCCGGCCAGCCGGGGCTTTCCAGCGTGCGCGCGGCGGCCAGTGCGGCGCGGGCTTCGGGGCCGTCGACGCGCCAGTTGAAGGCGTGTTCCACCAGCGACAGGTATTCGCCTCGCTCGTCGCCCAGCTCGCGGTACAGCCGGGCGGCGCGCTCGGCGGCGTCGCGCGCCAGGCCCGGGTGGATGGCGCTGTGACAGCGCGCGCAGGCCGACCAGAAACGGGCCAGCTCCGGCTTTGCAATGGTGGTGTCGTCCGCCAGCCGCGCGGCCAGCGCCAGCGCGTGCGGGCGGGCCTGCGTTGCGCGGGGCATCCACAGCGGCGCGGCGGCGCCGAACAGGGCCACGGCGCCGGTCAAGTCGTGCTCGCCGGCCCATGCCAGCGCTGCCCACAGCCCGGGCAACTCGGGTTCATAGCGCGATTTCCAGGCGGCATACGGCAGCCGCCATGACTCTTCGTAGGCGTCGTCCAGCAGCCAGCGCAGCCCCCCACAGTGGCGGGCCTGGGCCAACGCCGTCTCGCCGGCGGCGGCGAGCTTGTCCAGCGCGAAAAGGCGCATGGTTTCCAGCAAGCGCAAGCGCCGCTGCGCCGTGCCGCGGTCGATGCTGACGAGGGACCGCTCGACCAGGCTGAGCACTGTGGCCACCGCGGCTGCGGCGGGCAGCTTGTCGTCGGCCAGCACCAGGGCTGCGCCTTCCAGCGAGAAGCTGCCCGGGAACACGGCCAGGCGGCGCAGCACGAGGCGTTCGCGCTCGGCCAGCAATTCGTGCGACCAGCTCAGGGCTTCGGCCAGCGCATTGCGGCGCGACGGGCTGCGCGCATCGCTGGGAGCCAGCAGCGTCAGCCGCTGGTGCAGCCGCGCGGCCAGGCCGTCCAGCCCCAGCACATCCAGGCGCGAAGCGGCCAGCTCGATGGCCAGCGGGTTGCAGTCCAGCGCCTCGCAGATCTCCTCGGCCCGGTGGCTGACGCCCGCTTCGGCCGCGCCGGTGCGCGCGGCCAGCAGGCGCACGGCGTCGGGCAGGGGCAGCGGCTCGAGGCGGTAGACGCGTTCGCCCTGGGCCTGCAGCGGCAGCTGGCTGGTGATGAGCAGGCTGACCCGCTCGGTGTCGCGCACCAGCGTCGAGACGAGCTCGGCGACATCCGCGGCGCGGTGCTCGGCGTTGTCCAGCACGATCAGCAGGGCCAGCGCCGACAGCTTGGCCGCCAGCGTCGCGAGCGGGTCCGGGCCGGGTGGCAGGCCCAGCGCGCGGGCCACGGCGGCCGCGACGGGCTCGTCCTCGCGCAGCAGCGTCAGGTCCACCCACCAGGCCCCGTCGGCGTGGTCGCCGCGCAGGCTCAGCGCGAGCTCCTGCGCAAGCCGCGTCTTGCCGACGCCTGGGCCGCCGCACAGCGTGACGGCCGGCTGGTCGCGCAGCAGGGCCTGCAGCTCGCCCAGCTCAGTCTCGCGGCCGATCAGCGGCGGCAGACGCACCGGCAAACGGCCGCGGGCACCCAGGCCAGGCTCGCTGGGCGCGGCCTCGGCCACATCCAGCACCGGCAGCGCGAAGCGGTAGCCAAAGCCGGGAATGGTCGTGATGGCCTCGGCGCCGAGCAGCTTGCGCAACACGCCGACCTGCACGGCGAGGTTGTTCTCCTCGACGACGACATCGGCCCAGACGCGCCGCAGCAGCTCGTCCTTGGCCAGCAGTTGCCCGGCCTTCTCGACAAACGCGACCAGCAGCTCGAAGGCGCGCGCCGTCAACGCCACCTCGGCGCCGCGGCGGAACAGCAGGCGCTCGGCCGGGAGCAGCTTGTAGTCGCCGAAGCGGAATCGGTTGGTGGACATCGAGGGGTCGAATTTAGCCAGATTTCATGCCGGCTAAAGGACGTCGCCCACTCCCTGGAAAGAGGATGGCGTCAGGCCGGTCGACTTCCGGCAGGCCCGCTTCAACAGGAGTTCCCCATGCCCAAGTACGTCATCGAAAGAAACATCCCCGGCGCCGGTCAGCTCACGGCCGAGCAGTTGCAAGGCATTTCCGCCACGTCCTGCGGCGTCCTGCGCGACCTGGGCCCCAGCATCCAGTGGGTGCACAGCTACGTGACCGACGACAAGATCTACTGCGTCTACAACGCGCCAGACGAGGCCAAGGTGCGTGAGCATGCGCGGCTGGGTGGCTTCCCGGCAGACCAGGTCAGCCAGGTGCGCTGCATCATCGACCCGGTGACGGCCGAGGTCTGAGCTTCAGTATTGGAGCTTGGGGTACCAATCGGTGCCCCGCCCCTCGGGCGTGAGGTCCAGCACGGACCACAGCGACGCGACGTCCGGCGCATCGCGCGGGTCCTGGCCGGGGTCGCCCATGGCCTTGGTCATCTCGCTGGCCCAGAACAACCTGACCTGCTCGCCGTCGCGCCTGAACACCACGAGGGCCGGGTACTCGCTGCCGTCGGGCTGCAGGATGCCAAGATCYTTGGCGTAGTCGTCGCCGACGGTCTGCACGAAGTTGAGGTCGCGCCAGCCGCGCTCTTGGGCGAAGGCGTATTGCCGCTCGACCGGCGAGCGGCCGAGGATCTTCAGCGCCACGCGCTGCTTGATGTCGGCGGCATTGCCGTTGACGGCGCCCAGCCAGTTGGTGCACATCGGGCAGGGGCGCTCGCGTTGCGGACCGTACATCCAGAAGTAGGTCACCAGCGTGTCCTTGTCGCCGAACAGCTCGAGCAGGCTGACGTCGAAGGCCTGCTCGTCCTTGAACTTGTAGGGCTTGGCGATCACCGGGCCGGGTGGCAGCGCGCGCCGCTGCTCGGTCAGGCGCGTCATGTGGCGACGGAACTCGATCTCCTCGGCGAGCAGGGCCTTGCGGGCCTGCTCGTAATCGGCAGAGGCGCCGGGAAAGGGTGTCTTGGCCCGGGAGGCCAGTTCGGTGGCGGAGGTCAGGTCAGGCATGCGGTGTCTCCGGCAACTGTGCAACGGGCTGATGTTGTCCGGCCCGCTCCGCTGGCGACATCGGTCTCGGCCACGCGCCTGTGCAGGCCTGCACCTACAGCGGCACAGGTCCTGGTTGCGGGCGTGCGCCGCCTCATCGACCCGGCCATGACGGCAGTCTGACGCAACGGCGCAGGCCAGGCCGCCCGCTGTCCACCGAGTTGGGGACGGCACGGGCGGCCTGCCGACCGCAAACTGCGGCGCATGACTGCGATGTCCTTCGACGAGCTGCGCACGCTGAGCCAACTGCTGGACGAGGGCCTGGAACTGGCGCCCGCGGCGCGCCCGGCCTGGCTGGCGGCGCTGCCCCTGGGGGCGCTGCGCGAGCGTTTGGCGCAGATGTTGGATCGCCATGACGCCGGGGAGCACGAGGGCTTCCTCGCTGCGCTGCCAGGCCTGGCAGAACCGCTCGCTCTGCGGGCGGGCGAGCGTGTCGGGCCCTATCGGCTGCTGCGTCCGCTGGGCCGCGGCGGCATGGGCGAGGTGTGGCTGGCCGATCGGGCTGACGGCCTGTTCGAGCGCCAGGTGGCGCTGAAATTGCCTCGCGGGCACTGGGCTGACGGCGAGGCCTTTGCCCGGGAGACCGGTCTCGTCGCCCGCCTGGAGCACCCGCGCATCGCGCGTTTGTACGACGCCGGCCTGGAGCCCGGCCCCGACGGCCAGTCGCGGCCGTATCTGGCCATTGCCTACGTCGAGGGGCGGCCGTTGGACGAGGCGGCCGCCGGACTGGCGCTGCCGGCGCGGCTGCGCCTGTTCGTGACGATCGCCCGCACGCTGGCGTATGCCCACGGCCGCCTGGTGCTGCATCGCGATCTGAAGCCGGCCAATGTGCTGGTCGACGCCGAGGGCCGGCCGCATCTGCTGGACTTCGGTATCGCCGCCGTGCTGGGCGTCGTCGGCCCGGGCGCGCCGCCGCCGGCCTGCACGCCGCGTTACGCGGCGCCCGAGTTGCTGCTGGGCGGCGAGCTGAGCGTGCAAGTCGACGTCTATGCACTGGGCGTCATGCTGGGCGAGTTGGTGGCAGAGGCGGGCGATGCCGACCTGGCCGCTGTCGTCGCCGGCGCCTGCGCGACGGAGCCGGGCCGGCGCTACGCCAGCGCCGACGCGCTTGCCGACGAGGTCGAGCGTTGGCTGCGTCAGGAGCCGGTGCAGGCGCGCGCGGCGGCGCCGCTGCGGCGGTTGGGCCTGTTGCTGCGTCGTCGCCGTCGTGCCGCGGTGCTGGCTGGCGGCGTGCTGGTTGTGGTTGGCGCCCTGGCCGTGCAATTGGCTGGCCAGCGCCAGCGCGCTGCTCTGGCCGCCGAGCGCGAGAACGTGGCCACGACGTTCGTCGCCGAGATGTTCCGCTTTGGCGCCGAGCCGCAGGCCCGTCATCCTCACGGCGACGGCGAGGTGCCGCTGCTGGAGCGCGGCGCTCAGCTGATTGAGCAGCGCTTTGCCGGCGATCCCGCCCAGCGGGCCCGGCTCTACCGCGTGCTGGGCGATGCCTACGAAACCATGGGGGCCGCGCCACTGGCCGTCAACCTGCGGGAGCGTGAACTGGCCTCGCTGCGTGCCCAGGCCGCGCCGGCCGACGAGACACGCGCGGCTGCGCAGCGCCTGGGGCGTGCGCGGCTTGATGCCGGGCGGCCGGACGAGGTGCTCGCGGCCCTGCCCGACACGCCCGGCGACGTGGACACCGGCCTGTTGAAGGCGCGTGCCCTCGTCGATCTGGGTCGCATGGACGAGGCCGAGACGTTGCTGGCGCGCCTGCCCGCGCCAGCCGATGCCGCTGGGCAGGCGTGGCGCCACTTGCTGCGCGGCGAGCTGCTGAACCGCCGTGGCCATGAGCCCGAGGCCCTGGTTGAGTTCCGCGCCGCCGCTGCAGGCGAGGACACGCTGGCCGCCGCCGAGGCCGGCCTGCGTGGCGCGCGTTGGGCCGCCCAGCAGGGTCGGCACGACGACGCCCTGGCCCTGCTCGCGCCGGCTCTGGCCACGCTGCGCGAGCGCGGCGGCCTGTACGCGGTGCGCGCGGAGGTCGGCGCGGCCAACGTCTGGTCGGCCATGTATGCGACGACGCTGTCGCTGCCTTTCGAGCGCGTGCGCGCCGAGCTGGAGGCCTGCCTGCAAAGGCTGCGCGCCCTGGGCGACGGTGTGCCGCCGCTGCTGCTCGCCCAGGTGCAGGGGCATCTGGGCCGCCTGCTGTTGAACTGGGGCGACGTGGCGCAGGGCGCGCCGTTGGTGGAGGCCGACTACACGCAGCGCCTGCCGCTGCTGCACCGGCCGGTCGAACTGACCATTGCGCACGGCCGTGCCGGTGATGCGGCCATGGAGCGCGGGCAGCACGAGTTGGCGGCCCAGCGCTTTGCATTGCGCCGCCAGGCCCGTGTAGCGGCCGGCAAGGGCCTGCATCCGCTGCTGGCCGGAGATATCCGCCTGCAGGCGCTGAACGCCAGCATGGCGGGTGAGATGGCCGGCGCGCTGCGTTTTCTTGACGAAGCGCCGGCGCCCGAAGCGCTGCGCGGCGCCGGGCACGACCCGGCCTGGTACGAAGAGGTGCTGCGCGAGGCCCGCGCCCGCGTCCTTGTCGACAGCGGCGACGCGGCGCTGGCCCGCCAGGCGCTGGCGCTGGCGTCGCGCCACGAGGCCAAGCCGCAGGACGCCATGCTGACGGCCGGCTTCGCCACCGGGCCTGAGCTGCTGCGCGCTGAAGGCCAGTGCCTGCAGCCGGACGCCCGCGCCGGCCTGGCCCGCATGCGCGCCTTCGTCGCCGCGTTGAGCCTGCCGCACCACCCGGCCGCGCCGCAGATCGCGCGCTTGCACGGCGTGGCCGCGCTGTGCGCCTGGCGCGCTGGCGACCGCGACCAGGCCGCGCGCTGGGCCGCGCTGGCCCGCACGGCGCTGGCCACCCAACCGGGTGTCAGCCCCTACTACAGCGCGCCGCTGCACCGCCTGGAAGCCCAGGCATGCGGGTCTCAGGTGGGCTGCTTGGTGATACGCAGATAGGGCTTGGGCGCCTTCCAGCCGGCCGGGAACAGCGCCTTGGCGTCTTCATCGCTCACCGAGCCGGCAATGATCACGTCGTCGCCCTKCTTCCAGTTCACCGGCGTGGCGACCTTGTRCTTSGCGGTCAGCTGCATSSWGTCSAGCACGCGCAGGATCTCGTCGAARTTGCGCCCCGTCGTCATCGGGTAGGTCAGCATCAGCTTGATGCGCTTGTCCGGGCCGACGATGAAGACCGAGCGCACGGTGGCGTTGGTCGCCGCCGTGCGGCCCTCGGACGTGCCTTCGGTATCGGCCGGCAGCATGTTGTAGAGCTTGGCGACGGCCAGGTCGCTGTCGCCGATCATGGGGTACTTGGGCAGATGGCCCTGGGTCTCCTCGATGTCGGCGGCCCAGCGGTGGTGGTTGTCCACCGGGTCGACCGACAGGCCGATCAGCTTGGCATTGCGCTTGGTGAATTCGGGCTCGATCTTGGCCATATAGCCCAGCTCGGTCGTGCACACCGGCGTGAAGTCCTTGGGGTGGGAGAACAGCACGGCCCACTTGTCGCCGATCCAGTCGTGGAACTTGATCTCGCCTTGCGTGGTCTGGGCGGTGAAGTCGGGGGYGATGTCGTTGATGCGCAGGGACATGGTGTCTCTCCTTGGGTGGGCTCGGGGGCAGGAAGGTGAATGATAGGAACGAAGCAAGGCCTCGTTCCGCATGAGCTTGATCGAAAAGGGTCTATGGAAATCAGCTGGCGAGGCTGGGCACTTCAGCGAGCACGGCCGCCCACACGTCGGCCGGCGCCGCACGGCGGGCGATGGGCCCGTAGCGCGCCCACTGCTCGGGGGTGCAGACGGTCTTGAGCGAGTGCACGAACACGCGGGTCGCGCCGACCGGCGAGTTCTTGGTGCTGCCGAAGGCGGCCAGCGACGCGACGCCATGGGCCACGAGGTGGTCGAAGCCGCCGTGGGCGATGCCGGCCGACACGCACCACTGGGCGAAGAGGGTGGCCTTGCCTTCCTTGGGCAGGCGGTTGACCAGGGGCATCATGATGTCCTCCTCGTGCAGCAGGTGCGCCTCGGCACAGCCGCGGTAGGCGGCGAAGGCATCTCGCAGCGCGCCGACATCCAGCGGGATGGCGCGCGTCACGGCGGCCTGCAGTTCGTGCTCGTCGTCATGCTCGGCGCGGAACATCGCCGCGTTTGCGGCGCCGTCGAAATGCAGATCCAGCATGGACGTGATGCCGCCGCCCGCGCCCTCCATGCCGTCCTCCATGGCCGCATGGACGGCGATGGCTTCGACATAGGCGCCCCAAGCCGGCGCAAAGCCGGCCAGGTCGCCGCGCTCGGCCAGCGGCGCCAGCACCTTGGCCAGGTCGTTGCGCAGCACCTCGTGGTAGTTGCGCATGATGGCGGGCACGGAGACTTCGGGTTCGGTCATGGTCGGCTCCTGGGTGGCGTGTTGCTGTGGGACGAATGCTCGCGGCAGGTGCCGTTCGATGGTTGTTCAACGTTGTTAAACCGGCGGCTTTACAGTGCCCGGCGCAATCACCGGAGCCGCCTTGCCTGCCACCGAACCTGCCCGCCCGCCGACCCAGCCGCTGCGCTTCGGCCCGGGCGGCCGCTTCGAGCTGCGCCCGGCGGAGTACCGGCTGCTGGTGGACGGCGAGCCCTCGGCCCTGGGCGGCCGCGCGCTGGACCTGCTGCTCACGCTGGCCGGCCGGCCCGCCGAGCTGTTCACCAAGGCCGAGCTGATCGAGCGCGTCTGGCCCGGCCTGGTGGTGGAAGAGGGCAACCTGCGCGTGCAGGTCAACGCGCTGCGCCGCCTGCTGGGCGAGGACGCCATCGCCACCGCGCCCGGGCGCGGCTACCGGTTCACGGCCGCGCTGCACGACGACGCACAGGCCGCTGATGCGCCGCCGCCCGCGCCCGCCACGACCACGCTGTTCGGCCGTGACGCCGACCTGGCCCGCCTGCGCCAGGCGCTGGCCGCGCCCGGCTGCGTGAGCGTCGTCGGCAGCCCCGGCGTGGGTAAAAGCAGTCTGGTGCGCGAGGCGCTGGCGCGCTGGACGGGCCGCAGTGCTTGGGTCGACCTGGCGCCRCTGACGCTGCCCGCACAACTGCCCGACGGCGTCGCCCGTGCCTTCGGCGGCCAGCTGAGCCCGGGCGAGGCGCTGCCCCAGCTGCTCAACCTCATCCCGGCCGACGACGACCTGCTGCTGGTGCTGGACAACGCCGAGCACCTCGCCGCGGCCTGCGCCGAGTGGGCCGCGCACCTGACCGCGCTGCCCCGGCTGCGCCTGCTGGTCACCAGCCAGTTGCCGCTGGGCGTAGCCGGCGAACGGCTGCTGCGCCTGGAGCCGCTGCCCGTGGCCGAGGGCGTCGACGGCCCCGACCCCCGTGAGGGTGCACTAGCGCTGCTGGTGGCCCGCATCCGGGCGGTGGACGCGCGCTTCGACGTGTCTGCCAGATCATTGCCGGTGCTGGCCGCGCTGTGCCGGCAGCTCGACGRCCTGCCGCTGGCGCTGGAGCTGGCCGCCGCGCGCGTGCCGCTGATGGGCCTGCAGGCCGTGCACGACGCGCTGGCCGAGCGCTTCGCGCTGCTGTCCCGCGGCCGGCGCGATTCATCGGCCCGCCACCGCACCCTGCTCGACGCGCTGGACTGGAGCCACGGCCTGCTGGAGCCGGCCGAGCAGCGCCTCTATCGCGCGTTGGGTGTGTTCGCCGGCGGCTTCACGCTGGACCTGGCCGTCACGCTCAGCAGCGACGAGCACACCAGCCGCTGGGACGTCGTCGACGGCTTGGCCACGCTCGTAGAGCGCTCGCTCGTCAGCGTCGCCAGTGAAGACCCGCCACGCTACCGCCTGCTGGAGACGATGCGCGCCCATGCGCTGGCCCGGCTCGGCGACGCCGACGGCCATTCCGCGCGCCGCCGGCATGCCGCGGCCGTGCTCGCGCTGATCGCGCCCAGCGACGACGCGGCACTGTGGCTGGCTGACATGCAGAACGTCCGCGAGGCCTTCCTGTGGGCCCGCGAGCACGACCTCGGCACCGCCGCGCAGATCGGCGCCCGCGCCGCGCGGGTCATGGTGTTCACCGTCTGGCGCCACGAGGTGACGCAGTGGCTGCTGTCGCTGCTGCCCGCCATGGAGGCGCGCGGCGAGGCGGTGCCACCGCAGGTGCAGGCGCTGTGGTGGTCCATGCTCGGCTACCTGCTGCTCATCCGCGCCGACCCGCGCGCCGTGCCGGTCTCGCGCAAGGCCGTCGACCTCTGGCGGCCGCTGGGCAACCCCGCCGAACTGCTCATCGCCGCGGCCCACTGGGTGCGCGCCTTCACCGAGGACGAGCCTGAGTTGGAGCAAGCCTGCACGCTGCTGCGCGAGCTGGCCGCGAGCGACGACTCGGCCGCGACGCGGCTGCGCCTGAACGGCGCGCTGGCTGTGGCGGCCCGCCTGCGCGGCGACACCGCCGAACTGCTCGCCTGCATGGAGCGCGAGCAGCTCGCCGCCCGCGAACTCGGGCAGTCACAGCGCGTGCAGGTGGCCGAGAACAACATCTGCCTGACGCTGGTGCGCCTGGGCCRCTTCGAGGAAGGCGCCACGCGCACCCGCGCCCTGCTCGACGCGCTGGACGCCGACGGCAGCGGCAGCAACGGCAGCCTGCCCTGGGTGTTGAACGCCCTCGTCGAGGCGCTCGTCGGCCTGGGCCGGCTGGACGAGGCCCAGGCCCTGCTGCCGCGCTCCCTGGCCGCACAGCGGCGCTTCGGCACGACGGTGGCCTGGCTCGGCATCCTGCCGCTGCTGGTGGCCCAAGGCCGCATCGAAGCCGCCTGCCGCCTCGCCGGCCATGTGCGCAGCCGCTGGACGGCCAACGACACGGCGCTGGACCCGCTGGAGCTGCGCGCGTTGGACGGCGCGCTGGACGCCGGTCGGGCCTTGCTGGGCAGGGACATCACCGCGGCGCTGGAGGCGGAGGGGAGGGCGCTGGGGGATGAGGCGGTGGAGGGGTTGGTGTTGCGGCGGTAGGGGGCGGGGCTCGCTTTGGCGTTGCAGGGGGCGCTTTGCAGGGGTAGCTGGCCTCATTGCGGCCGGGCGCGCTGTCCGTTGTCTGCCATTTGCGGCTGCTCACCAGCGTCTGCTTTGAGGACGCTTGAGCGCGACGAAGCCACCTTCAGCTCGGACGACTCCGGCCCCGATGGGGCGTTGTAGACCCGCCTAACGCACGCAATCGACTACACCGGCTGCGGGTTGAAGAAGATCGACTCAGTGGCGAGCGCGAGATCCTCTGCGCTACCTCCATACCTAGCAACCTCGAACAGCTTGCTGGTGCGATCGTAGAGGTGATACGGCTCCAACTCGCGGTCCGTAAGGAGAATGGCCCGCCGTCGATACTTCTCATTGAGCGACTTGGCTAGGTCAATCTCCTGCGGAGTGAAGGGACAGCCAGAACTTACCTTCGACGCAAAGCCTGCGAGGTCAAAGACTTGCTTGAAAAGGTCAGCCACGGGCAGCGCGTGCAGGGATGCATCCGTGTCCGTTGCGGCAATCACAAGGCCAACACGCTCGGATTCGATCCGAAGCTTGTTGTACTGAAAGTGCATAGTGCGCGCGTAGAACTCGTTCAGCTCAGGGATGTAGGGCGGATCAAGCGTGTAGTCCTTGTTCCCATAGAGACCTCCGATGAACGACAGCGAGGCGACCAAGTGCTGCGAGTGGAACCATGTGTCTGCCGCAAACGGCTTGTCACTCAGACCAAAGGAGAGGCTTGGTTTGCCTGATTCCGTGACCAGAACACCGAGCGACGCAACATCACTGAAATGCATCATCGGAGGAAGAAGATTGAGGCCGTTCCACGAGAACTCGCCAACGCCGCAAATGCTGTGAGGTCCATCGCCGAAGGTGGTCTTCCGCGCCTCCACGCCGTCCGCATCAAGTGGACTTTCACGTCGCGACCAGATTGCTACGTGCTCAGGGAATTTGTCTTTTCGATAGGAAAGCGTCTCTTCCACCGCCTTGCGCCAAGCAGGGATGAAGGCCCCGTATCTCTCAACATGTTGGGCGTCGACAAACCACAAGGCCACGTCACAAGCCCGCAGGTTCCAGAACGCGACAAGGTCGTCCAGATTCGATGCGTCGCCGAAGTAGAAGCCAGGGTAGTCCCAACCCGATCGAATGCTGTAGTGCCTCTCGAGTCCGTATCGCGCGAAGTAGGAGACGCTGGGGTGATCCAAGATATCCGGCGGCAGCTCCTTGTCCGGTTCAATATCAAATTCGCTCGCGTCGGTGGCGATCTTCAGGATTTGACGGTAATCGATCGAGGTGTCATCGACCGACGGATACGCCCCGAGTTGCATCAAGAACAGGTCAGCGAGTGGGTCCGCTTGGTTCCACGTGTAGAGGCGGACGCCCCGCTCCCTGAGTTCCTTCCACTCAGGCCGTTCTCGCAGATAGACGAATGCGTTCTGGATGTCGAGGACCTGAGCGCGGGCTTCGCCCTCGCCCTTCCCAATGAAGATGCCGTCATGGAAGAACGGGTTGATCAGGTGGGGAAACTTCGCCACAAACGCCTTGACTTCATCCGAATCACCGACCGGAATGATCATGTCAGCCCGAAAGCATTCGACTAGCCGCTTTGCCTCAGATTCACGGTCGACAACAACAATCGGATTGAATCGACCGCCCCACAACGCGTGGGAATGTCGTACAGCCTTTCGGAAGCCGGCCTTGTCGCCGGCCTTGATCGCCCAGCAGATGCGCAGCGGTCTGTAAGCAATGTTGACTCGAACCGTTTCCATCGAGGACAGCCTTCTTGTTCGGTTTAGCAGTGACCCACTGCGCAGAGCGCGTGGGCATTGTTCCTGAACACCACTTCTCCGCGGTTTGACATGCAACCGCAATCATTCGCCTCCTCAGCGCGAGGCAAGCGGTCCCCCGCGCACGCCGGCTTGCAGGCGGACCGGACTACCCCATCACCCCAAAACTGCTCCGATAGGCCCGCGGCGCCAACCCCAGCCGTGCCTGGAAGTGATGGCGCAGCGCCTGCACGCTGCCAAAGCCAGCCTCGGCCGCGACGCTTTCGACCGGCAGGCTGCTGGCCTCAAGCAGCCGTTGGGCCTCGGCGACGCGCTCGGCAATCAGCCAGTCGCCGGGGGATTGGCCGGTGGCCTCGGTGAAGCGGCGCAGCAGCGTGCGCGGGCTCATGGCGCCGGCCGCGGCCATGCGCTCCAGCGTCCATGGCGCGCGCAGGTCGGCCCGCACCTGGCCCATCAGGCCGGACAGCCGGTTCGTGCGGTCGCGCGGCACCGGCCGCTCGATGAACTGCGCCTGCCCGCCGCCACGGTGGGCGGGCATCACAAGCCGGCGTGCGACGCTGTTGGCGGCTTCCACGCCGAAGTCGCTGCGCACGAGGTGCAGCATCAGGTCGATGCCCGCCGCGCTGCCGGCCGACGTGAAGACGCGGTCCTCCTCGGCATAGAGCACGCCGGCATCGACGTCGATGGCGGGGTGGCGCTCGCGCAGCTTGTCGGCATAGCGCCAGTGCGTGGCCGCGCGGCGGCCGTTCAGCAAGCCGGTGGCGGCCAGCACGAAGGCGCCCGAACAGATCGATGCCAGCCGCGCGCCGCGCTGCCAGGCTTTGCGCAGCCGCTTGGCCAGCGCCTCGGGCACCGGCACGTCGGCGCCTTTCCAGCCGGCCATGACGATGAGGTCGGCCTGGTCCAGCAGCTCGATGCCGCCGTCGCTGCTGACCGTCAGGCCGCCGTGGGCGCGCAGCGGCCCGGGCTCGACGGCGGCACTGGCGAAGCGATACCAGCCCGGGCCCATCTCCGGCCGCGCCAGGCCAAAGACCTCGGCGGCAATGGCGAACTCGAAGGTGCACAGGCCGTCGTAGACCGGCGCGACGACGAGCGGCCCCGTGGTGTTTGGCGTGATCTTGTCGATACGGGTCATGGGCGCCAATTGTGGCCCTGGCCGGCTGTTGCGACCATGGCGGCACCTGTTCAACGGAGCCCACCATGCCTTCTCAAGTGACCGCCATTCCCGCCGCCCCGTCCGCGCAAGCCGAGGCGCACTTCGCCGCTGAGTTCACCTTCGAGGCCGACTGTTGGGACGTGCATGACGCGCTGGCCCAGGGCGCCGATTTCGTGCTGCTGGACGTGCGCTCGGCCGAGCTCTACGCCCGCGGCCATGTGCCCGGCGCCATCCACTTTCCGCACGGCAAGCTCGTCGAGAGCAAGCTGGCTGCCTGGCCCAAGGACACCCTCTTCGTGACCTACTGCGCCGGCCCGCACTGCAACGGCGCAGCCCGCGGCGCGCTGCGCCTGGCGCGGCTGGGCCGGCCGGTGAAGATCATGGCCGGCGGCATCACCGGCTGGTTGGACGAGGGCTTCGAGCTGGCGACCGCGGCCGTGCCTGCCTGAGCCCTGGACCGAGGCGCGGCTAGCATGTCGTGATGAAGATCCTCATGACCCTGCTGGCCGCGGCCTGCGTCACAAGCGCTGCCTCGGCCCAGACACTCACCCTCGAACGCCTCACCGCTGACCCGCCGCTGGCCGGCCGCCTGCCGCGCCAGGCCGAGATCTCGCCCGCCGGCCAATGGGTCAGCTTCCTGCGCCCCTCGGCGGCCGACAGCGAGGTGCTGGAGCTGTGGGCCCAGCCCGCGGCCGGCGGCGAGCCGCGCAAGCTCGTCGCGGCTGCCGACCTGCTCGGCGGCGCCACGCAGCAGCTCAGCGAGGCCGAGAAGATGGCGCTGGAGCGCCAGCGCATCAGCCAGCGCGGCATCACCGGCTACCAGTGGTGCGGCAGCGACGACAGTGCGTTGCTCTTTCCGCTGTCGGGTGACCTCTATCTGGTCAAGTTGAGCGCCGGGGGCCCTGAGGCTCAGCGCCTGACGAACACGCCCGACGCGCCCAAGCAGGACCCGCGCTGCGCCCCCGACGGCAAGACCCTGGCCTATGTGCAGGGCGGCGAGCTGATGGTGCTGCCCCTTCAGGCCGGCGCCCAACCGCGCCCGCTGTTCGGTGCGCGCATGAATCCCCGTGTGACCTGGGGCCTGGCCGAGTTCATTGCCGGGGAGGAACTGGGCCGGCATCGCGGCTTCTGGTGGAGCCCCGATGGGCGTCAGCTGCTGGCGCTGCGCGTCGACGAACAGCGCGTGGGCTTGAAGACGCGGGCGCAGATCTTTGCGGACCGCACCGAGATGACGGAGCAACGCTATCCGGCTGCCGGTGAAGCGAATGCCCAGGTCTCCGCCTTTGTCATCGGCGTTGCCACCGCTGAAGCGCATGCGCTGCAGCTGCCGACCGGCGCCGAGTACATCTCCCGCGCCGGCTGGTTTGCCGACGGCACGCCTTGGCTGCAATGGTTCAACCGCGACCAGACGCGGCTGACGCTGACCGAGTTCAAGGCCAATGCCGCGGCGCACGACATCACCGTCGAGACCGATGC
Source organism: Roseateles sp. P5_E1 (assembly GCF_054049335.1). Lineage (NCBI taxonomy): Bacteria > Pseudomonadati > Pseudomonadota > Betaproteobacteria > Burkholderiales > Sphaerotilaceae > Roseateles > Roseateles sp. P5_E1. The sequence goes on from NZ_JBFUMN010000018.1 coordinate 32,976, forward strand.
GGCCTGGGTCGAAGTCCATGACGATCTCATTGAGACGCCGCGCGGCCTGCTCTGGTCCAGCGAGGCAACGGGCCGCCGCCAGCTGCTGCTGGTCAACCGTGCGACCGGGCAGCGCACGCCGCTGACGCAGCAGGCCGAAGCGGTGGCGCATGCGGTGTGCGTGGGCGAGCGAGGTGTCGTCTTCGCTGCCGCCGGCGACCGCGGCAAGACCAGGGAGCTCTATCTGCAGCCGCTGGCCGGGGGCAAGGCCCAAGCCTTGTCAGGCATGGCTGAACGCCAGTGGCGCGATGCCAAGGCCGACAGAGCCTGCGCCCGCCTGCTCGTCACCCGCTCGGCCTGGGGCCAGCCACCGCGGCTGGAACTGCGCAGCCTGGGCCGCGACAGTGCCACCGCCCTGGCCGGTGACGCGCCCGACCCGGCGCTGGAGGCCTTCGCCAACGTCCCGCTGGCGCTGGACCTGACGGCGGCCGATGGCGGCACGCCGTTGAACGCCTTTTTCTTCGCGCCCGCCAGCCGTCCCGGCCAGGGCAAGCATCCCGCCATCGTGCTGGCCTATGGCGGCCCGGGCTCCGCGACGGTGAACTGGGGCTGGGGCCGCGACATGCCATTGATCGCCTACTGGCAGCAGCGCGGCTATGGCGTGCTGATGCTCGACGTGCGTGGCATGGAGCACCGTGACCGCGCCTTCACGCGCGCCCATTTCCGCAGCTTCGGCCAGCATGAGGTGGCCGACCTCTTTGCCGCCGTGCGTCAGCTGCCTGCGCGCGTGAACAGCGTGGACCCGGCGCGCATCGGCTTCTTCGGCTGGAGCTATGGCGGCTTCCTCGGTGCGCGCGCGATGCTGGATGCCGACACGCCGTTCGCGGCCGCCGTCGCCGTTGCGCCGGTGACCGACTGGACGCTCTACGACACGGCCTACACCGAGCGCTATCTCGGCATGCCGGAGGGGGGTAAAGCGGCGACGTACGCCAGCGCCAATCTGCCCGCTCGCGCAGCGCTGCTGAGCAAACCGCTGCTGCTGGTGCATGGCACGGCCGACGACAACGTGCTGTTCGAGCACACGCTGCGCCTCGTCGAGGCCCTGCAGACAGCCGGCAAGACCTTCGACCTGCAGATCTACCCCGGCAAGGCCCACGGCATCGCCGGCCGCGCAGCGCGGCTGCATCTCTACCGCACGATGGATGCCTTTTTCGAGCGGCATCTGAAGCCAGCGCCATGAGCCTCGTCTACTCGACCGACGTCGGCCGGGTCTGCCCCGGTTGCGGGCAACCCATCGCTCAATGCGTCTGCAAGGCCAAGGTCCGCCCGGCGGGCGACGGCATCGTGCGCGTCAGCCGCGAGACGGCGGGGCGCAAGGGCAAGGGCGTGACCGTCATCAAGGGCCTGCCGCTGGATGACGCGGCCCTGACCGCGCTGGCCAAGCAGCTCAAGGCCCTGTGCGGCAGCGGCGGCACGGTCAAGGACGGCGTCGTCGAGATCCAGGGCGACCACCTCGACAAGGTGCTGGCCTGGCTGAAGGCGCGGCCCGAGGGCTGGACGGTCAAACGAGCCGGCGGTTGAGCCCCAACGACAATCGCGGTATGACCGATACCGCTTTCGACCGCCTGCCTCTCAGCCCCGCCATGCTGGCCAACCTCGGCCAGCTCGGCTATGCGCAGATGACGCCCATCCAGGCGGGCAGCCTGCCGCTGGCCCTGGCTGGCAAGGACGTCATCGGCGAAGCGCAGACCGGTTCGGGCAAGACGGCCGCCTTCGCCATCGCGCTGCTGCACCGGCTCAAAGCCGACCTGCCGCGCGTGCAGGCGCTGGTGCTGTGCCCGACGCGCGAGCTGGCCGACCAGGTCACGCAGGAGATCCGCCGCCTGGCCCGCGCGGCCGACAACATCAAGGTGCTGAGCCTGTGCGGCGGCAACCCCATGAAGCCGCAGATCGAGAGCCTGTCCTTCGGCGCCCACATCGTCGTCGGCACGCCGGGGCGCCTGATCGACCACCTGGAGCGCGACACGCTGGACCTGTCGGCGCTGAACACGCTGGTGCTGGATGAGGCCGACCGCATGCTGGACATGGGCTTCCTCGACGACATCAAGGCGATTGCCAAGCGAGCGCCCGCCAACCGGCAGACGCTGCTGTTCTCGGCCACCTTCCCCGAAGGCGTGACCGAGATCGCCGCCAAGTTCATGCGTGAGCCGCAGACGGTCAAGGTCGCGGGTTCAACGAGTGCCGCGGCGTCGACCATCCGCCAGATCGCCTTCGAGGTGGGGGAGGGCGAGCGCCTGGACGCCGTGCCGCGCCTGCTGCGCGCCTTCCGGCCCGAATCGACGATCGCCTTCTGCAACACCAAGCAGCAATGCCGCGATCTGGAAGCGGTGCTCGCGGCGCAAGGCTTCATCGCGCTGGCTCTGCACGGCGACCTGGAGCAGCGCGATCGCGACCAGGTGCTGATCCAGTTCGCCAACCGCAGCGCCTCGGTGCTGGTGGCCACCGACGTGGCCGCGCGCGGCCTGGACATCGCCAACCTGGCCTGCGTCATCAATGTCGACATCAGCGCCGACGTCGAACAGCATGTGCACCGCATCGGCCGCACCGGCCGCGCGGGCGCGGAAGGCCTGGCGCTGAGCCTGGCCAGCCTGGACGAGATGGGCCGCATCGGCCGCATCGAGCAGCTGCAGGGCCAGGAGTTCAAGTGGGAGCCGCTGGACGGCCTCAAGGACGCCCCCGGCGGCCCGCTGCTGCCGGCCATGGACACGCTGCAGATCCTGGGCGGCCGCAAGGAAAAGATCCGCCCTGGCGACATCCTGGGTGCGCTGACCGGCGAGGCCGGCTTTGCCGGCACACAGATCGGCAAGATCAACGTGACCGACTTCCACAGCTATGTGGCCGTGGAGCGCGGCATTGCCAAGGAGGCGGTGCGCCGGCTGTCGCTGGGCAAGCTCAAGGGGCGCAAGGTCAAGGTCCGCCGGATGGCCGACCTGGAATAGGGCCTGTTAGCGCCACGGCAATGGGTCGCGAAGGCCCGCCGCAAGGGGCCAATCTAGACGCAGCGCGCTGCCCGCACTCGCGTGCGGGCCAGGGCTGCAACAACGAGTGGCCCCTTGCGGCGGGCCTTCCCGAAGGGTTGCGGCCAGAAAGACCGCATGCTGTGTTGCAGATCCTCGCTGGGCATGAGCCCAGCTTACGGTCTGCTGTCGTGCCTGCGGCCTTTCTGGCCACAACGCGGCCCATTGCCGTGGCGCTAACAGGCCCTCTAATTCAGCCCCTGCTTGGCCCGTTCGCGGGCCATGTAGTTGGCCTGGTCGCGATCACGATCGCGCTGCACGCGGGCCTCGCGCGTCTCCCAGTCGCCGCAGCTGAAGTAGGAGCCGCCGAACAGCCAGCCCAGCAGGCTGGAGTCGTCGACCGCTTTCCCTTCACCGCCGGTGCAGACCATCGCCGCCTTGGAGCTGCTCTGCTCGGTCAGTGCTTCCTGCACGAGCATGGAGCGCGACATCAGCACCGAGGCCGGCATGGCCACGGCCAGCAGCACGCCGCCGATGACAACGCCCTTGGCCCAGCGCGGCAGCGCGCCGCTGGCAGGCGCGGGTGCCGCCGCCGCACGCGTGGTTGTCGGTTGGGGCCGGTTGAAGGGAATCGTGGCGGCGAAGGACGTCGCCTCGGTCGCCGTGGTGGTGCCCGAGCGGCCGCCCGCGCCACTCAGCAGCCGCGGCTGGGCAGGTTGTTGGGGCGGATTGGTTGTGGCGGCCGGCATGGGGTTCGAGGGCCCCCGAAAGAGAGCCGAACGCGATGCTAGGGAGGCCGTTGCCGGCGGATTGTGAGCAATTGCAAGGGCGCGGCGCTGAGGGTGGAAATGCGTGGAGGAAGTCACGATCTCCAGTTGCGCCATAACGTGCCCGTTCAGGGGTGGCCACCATTCCCGGGCCTGGCTGGCAGAGCTACATTCGGCCCGTGTCCAGCATCCTCGACCTGCTCAGACGCCGCCTGTTGAAGGGCCTGCCAGCGCTGCTCGTGGTGGCAGCCGGAGTGGCCCATGCGCAGGAACTGACGCTGACGCTGCGTGCGCCTGACAGCGAGGCCGACCTGCGCAACGCCTACATCCGCGATGCGGTGCAGTTGGCGCTGGACAAGACGCGCGCGATCGACGGCGCTTACCGCCTGCAGCTGTCAGCGCCCATGAACAAGCGGCGCGCGCTGCTGGAAGCCGCCCAGCAGGCCGCACCGAACTTCCTCGTCGTCACCGGGCCGGACGCCGGCCGGGCCGCGGGCCTGGTGCCGGTGCTCTTTCCCATTCATCTGGGCGTGAATCGCTACCGCGTCTGCTTCGTGCACAGGCCCCAACGCGCCGTCGTGCGCGAGGCCGATACCTTGAGCGCGGTGGCGCGGCTGCGCCACGTGCAGGGCCGCGGCTGGGCCGATGCCGACATCCTGCGTGCCAACGGCTTCACGGTCGCCGAGGCCAACGGCTACGAGGCGCTGTTCCAGATGGTGGCCATCGGCCGGGCCGACCTGTTCTGCCGCAGCGTGCTCGAGGTCGGCCAGGAAGTGCAGGCCCACACCGGCCTCAAGGGTCTGGCGCTGGACGACAGCCTGCTGCTGTCCTACGACCTGCCGCAATACATCTATACCCATCCCGGCAACCAGCAAGCCATCGAGCGCATTGCGCGCGGCCTGCGCCAGGCTTATGCGGACGGCTCGCTGCAGGCTCTGCTGCGCCAGCACCTGCAGCCCTCGCTGGCGCTGCTCAACCTGCCTCAGCGCCGGTTGATGACGCTGAACGTGCCCAGCCCGGCCCTCATCGAGATGAACGACCGGCCCTTCCAGATCGACGTGCTGCGCGGGCCGCTGCGTTAGGACATGCTACGGGCGTGACATCTTGGCGCCCGGGCAGTCAAGTGCGGGGGGCAGCAAGTTCAGCTGCGACCTTTTCACGCGCAAGGGCCCCATGCGGCGCCTAGTCTGCAAGCAAGACGAGGTGCCCCATGAACTCACGCCCCATGCCCCTGATGAGCGACAACTACGAGTTGCGTTTCGAATCCCTGTTCCAGGCCGGCCGCGGACTGGCCTTTCCCTGTGATGCGCAGGGTGGCGTGCGGCTGGATTCCCTGAGCGACCGGGCGCGGCAGAACTATCTGTTCGCCCGCGCCGTCGTCGGCCGCGAATACGCCGTGCCCATCGTGCTGCGTTGCGGGGGCGCGCGCGACTGAGGGCTATTTGGAGAAGCTGTCCTTCAGCCCGGTGATCTTGTTGAAAACAGGTTTGTCGGCGCTGTGGTCGACGCGGTCCGTGACGAAGTAGCCGTGGCGCTCGAACTGCCAACGTTGGTCGGCGGCGGCACCGGCCAGTGAAGGTTCGACGAAAGCCTGCACGACGCGCAGCGAATTGGGGTTCAGGAACTCGATGAAGTCGCGGCCACCAGCATCGGGCTGGGGCTCTGCAAACAGGCGCTCGTACAGACGCACTTCAGCCGCGACGGCCTCGTGTGCCCCAACCCAGCCAATCGTGCCTTTGACCTTGACGGCATCCGCGCCCGGCGTGCCGCTCTTGGTGTCGGGAATGACCGCCGCCAGCGCCGCGGTGATGTTGCCCGCGGCGTCCTTCTCGGCGCCGGTGCATTCGATGATGTAGCCGGCCTTCAGGCGCACCTTGTTGCCGGGGAACAGACGGAAATAGCCCTTGGGCGGCACTTCGACAAAGTCCTCGGCCTCGATCCACAGTTCGGGGCCGAGCGAGAACTTGCGCTGACCCAGCTCCGGCTTGTGCGGGTGGGCGGCGGTCTCGCAGGGCTCGCGGTGATCGTTGGAACCGAAGACTTCGGCGTAGTTCGTCAGCTTGAGCTTGAGCGGCTGCAGCACGGCAAACGCGCGGGGTGCCTGCGGCTCCAGGTCGGCGCGCAGGGCCTGGTCGAGCACGGTGTCGTCGATCCAGGCGTTCTGCTTGCTGGCACCAGTGGCCTCGACCATGGCGCGCACGCTCGCCGGCGTGAAGCCGCGGCGGCGCAGGCCCACCAGCGTCGGCATGCGCGGGTCGTCCCAGCCGCTGACGTGCTTTTCTTCCACCAGCTGGCGCAGCTTGCGCTTGCTGGTGACGACGTAGTTCAGGTTCAGGCGGCCGAACTCGATCTGCTGCGGCAGCGGGCGGGCCAGCATGCCGAGGTCGGCCAGGTGCTCCAGCAGCCAGTCGTAGAAGGGGCGCTGGTCTTCGAACTCCAGCGTGCAGATGCTGTGGGTGATGCGCTCCAGTGCGTCCTCGATGGGGTGGGCGAAGGTGTACATCGGGTAGATGCACCACTTGTTTCCCGTCGCGTGGTGTTCCGCATGCTTGATGCGGTACAGCGTCGGGTCGCGCAGGTTGATGTTGGGCGAGGCCATGTCGATCGTCGCTCGCAGCACCATGGCGCCGTCGGCATGCTGACCATCGCGCATTTCGCGCAAGCGGGCCAGGTTTTCTGCCGGCGTGCGGTCGCGGAAGGGGCTGTTGACGCCCGGGCGACCGAAGTCGCCGCGGTTGGCGCGCATGTCCTCGGCGCTCTGCTCGTCCACATAGGCATGGCCGGCGTTGACCAGCGCCTCGGCGGCGGCGTACATGAAGTCGAAATAGCTGCTGGCCTCGAACAGGTTGTCGCCCCAGGACCAGCCCAGCCACTGCACCATCTCCTTGATGGCGTTGACGTACTCCAGCTCCTCCTTCTCGGGGTTGGTGTCGTCGAAGCGCAGGTGGCASRCGCCGCCGTASTCGCGTGCGAGGCCGAAGTTCAGGCAGATSGMCTTGGCGTGGCCGATGTGCAGRTAGCCGTTGGGCTCGGGCGGGAAGCGGGTGCGGATGCGCGCCTCGTCCAGCGGGCCGGTATTGTGGTGGGCGGCGTCGCCGGGCGTGCCGGCGAAGTGGCGGCCCGCGAACGCGCCGGTCTCGAGGTCGTTCTCGATGCGCTGGCGCAGGAAGTTCGTCGCAGGTGCAGCGGGTGCAGCGGGGTTGCTCATCGTCGGCTCTGGAAATGGAAGCGGGCCGTGTTCCAGGCCCGCAGTGCGCCGATTCTAAGGACGTGGCTGCTGTACCCGCAGCGGCAGCCGCACATGGGCCAGCCCAATGCTGATCCAGACGGCCACGCTGAAGTACAGCGTCATCCAGACGACCTCGCTGCGCCAATGCGCCCAGTCGTGCGAGACCGTCCAGCGGCTGCTGGCGTCGGCCACACCCGCCACGAGGCTGGGGTAGGCCCGGCCGGCGGCTTCGTCGGCCAGCCAGCGTGCCCAGTACATGGGCACATCCACCGCGAACATATAGGCCGCGTAGAGCGCACCGGCGACGATGGCCAGGCCCAGCCAGCGCCGCGCCGCTCGCGTGGCGTGTGGCCACATGGCCAGCAGCGCCAGCACGCTGAGCAGGGCGACCGTGCCCCACAGGGTCTCTTCGACGACATGGCCGATATTGCGCGTCGTCAGCACGGCATACCAGGAATTGACCTCGGCGATGGCGATCAGCGGCAGCACGGCGCCCGCTACCCGGAGGCTGAAGCGGTGCCCGGTCGCCAGCGCCGCGCCGCGCAGCAGCAGTGCCCATTGGGCGGCAAAGCTCAGCTCGGCGATGGTGGCGACGGTGCGGCCGACCAGCACGCTGGACGCCCAGGAATCCACCATGACGAGGCGCGGCACGTCAAAGACCGGCAGCAAGGAGCGGTAGCCGCAGCCCAGCACGTAAAGCGCCGACAGCAGCAGCTGCAGGCGCTGGTGGGGCCAGGTGGTGCCGTCGGGGCGGTTGCGGTGCAGCCAGGCGGTCGAGGCCGTCCAGGCGATCAGATTGAGGCCGGCGATGGCGCAGAGCAGATGCCACCAGTAGGTTGCGTCGAGCATGGTGTTCTCCTCAGCCCGCCTTCGGTGGCCGTCCGGTCTTGACCGGCGCCAGCCGGTCCAGCGCGGCGGCCAGCGCCTTGGCGTCGAGCTGGGCCAGGGCCTGCAAGCCCGCGCGCAGCAGCTCGCTCTTCTTGGCTTCACGCTTCACGTCGTGCAGGCGCAGCTTGAGTTCCTTCAGCAGCGCGTAGTCGGCTTCGGGCATCGTGAAGCCGTCGCGCACGAGCTTGGCGCGTTCGGGAGGGGCGGGTTTGCGGGCGTGGCTCATAAAGATGGAAACCGTTTATACGGTTTTCATCGGAACCCCGCTATCGCGCGGCTACAGGGCTTTGAAACGATTTGCGTGCACGCGGCTGACGGTCAGCTTCTCCGGCCGCTGGCGCAGCTCCAGCAGCACGGTGCCGTTCTCCTGCCGGTGGGCCCGTGCGACAGCGTCGATATGGACGACGGTGGAGCGATGCACCTGCCAGAAGCGTTCCGGGTCCAGTTGAGGCAGCAGCTCGCGCAGCGACACGCGCACCCAGTAGTCGCGCTCGGCGGTCACGGCGCGCACGTATTTGTCGGCGGCTTCCAGGTAGACGATGTCGTCCAGCGGCACCAGCTCGATGGCGTCGCCGACGGCCGCCTGCAGATGACGCAACCTCGGTGCTGGCGCCGTGACCTGGGTCAGCAACCGGCGCAGCGAGGCCAGCGTGGCGTCGCCTTGTGCCACTTGCTCGGGCTCGGCCAGGCGRGCCTGCAGCCGCGCCACGCACTGGGCCAGGCGTTCGGGCGTGACGGGCTTGAGCAGATAGTCTGCCGCGGCGGTCTCGAAGGCCTGCAGCGCGTACTGGTCATAGGCCGTCACGAAGACGAACAGCGGCAGGGCGCCGGCATCGTCGGGCCAGTCCTCGGTGATGGCCTGGGCGGCTTCCAGCCCCGTCATGCCGGGCATGCGGATGTCGAGGAAGCAGACCTGGGGGCGGTGCTGCAGCGCCAGCTCGACGGCGCCCGTACCGCTGCCGGCCTGGGCGGCAATCTGGAGATCGGGCCAGGCAGCAGCCAGTTCGGCGCGCAGGTTCTCGGCGAGCAGGGGCTCGTCTTCGGCGATGAGGGCGGTGGTCATGTCGGAATCTCGATGCGGGCGACGCTGCCGCCGCCGGTTTGAGGTGTCAGCGCGAAGCTGGCGGTATCGCCATAGCGCTGCGCGAGGCGCTCCTTCACCTGCGCGAGGCCGAATCCCGTCCCGACGCCAGTCAACTCGCCGGGCGTGGCCAGACCGGCGCCGCTGTCGGCCACTTCAAGGATGAGGCGCTTGTCATCGCGCGCCGCCGTCACGCGCAGCTCGCCGCCCTCCACATGCGGCTCCAACCCATGCTTGATCGCGTTCTCCACCAGCGGCTGCAGCAGCAGCGGCGGGATGGGAAGGCCCCCCAGTTCGGCCGGCAGAACCAGCTTCACGCGCAGCCGTTCGCCCATGCGCAGCTGCATCAACGCGAGGTAGTCTGACAGGCGCTCGAACTCCTCGCTCAGCGGGTGCTCGATGGCGCGGCTGGCTTGCAGCGTGGCGCGCAGATAGGCGATGAGCTGGTCCAGCATGCGCTGGGCTTCGTCGGGCCGCAGCTTGATCAGCACGCGCAGATGGGCCAGCGTGTTGAACAGCATGTGGGGTTCGAGCTGGCTCTGCAGCAGCGTCAGCCGCGCCTCGGCCGCCTGGCGCTGGGCCTGGGCCTGCTCCAGCCGCAACGCGTTCAGCCTGAACAGCGAGAAAAAGAAGAAGGTGCCCAGCACCGACACCAGCAGCACGAAGCTCACCGACACTGCCGCGCGGCCGCCGGGCATGTCCCAGGGCCGGCTGGCGTGCCGGCCGCTGAGGAGGTCGCCCAGCCACAGCCCGCCCGCGTAGCCGGCCAGCGCGCCCAGCAGCACGCAGGGGGCAACCCAGCCCCAGCCGACCCAGCCGTGGCGCAGTTGGGGCGAGTCGCCGCCCCGGCGGCGCAGCAGCAGGGCCACGCCGGCCATCAGCAGCGAGATGTAGAGCGAGATCTGCGCGCCGACGGTGAAGGAATACAGCATCGCAATGCCGAAGCTGCCGCCCTGCAGCAGAAAGTTCAGCAGGCCGACGACGACGCAGATGAGGGCGGTGCCACCCACATGCGTCGTCCAGTCGTGGTTGCGGTCGGTGGAGGTCATGCGGCCAGCATCATGTGGCCTGCAGCACTGCTGCAAGTGGTCTGCGACGAGCGGGGCCGACGCGGCGCGAGGCGCACGGCGTTCAGCGCCGGCGGCTGCCGCTTCCGCCCAGGATGCTGCCCAGCACGCCGCGGATGATCTCGCGGCCCACGGCCGAGCCGATGCTGCGCACGGCCGACTTGGCTGCGGTCTCGGCCAGGCCGGCGTGATGGGCGCCGCGCGGGCCGGTGGTGCCGAAGAGCACGTCCTTGAGCCCGCCGAGCATGCCACCGCCTTCGTCGGCGGGCGCCGGTGCAGCAGGGCCGCCCTTGAACACCTGGCCGCCTTCCGCCGCTGCGGGCTTGCCAGCGAGCTTCTCGTAGGCGGATTCGCGGTCCAGATGCTTCTCGTAGACGCCGGCGACCAGCGAGCTGGCGATGAGCTGCTGGCGCTGGGCCGGCGTGATCGGGCCGATCTGGCTGCCGGGCGGCAGCACGAAGACGCGCTCGGTGATGCTCGGCCGGCCTTTCTCGTCGAGCAGGCTGACGAGCGCCTCGCCGACGGCCAGCTCCATGATGGCGGTGGCAATGTCCAGACCCGGCTTGGCGCGCATGGTGTCGGCGGCGCTCTTGACGGCTTTCTGGTCACGCGGCGTGAAGGCGCGCAGCGCGTGCTGTACGCGGTTGCCGAGCTGGCCCAGCACCGCGTCGGGAATGTCCAGCGGGTTCTGCGTCACGAAGTACACGCCGACGCCCTTGGAGCGCACCAGGCGCACGACCAGCTCGATGCGCTCGACCAGGGCGTCGGGCGCATCCTTGAACAGCAGATGGGCCTCGTCGAAGAAGAACACCAGCTTGGGTCTCTCCAGGTCGCCGACCTCGGGCAGGGTCTCGAAAAGCTCGCTGAGCATCCACAGCAGGAAGGTCGCGTACAGCCGCGGCGCGTTCATCAGCTTGTCGGCGGCCAGCACATTGATGACGCCCAACCCCGATTCCGTCTGCATGAAGTCGGCGATGTTCAACATCGGTTCGCCGAAGAACTTGTCGCCGCCCTGGGCCTCGATCTGCAGCAGGCCGCGCTGGATCGCGCCGACGCTGGCGGCCGAGACATTGCCGTACTGCGTCGTGAACTGACTCGCGTTGTCACCCACATGCTGCAGCATGGCGCGCAGGTCCTTCAGGTCCAGCAGCAGCAGGCCGTTGTCGTCGGCGATCTTGAACACCATCTGCAGCACGCCGGCCTGCGTCTCGTTGAGCGCCAGCATGCGGCTCAAGAGCAGCGGGCCCATGTCGGACACGGTGGCGCGCACCGGGTGGCCCTGCTCGCCGAAGACGTCCCACAGCGTCGTCGGGCAGGCCAGCTTTTCCGGCGCCTCCAGGCCACGTTCCTTGAGCACGCCGAGCAGCTTCTCGCTCGGGTTGCCGGCCTGGCTGATGCCGGTCAGGTCACCCTTCACGTCGGCCATGAAGACCGGCACGCCCAGTTTGGAAAAGCTCTCGGCGAGTTTCTGCAGGCTGATGGTCTTGCCGGTGCCGGTGGCGCCGGTGATGAGGCCGTGGCGGTTGGCCAGCGCGGGCAGCAGCAGGCACTCGGTCTGCTCATGGCGGGCCAGCAGGATGGGGTCGGCGGGCATGGGGGGTCTCCGGATCAGGGGCAGGTAGGCTGCGGCGAGTCTAGCGGTCCGCTTTGACCACTTCGACTCACCGCAGCCGCTGTCCGGAGGCTGTGACGTGCCCGCTGGCGCTCAGCCGGCGCGGCGCTTGGCCAGGCCCAGCAGCACCGAGCCGCCCAGCAGGAGCAGCAGGCCCGATGCGGGTTCCGGCACCGGCGCCAGATGCACGTCGGCGACGGCCAGTGCCGAGGCGCCGAGTGCATCGAAACTGTCGAACACGCCCAGGCTGACGCTGTGCGCACCGGCGGTCAGCGGCGCGCTGGTGAAGGTCAGGTAGGCGGTCTCGTCGAACAGCGGCGAGGCCGAGCTGCCCATGAAGGTGGCGCTGTTGACGCTGGTCAGCTTGATGACGGTCGTCTTGTCGAGCACGACGTAGGCCGTGTCGTCGGCCGGGGTGCCCGGTGGGTCGTTGCTCATGAACTTCCACTGGAAGATCAGCCGCTCGCCGGCGGCGGCCGTGAAGTCCGCGCTCAGCCCGGAGCCGACGACGGCACCCATGCCGCTGAGCGAGGCGGCCCCGAGCCCGGCGAAGGATTCCAGCGAGGCTGCGGCCACCGCGCTGCCGCCGAACAGGAAGCCGGACGTGTCGGCCGTGCCGAGCACGGCCTGGGCGGTGAAGCCGGCAGGTGGGGCGCCGAACTGGCTGGTTGTGTCCACGGCGACGTTGCCGGCCTTGGCCCAGCCGGTCAAGCCGCCCGCGAAGTCGCCGTTGGTGACGCCCGCGGCCAGCGCCGTCGATGCCAGCAAGCTCAGGCCCATGCTCAGTGCGGCCAGCGTGAATTTGAATTGCTTCATCATGGTCTCCATACAACAGGGTAGGAAAGGGTGGTCGGCGCCTTCAGCGCACGGTGCCGATTTGCGTGATCTGCAGCGTGCTCTGCTGCTCGACGCCGAGGCCGGCCTTCACGCAGTCGAGCGCATTGGTGCTGACTTCGGGCTTGAACGACACGGACTGGCGCGAGCGCAGGTTGGTGCAGGTGACCTTGGCGATGTCCATGCCGCCGACCTGCACGGCCGGCAGCTGCGTGTTGACCAGGCCTACCTGCGAGACCTGCACCCGCTCCCCGTGCAGGGAGACGAGACCGGCCTTTTCGCAGTCGAAGCTGCCATCGGTATTGGCTTGAACGCTGACCGACTGGCGGGTGTTCAGGTTGGCGCAGACCACCTTGCCGCGCAGCAGGCCGATCAGGATGCCGTCCACCGGCTTGGCACGCTTGCCGGCCACCTGCAGGAACACGTGGGTGACCAGGTCCTTGGTGACGAAGGTCTTCTTGTCGGCGTCCCACTGCAGCGCATTGGGCTCAACCAGGTCGCCTTCGAGGAAGACCGAGGCGCCGGGGAAGGGGTCCGTCGCCAGCGCGCCCTTCACGTCGGGGTTGACTTCCTGTGCGCCGGCCGTCGCGTCCGTGACCTGGCCACGGAACTTGATGCGCACGTTGTGCCCGTCCTTGAGCAGGTTGCCGAGCACGAAGCGGGCTTCGCCGGGCTTGTCGGTCGAGCCGGCGGGCAGTTCCATGGCCGTCGGCAACTGCAGCTGGCGCCATGGCGTGATCGGCTCCTGCTGGTTGTCGAACAGCTTCACGCCACCCGTGGGGTCGAACAACATGCTGTCGATGTGTGCGGGCCGCGGCAGCACGAAGCCCCGCCAGTTGCGCAGCACAAGATTGGCCGCTGCGAGGTTGGCCAGGCCCAGAATGAAGTTGCCGTCCGCCGACAGGGTGCCGGTGTCGAAAGTGGGCACGCGTGGGTGCAGGGGCAGCGCCGACCCGCCGGCATCCAGCAGGGTCGCGTCGGCGATGACCACCTGGGTCGTGGTGTTGAGGATGTTCTCTTCCGCGAAATGCGTGCCGACGTGGAACTGCTCGGCGCCGCGCACCTGGCCGGCGATGCTGCCGGGCTGGTTGGGGCTGGCCCAGCCCTTGGCGGACTGCCAGGTTACGAAGTAGCGGTGGTAGCTGGTGCCCTTGAAGGTCCGCGTGCCGGACGCCACCACGCTGGGCGGGTTCCAGGGACTCAGCGAGCCGGTATAGGTGGACACCGGCGTGAGCGTGGTGCTGAGGCTGAGCACCTCCATGCGCAGCCGCGACGCGGTGGCGGAATTGGGGTTGACGAAGTCCCAGTTGGCCAGAGATTGCAGGGTCAGGCCGACGTTGTTGGCCAGGATGCCGAAGTCCTGATCGCTGAAGTGGCGGCGTTCGCCGACGCGGTTCGTGCAGGGCATGGAAGGCCCGGCGGGCATGATGTGGTGGGTGAAGGCGTCCTCGCCGGTGTGCACCACCGCGCTGTGCGAGAGGCCGTAGTTGTGCCCGGCCTCGTGCGCGGCCGTGCCGCCGATGCCCAGGGCCCAGCGGTCCAGCGTGTTGTTGGCGCCGGAAAGCTCGGCGCTGCAGAACACGCCATAGGAGCCGCCGAAGACGCGGGCGTGGTCGATGACGTCGGCGTCGCCGGTGTCCACCGCCTCGGCGATGCCGAACAGTGAGGGGTCGGTGTCCGCGCCGATGGCGACCATGTTGCGCCGCGCCGGCGGCGCGCCCAGCGCGTCCGGGTTGGTCGTCGTGGGCGGCAGCACCTGGACGTTGAACTCGCAGTAGTCGGTGGCCACCACATCGAAGATGCGGTCGCGCAGCTGGGCGGTGGTGCCGGCAGGCGCGCCCGGCAGCGAGCCGATGGCGAAGGTGCGTGCGGGCGAGACGTTGGTCGCGTAGGCCGGGAAGGTGGCGTCGTTGGCCGTCGGGTAGTAGAGGAAGAGCTTGTTCGGCTTCATCGCGTCGATGGCGCCGTAGTTGTGATAGCAGACCGGGGCGGCCTGGACGGATGTGGACAGCAGCGCTGCACCTAAGCAGCCAGTCCATCGGAAATGAGCGGACAAACGGGTCATGAAAATCTCCTGAGAGCGGACCCTGGCGGGCAGGGACGACTCAAAGTTAGGCGCCGGCCTGCAGGGCTTCACCCACCCCTCACCCTTCAACGTGAGGAAGACTGCAGCTCTTAGGGGGACGCCCTTAGGGGGAGATTTCTAGGGGGAAGGTCCCAGCGGGCCGGGAGCTCCGCATGCCGCACACCCCCGCAGTTAGGCCAGTCCGGGCTGCGAATGCATGATGAAGTTCCGGGCGCGTTGGCGCTGGCGAGGCCGCGGGAAGATGGACGCCCGCGAGCAGGCGGTGGGGTCGGGGGCAGGAGGCGGCCTCGTAGAATCGAGGGTTGCATGGCATCTGAGCCGTGCTGCCAAAGGAGCTAGAGCCACATGGCCGGACATTCCAAATGGGCCAACATCCAGCATCGCAAAGGCCGTCAGGACGAGAAGCGCGGCAAGATCTGGACCCGCATCATTCGTGAGATCAGCGTTGCCGCGCGCCAGGGCGGCCCCGACATCAAGGACAACCCGCGCCTGCGTCTGGCGGTGGACAAGGCCAAGGCCGCCAACATGCCGGCCGACCGCATCAAGTACAACATCGACAAGGCCAGCGGCAATATCGACGGCCTGACCTACGAGGAAATCCGCTACGAAGGCTATGGCATCGGCGGCGCGGCCATCATGATCGACACGATGACGGACAACCGCGTCCGCACCGTGGCCGAAGTGCGCCATGCTTTCAGCAAGTACGGCGGCAACATGGGCACGGACGGCTCGGTGGCCTTCCAGTTCAAGCATTGCGGCCAGTTGCTGTTCGCGCCGGGCACGTCGGAAGACAAGGTCATGGAAGTGGCGCTGGACGCCGGCGCCGAAGATGTCGTCACCGGTGACGACGGTGCCATTGAGGTGTTGACCTCGCCAGCCGACTACGAAGCCGTCAAGGCCGCGCTGGAAGCCGCCGGCCTGGTGCCCGAGCTGTCCGAAGTGACGATGCGGGCCGAGAACACGATCGAGTTGACCGGCGAAGACGCCGAACGCATGCAAAAGCTGCTTGACGTCATCGAAGACCTCGACGACACGCAAGCGGTCTATCACAACGCAGAATTGAACTGATGCGAGTCCTAGTCATTGGCAATGGTGGCCGCGAGCACGCGCTGGCCTGGAAGCTCGCCCAGGGCGAACGCGTCAGCCAGGTGTACGTCGCCCCCGGCAACGGCGGCACGGCGCGTGACGAGCAGATCGAGACCGTGCCCATCGGCATGACCGACGTGAAGGCGCTGGCCAACTTCGCCGTCGAACAGAAGATGACGCTGACCGTCGTCGGCCCCGAGGTCGCGCTGGCCGCTGGCGTCGTCGACGAGTTCCGCTCGCGGGGCCTGCGCATCTTCGGGCCCACCAAGGCCGCGGCCCAGCTCGAGAGCTCCAAGGCCTTCGCCAAGGACTTCATGAAGCGCCATGGCATTCCGACGGCAGCCTACGAGACCTTCTCGGACGCCGCGGCCGCTCACGCCTATGTAGACGGCCGCGGCGCGCCCATCGTCATCAAGGCCGACGGCCTGGCGGCGGGCAAGGGCGTCGTCGTCGCGATGACGCTGGCCGAGGCCCACGAGGCGATCTCGTGGATCCTGGAGGACAACAAGCTGGGCGTGACGCACAACGCCGGCGGTGCGCGCGTCGTCATCGAGGACTTCCTCGAAGGCGAGGAGGCCAGCTTCATCGTCGTCTGCGACGGCAAGCATGTCGTGTCGCTGGCCACCAGCCAGGACCACAAGCGCCTGCTGGACGGCGACGCCGGCCCCAACACCGGCGGCATGGGCGCCTACTCGCCTGCGCCGGTCGTGACGCCGAATGTGCATGCCAAGGTCATGCACGAGATCATCCAGCCGACCATCACCGGCATGGCGCGTGACGGCCATCCGTTCACTGGCTTCCTGTATGCCGGCCTGATGATCGACGAGCACGGCCAGCCGCGCACGGTCGAGTTCAACACGCGCATGGGCGACCCCGAGACCCAGCCCATCATGATGCGGCTCAAGAGCGATCTCTTCGAGCTGATGATGCACGCGACCGATGGCACGTTGGACGAGGTCGAGCTGCAGTGGGACCGTCGCGTGGCGCTCGGCGTCGTGCTGGCGGCCGAGGGCTACCCGCTCAACCCGCGCAAGGGCGACGCCATCAGCGGCCTGCCGGAGGACGACGACGAGGCCATGGTCTTTCATGCCGGCACGGCGATGGTCGATGGCCAGCTCGTCACCAGCGGTGGCCGCGTGCTTTGCGTGACGGCCCTGGGTGAATCCGTGCGCACCGCCGCGCAGAGCGCCTATGAGCTGGCCACGGGCATCCAGTTCGCGGGCCGCCAGTACCGCAGCGACATCGGCCATCGGGCCATCAAGCGTTGAACCCGACTTTCCCCATTCAGCCCATTGTCCTGACCGGGCCCCTGCGCCCGCATGGCCCGTCCAGCGCCCTGGCGCGCTGGCTGCTGGGGCTGTTCGGCTGGACGGTGGATGCACCCGGCGTGCCGGCGGAGCAGGGTGTCATCCTGGTCTATCCGCACACCTCCAACTGGGACTTCGTCATCGGTCTGCTGGCCAAGTGGGCCGTCGGCATCCAGCTGCGCTTCTGGGGCAAGGACAGCCTGTTCAAGACGCCCTTGCTCAGCCACTGGATGCGCTGGATCGGCGGTGTCGGCGTGGACCGCAGCAGCTCGCATGGCATCGTCGCCGACACGGTGCGCCAGATGCAGGCCGCCGCGGCGCGTGGCGAGCGCTTCTGGCTGGCCGCCGCGCCCGAGGGCACGCGTTCGCTGAAGAGCGGCTGGCGCACCGGCGCTTACCAGGTGGCCGTGCAGGCCGGAGTGCCGGTGGGGCTGTGCTATTTCGATTTCGAGCAGCGCGTCGTCTCGGTGACGCGCTTCGTCATGCTGACCGGCGATGTGCAGGCCGACTTCGCGCTCTTTGCCGCCTATTTCGGCACGCGCGTCGGCAAGCGCCCCGAACTGGCCAGTCCGATTCAGCCTCGCTCATCGAACACCGGCCCGCGCACATGAACACCCAAGCCGTCCGCGACTATCTGCTCGAGCTGCAGCAGCGCATCGTCACGGCGCTGGAAGGGGTCGACGGCAATGCCTTCGCGTCCGACGGCTGGACACGCGAGCCCGGTGGCCGGCTCGAAGGCGACGGCCTGTCGCGGCTCATCGAGGGCGGCCCGGTCTTCGAGCGCGGTGGCGTCAACTTCTCGCATGTGAAGGGCCGCGTGCTGCCGCCGTCAGCGACGCAGCATCGCCCCGAACTCGCCGGAGCGCCCTTCGAGGCCTTGGGCGTGTCGCTGGTGCTGCACCCGCACAACCCCTTCGTGCCGACGGTGCACATGAATGTGCGTGCCTTCATCGCCTTGCCGCCTGGGCTGCCTGCCGTGACCTGGTTCGGCGGCGGCATGGACCTGACACCCTACTACGGCTACGAGCGCGACGCGCAGCATTTCCATCGCGTCTGCCGAGATGCCCTCGCACCGCACGGTGCCGAGCTGTATCCGAAGTTCAAGACCTGGTGCGACGACTACTTCTTCCTGAAGCACCGCCAGGAGCCGCGCGGCATCGGCGGCATCTTCTTCGACGATTTCGCCGAAGGTGGCTTCGACACGGGTTTTGCGCTGATGCGCTCCGTCGGCGATGCCTTCCTGGCTGCCTATCTGCCCATCGTCGAGCGCCGCCAGGGGTATGCCTATGGCGAACGTGAGCGCGACTTCCAGGCCTATCGCCGTGGCCGCTATGTCGAGTTCAATCTCGTCTGGGACCGCGGCACCCTGTTCGGCCTACAGTCGGGCGGCCGCACCGAATCCATCCTCATGTCCATGCCCCCACAAGTGAAGTGGCGCTACGACTGGGCGCCCGAGCCAGGCACGCCCGAGGCGAAGCTGTACAGCGACTTCCTGCGCCCACGCGATTGGGCCGGCGAAACACCCACCGCACTGTGGCTGTGAAACTGGCAATCTTCGGCGGCAGTTTTGACCCGCCCCATCTCGGCCACCTGGCCTTCGCCCGCTTTGCGCTGGACGCGCTGGCGCCGGACCGCATGGTCTGGCTGCCCGCCGGCCGGCAGTGGCAGAAGCCCGACCAGATCATGGCCGCCGCCGTGCACCGTGCAGGCATGATCAAGCGCCTCATCGCCGGAGAGCCGCGCTTCGTGGTTGATGAGCGCGAACTGCACCGCCGCGGCCCCAGCTTCACGGCCGATACCCTGCGTGAGTTCGCCAGCCAGAACGCTGGCACGGAGTTGATGTTCCTGATCGGCCAGGATCAGTACGCCCGCCTGCCGAGCTGGTACCAAGTTGAAACCATCACCACGCTGGCCACACTGGTCGTCGTGCCACGCGCCGGCGAGGCCGTCGTGACCCCGCCAGGCCTGCCGGCACACCGCCTGCAGGTGCTGGCCCTGCCCGAAATTCCCCTTTCGTCCACCGCCRTGCGCGACGCCGTCGCGCGCGGCGAGGACATCAGCCCCATGGTGGGCGCCGAGGTGGCGAGCTATATTGCCTCGCACCGCCTCTACGAGAAGAAGCACTGAATGGACATTCGCAAGCTGCAACGAGCCATCGTCGATGGTCTCGAAGACGTCAAGGCCCAGAACATCGTTGTGTTCAACACCGAGCATCTGTCGCCTCTGTTCGAGCGCGTCATCATCGCCTCGGGCACGAGCAACCGGCAGACCAAGGCCCTCGCGTCCAGCGTGCGTGAAACGGTCAAGGGGCGCGGCATGCAGGTCATGCGCACCGAGGGCGAGGACAACGGCGAATGGATCATCGTCGACTGCGGCGCCGCCGTCGTCCACGTGATGCAGCCCGCCATCCGCGACTACTACCACCTCGAAGAGATCTGGGGCGACAAGCCCGTCAAGCTCAAGCTCGGTAGCACCGAGACCAGGCTGGTCAAGGCCTCCGAGGAGCCCGCTGCCGCACCGGTCAAGACGGCGCGCAAGGCGACGGCGTCCAAGCCCATCACGACCAGGGCTGCGCCCAAACCCGCCGCGAAACCTGCAGCCAAGGTGGGCGCCAACAAGGCGGTGCCGTCGGCGGCCGCCAAGAAGGCGGTTGCCAAGAAGGCCGCAGCGGGCACCCAGGCGCCCAAGAAGGGCGTGACCCGCAGCGTGGGCGTGAAGACGGCAGCACCCGTCAAGACCGTGAAGGTCGGCGCTGGCCAGGGTGTCGGCAAGGCGGCTACGGCCAAGCGGGTCGCGCCTGCGGCCAAGCCAGCCGCCAAGGCAGCACCCCGCGCGCCTGCCAAGCCTGCCGGCCGCGCGGCGCCGAAAAAGGGCTGATGCGCCTTTTCCTCGTCGCCGTGGGCCAGCGCCAGCCGGCCTGGGCCGACACCGCCTACGAGGACTTCGCCAAGCGCTTTCCGCCCGAGCTCAAGCTGGAGTTGAAGGCCGTCAAGGCCGAGACGCGCGGCAGCAAGACGGCCGAACAGCTGATGGCGGCCGAGGCGGCGCGCATCGAGGCAGCGTTGCCCAAGGGCGTGCGCCGCATCATCCTGGACGAGCGTGGCGAGCGCCGCACCTCAGTGCAGTTGGCTGAGCGGCTGAAGCTGTGGATGGGTGAGGGCCGCGATGCCGCCCTCATCATCGGCGGGCCCGACGGCCTGCATCCCGATCTCAAGGCCACGGCCGACGAGACCTTGCGGCTGTCGGACCTCACCTTGCCCCATGCCTTCGCCCGCGTGCTACTGGCCGAAGGCCTGTACCGCGCCTGGACCGTGACAACCGGCCACCCGTATCACCGCGAATGAATATGACCCCCAAGACGACTTCGTCGTCGGCCCCCCATGGGGGCGCGACCGGCTTGGGACGGCCCGGCACCGGTCCCCGCTCCATCTACCTCGCCTCGCAAAGCCCGCGCCGCCGCCAGTTGCTGGAGCAGCTCGGCGTCAGGCATGAGTTGCTGCTGCCCGGCGCCGACGAAGATGCGGAAGCGCTGGAGGCGGTGCAACCCGACGAGGTGCCCGAGACTTATTGCGCCCGCGTCACCGCGGCCAAGCTGGATGCGGCGTTGGCCCGTCTGGCCGCGCGTGGGCTGCCGTCGGCGCCCATCCTGTGTGCGGACACGACTGTGGCTGTCGACGGCCTCATCCTCGGCAAACCCGCCGACGATGCCGACGCGGCACGCATGCTGGCCTTGATGTCGGGTCGCACGCACCGCGTCATCACCGCCGTTGCGGTGGCCGACGCGGCGCGTCGTGTGGCGGCGCTGAATGTCTCCCACGTGGAATTCGTGCCGCTCTCGGCCGCGCAGATCGACCGCTACGTCGCCAGCCGCGAGCCGTTCGGTAAAGCTGGTGCCTATGCAATCCAGAGTCAGGCAGCCGCCTGGATCGTGAAGATTGCCGGTAGCTACTCGGGCATCATGGGGTTGCCCCTCTTTGAGACGGCGCAGCTGTTGGACAAATTCGGCTTTGAGTTCTGACCTGAGTTTTGATGCGTGCCGCCTCCACCGGCGGCACGCATCAGCATTCAAAGGCAAGAGATGGAAGACATCCTGATCAACTGGTCACCGCAGGAGACGCGGGTGGCCGTGGTCGAGAACGGCGCGGTGCAGGAGCTGCACATCGAGCGCACGTTGGAGCGGGGCCTGGTGGGCAACGTCTACCTCGGCAAGGTGGTGCGCGTGCTGCCGGGCATGCAGAGCGCCTTCATCGACATCGGCCTSGARCGSGCCGCSTTYCTGCACGTKGCCGACCTGCACAGTGCCTCGCAGTTCGGACATGGCCGGCACCAGAACGGCCATGGCGTCGAGGTGCCTCCCACGCCCATCGAGCGCCTCATCTTCGAAGGCCAACCGCTGACGGTGCAGGTCATCAAGGACCCCATCGGCACCAAGGGCGCACGGCTGTCCAGCCAGATCAGCATCGCCGGCCGCATGCTGGTCTATCTGCCGCAGGACGAGCACATCGGCGTCAGCCAGAAGATCGGCTCGCCCGAGGCGCGCGAGGCCTTGCGCGCGCGCATGGTCGTACTGGTGGGGACAAAGGAGCAGGGCGGTGGCGGCGGCTTCATCCTGCGCACGAACGCAGAGGATGCCAGCGACGAGGAGCTCGGTGCCGACATCGCCTATCTGCGCAAGACCTGGCAGCAGATCCGCGCGGGTGCGCTGACAACGCCGCCGGCCAGCCTGTTGCACCAGGACTTGAGCCTCGTCGAGCGCGTGCTGCGCGATCTGACGAGCGAACGCACGGGCTCCATCCGCATCGACTCCAAGATGCAGTACGACGTGTTGCGCGGCTTTGGCGAGACCTTCATGCCGGCCGCCACGGCCAAGCTGGAACATTACCGCGGTGAACGGCCCATCTTCGACCTGTGCAATGTCGATGCCGAGATCGCCCGCGCGCTGGCGCGCAAGGTGGAGCTGAAGTCTGGCGGCTCGCTGGTGTTCGACCAGACCGAGGCGATGACGACCATCGACGTCAACACCGGCGGTTTCGTCGGTGCCAAGAACTTCGACGACACCATCTTCAAGACCAACCTCGAAGCGGCGGGCTCCATCGCCCGCCAGCTGAGGCTGCGCAATCTGGGCGGCATCATCATCGTCGACTTCATCGACATGACGCGTGAGGAGCACAGGACGGCGGTGCTGGCCGAGTTCCGCAAGCAGCTGGGCCGGGACCGCACCAAGGTGACCGTCGGCGGCTTCACGCAGCTGGGCCTGGTCGAGATGACGCGAAAGCGCACGCGCGAGTCGCTGGCGCGCATGCTTTGCGAGCCCTGCCCGACCTGCGAGGGCCGTGGCCAGGTGAAGACGGCGCGCTCGGTCTGCTACGACATCCTGCGCGAGATCCTGCGCGAGGCACGCCAGTTCTCCCCCCGCGAGTTCCGCGTCGTGGCCGCCGCCAACGTCGTCGAGATGATGCTCGACGAAGAGAGCGCCCACCTGGCCGGCCTGTCGGACTTCATCGGCAAACCCATCTCGCTGACCGCCGAGCCGACCAACCAGACGGAACATTACGACATCGTCCTACTCTGAAGTGGCGCGGCACTGCGGCAGAATTCCGGACCGCACTGCAAAGTCCACTGCATGATCTCTCGCCGTCTCAGCCTTGCCGCGCTTGCGGCCTTTCCTGCCGCCTCGGCCCTGGCCCAGGTGCGCATCGACATCGCCGGCACGGGCGGCACCCGCATCCCGGTGGCCATCGTCGATTTCCGCGATGACGCCAAGACCTCGGCCCAGCCGATCGCCGCCATCGTGCGCGCCGACCTGGAACGCAGCGGCCTGTTTCGCAGCGTCGATGCACCCGCCGGGCTGAACGAGACGAGCAGCCCGGCCTGGCCCGACTGGAAGGCCCGCCAGGCCGATGCGCTTGCGGCGGGTTCGATCACCCGCCTGGCCGACGGACGGCTGGATATCCGCTTCAAGCTCTGGGACGTCGTCAACCGCACCGAGCTCCTCGGCGAAGCGCATGCCGTGCATCCCGATGATGCCCGCCTTGCCGCGCATCGCATCGCCGACACCATCTACCAGAAGCTCACAGGCGAGCGCGGCGTGTTCGCCACTCGCATGGCCTATGTGACCAAGGCCGGCCCGCGCTACAGCCTGGTCGTCGCCGACGCAGACGGCGAGGGCGCCAAGGTCGCATTGACCAGCCCCGATCCCATCATCTCGCCAGCCTGGGCGCCCAATGGCCGCGAACTCGCCTACGTGACCTTCGAAAGCCGCAAGGCCACGGTGCGCGTCCAGGACGTGCAGACTGGCGGCCGCCGCGTGCTGGCCGACTTCAAGGGCACCAACAGCGCGCCGGCCTGGTCGCCCGATGGCTCGCAGCTCGTGCTCAGCCTGTCGCGCGACGGGGGGACCCAGCTCTTCGTCATCAACCGTGACGGCTCGGGCCTGCGTCGCCTCACGCAAAGCGGCGCCATCGACACCGAGGCCTGCTACTCGCCCGATGGCAGCAAGATCTTTTTCGTTAGCGACCGTGGCGGCGGCCCGCAGATCTACCGCATGCCGGCCAGTGGCGGCGCGGCCGAGCGTGTGACCTTCAACGGCAACTACAACATCAGCCCGGCGGTCAGCCCTGACGGCCGCACGCTGGCCTACATCACCCGCATCAGTGGTGCCTTCCGCCTGTCGGTGATGGATCTCGGCACCGGCCAGTCACAGCAGATCAGCGAAGCCAACGACGACGAAAGCCCGGCGTTCGCGCCCAATGGCAAGCTCATCGTGTACGCGAGCCGTGCCGGTGGCAAGGAAGTGCTGATGACGACGACGCTGGACGGCAAGATGAAGACGCCGCTGCTCGTCACTTTGGTAGAGGTTCGTGAACCCACGTGGGGTCCTTTTACACGCCAGTAACTTGACAGTTCGCACCGTGTTGGACAATGGCGCGCCCGCGCCGCCGATGGCGCTGCGCCCCCCCATCCCCCGCCCCCTGTCTGTTGTGGAGACTATTCGAATGAAACTGACCCGCTATGCGCTCACTTTGATTGCCGCCGCCGCCTTGGCCGGCTGCAGCTCCGCCGTCAAGTTGGACGAGCCCGCGCCGGTCGAGGCGCGCCAGCCCACACCGCCCCCGGCGACCCCTGAGCAGCAGCCGACAACCGCGCAGACCGCTGTCCCGACGGTTGACCTGTTCAGCCAGTACACCCAGGAAGTCAACAAGGGCGCCAATCGCGTCGTCTACTTCGACTACGACAGCGACGTCGTCAAGGAAGAGTACCGCCCGCTGGTCGACCTGCACGCCAAGCGCCTGAACGCCAACAAGCGCGCCGCGTTGAACCTCGAAGGCCACACTGACGAGCGCGGCGGCCGCGAGTACAACCTGGCCCTCGGCCAGCGCCGTGCCGAAGCCGTTGCCAAGTCGCTGACGCTGCTGGGTGTCGGCGCCAACCAGGTGGAAGCTGTCAGCTACGGCAAGGAGCGCCCTGCCGCTCAAGGCAGCGGCGAAGAAGTCTGGGCCAAGAATCGTCGCGTCGAGCTCAAGGACAAGTGAAAGTGATGCGCGCTCTGCGACTGTCGCTGATGACGCTGGCCGCGAGCGCGGCTTTCATGCAGCCCGCAAAGGCGGGCCTGTTCGAGGATGATGAAGCCCGCAAGGCCATCCTCGAGCTGCGTGGCACGGTGAAGGCCAACGAGGACGCTGCCAAGCAGCGTGCCGAACAGCTCAACACGCTGGTTCAGGACCAGCTGCAGCCGCTGCGCCGCAGCATGCTGGACCTGAATGGCCAGATCGATGCGCTGCGCAGCGAGATCGCCAAGCTGCGCGGCGCCAACGAGCAACTCGCCCGCGACCTGGCCGACACGCAGCGCAAGCTGACCGACCAGTCGCAGTCCGTCGAAGCGCGCTTCAAGCCGCTGGAGCCGCAGAAGGTCAGCCTCGATGGCCGCGAATTCCAGGTCAACCCCGACGAGCGCAACCAGTACGAAGCCGCCATCGGCCTCGTGCGCCGTGGCGACTTCGCCGAGGCCGTCGCCGCGCTYAATGCCTTCCTGAAGCGCTACCCCGCCAGCGGCTATACCGACTCGGTGCGCTTCTGGCTCGGCAATGCCCAGTACGGCAAGCGCGACTACAAGGACGCCGTTGCGACCTTCAAAGCTTTCATCGCCGGCAATCCTGACCATCCGCGCGCGGCCGAAGCCCTGCTCGCGCTGGCCAATTGCCAGATCGAGCTGAAGGACAACAAGTCCGCCCGGCGCAGCCTCGACGACCTCATCAAGGCCTATCCCGGCACCGAGGCCGCCCAGGCCGCCAAGGAACGGTTGGCGGCACTGCGTTGATGTCCGCTGATCAGCTGGACGCTGATCTGGAGCGCCGCTTCGGCGGCCTGCGCCGTCTGCACGGCGACGTCGCCTACCAGCGCCTGCGCGCCGCGCGCTTCGCGGTCGTCGGCCTGGGCGGCGTCGGTTCCTGGGCCGTCGAGGCCCTGGCGCGCAGTGGCGCGGCGGAGCTGACGCTGATCGACCTGGACCAGGTTTCCGAATCCAACATCAACCGCCAGATCCAGGCTCTCGGGTCGACCGTCGGTATGGCCAAGGCTGAGGCGCTGAGGCAGCGTATTGCCGACATCCACCCCGGCTGCGCGGTGCACGTCGTCGAGGAATTTGTCGAACCCGAGAATTGGCCCGCGCTGATCGGCGATGCGGAGTTCGACGGGCTCATCGACTGTTGCGACCAGGTCCGCGCCAAGGCCGTGCTGGCTGCCTGGGCGCGTGAGCTTGAGCTGCCCTTCGTCACCGTCGGCGCCGCCGGTGGCAAGCGCGAGCCGCATCGCGTGGAGCTCGACGACCTCAGCGCCACGACTCACGATCCGCTGCTGGCGTCGCTGCGCCAGCGCCTGCGCAAGCACCACGGTGCGGCGCGTGCCGGGAAAATGGGTGTCGCCTGCGTGTACTCACGTGAGCCGGTGCATCTGCCGCAGCAAGGTGAGGGCGAAGCCTGTGATGTTGACGGCAGCCTGAACTGCCATGGTTACGGCTCCAGCGTCACCGTCACGGCGACCTTTGGCCTGTGCGCGGCAGCCGAGTTGCAGCGCCTGCATCTGAGTCGAAAACCGGGCTGACGGCAATTCAAGGATTTCTTGCGGAGCCTCTAAAAACCTGCCTATAATGGCGGGCTCTGCTTGACACGGGACGTTAGCTCAGTCGGTAGAGCAGCGGACTTTTAATCCGTTGGTCGCAGGTTCGAATCCTGCACGTCCCACCAGAATTTAGAGCAATGATTCGACGGAATCAACGCTACAATCTTTGGCTTAGCTTCGGCCCCCCGAAGTTGAATCAGGGCTCTTAGCTCAGTTGGTAGAGCAGCGGACTCTTAATCCGTAGGTCGAGTGTTCGAGTCACTCAGGGCCCACCAAAATTTAAGAAGCAAAAAGGCACTTGGCGAACCGCCAAGTGCCTTTTTTGCGTTTGGGCGTGGCGTCGGGAGACGTCGCAGCAGCGCGAGGTTCAGAGCCCCAGCAGGGCCTTGGCGCGCGCCAGATGCTCCAGGCGATCGTCCAGCCCGTTGTAGCCGCCATTGATCCGCTTGGTGACAGCCTTGGCGTCGTCGGCTTCGGCGAGCGGGCCGATGCCACGCGTCTTCCAGAACCAGCAGGCCACGTCGACGCAGGCGAACGGGTCCTGGGCCAGCTGCGTGGGGTCGCTGATGTAATCGGTGCCGGTGAACTTGCTGTAGTCCCGGTAGTTGTTGCGACCGGTGAGCTGGATCAGCCCGCGGCCCTTGAAGCGTGGGCCGTCGCCGGGCTCCGTGTTGCCGAGATCGGTGCGGCCGTCATAGGCGTTGCCGCTGGCCAGTTCCTCGGAATAGAGCAGCGAGCCGGACTCGTGTGCGAGCTGGGCGATGAAGTGAGCGATCTGCCGCGGCGTGTCGATGCCATAGCGTGTCATGCCCTTCACCAGCGGCTCGAAGTAGAGGTCGATGCGCTTTTGCATGGCCCGTGGCATCACGATGCCGAGCTTCTCCTTGGTCGCGCCGGGAGGCAGGCCCGCCAGCAACCGCGTCATCGTGGCGTCGCCCGGTGTCACCAGGCCATCCGACTCCGGCAGGCCCATGGCCTGGGTCTCGAAGGCACGGATCGCGTCGATGGTGTTGGGGCCGATCTGCCCGTCCACCCCCAACTGCTTGAGCGCTGCGCCGCTCCAGGCCTCGCTGTTCATGTTGAGCAGGACCTGGACGATGCGGACATCGGCGACATCGTTGCGGGCACCCAGCCCGACGCTCTTGGCAATGCACATGGCAACGGCTCCCATCAGGAAGAAGAGGTGTCGACCTTATGCGCCCGCCGCCGCCAGCGAATCCCCAATCAGGATGAGACAGCGATGGCCCGCAACTGCCGGTCCCACCAGGGCGTGTCGCCGATCTCCGCGCGCAGGTGGTCGATGAAGAGCCTGGTTTTGGTGGCGTGGCTGCAGCCGGGCAGGCGCACCGCGTGGATGCGCCAGGCGGGCAAGGGTTGGCAGTGGCTGCCGCTGGACTACAGCAGCCAGGTGCGCTGAATCAGGGCAAAGGCCGGATGCTGACGCCCAGGCTGCCGGCCGGGTGGGCCTCGTTGAAGAGCTGCCACACGCGCCCGTTGCGTGCCATCTGGCCGAAAGCCTGGCGCAGCAGGCGCCGGTCGGCTTCGACGAGGCCGCGGCGTGACAGATACAGGCCGCTGGCGTGCCAGCCCAGTTCCTCCAGCGGCTCGACACGCAGGCGCTTCAGCAACGGCGTCAGCTCGGGCTCATTGACCAGCGTGCCGACCAGGATGGACGCCGTCATGACGCTGGCCTGGGCCAGGCCCTGGCGCAGTGCGCGGGCGACGCCGGTGGGGTCGGCCTCCTCGACGAGGCGCTGGCGCTGGCGCAGCGTTGCGATGGCACCGTCATAGGCCGGACCGAAAGAGAAGCCGCGCACGACGACGAGCTTGTAGTCCGGCTGGGCCAGCAGCTCGGCCAGCGAGCGCGGTACGGGCGTGTCGGCGTCCAGGGTCAGCAGGCTGGCCCGCACCTGGATCAGTGGCACGAACTCGCCCACGGCATCACGTGCGGGATTTGATGAGGCCGGCATGAGGATGTCGGCCTGACCAGCGTCGAACATCGTCTGCAGTCGCGCCCGTGGCACCTTGTGGATATTGAACTGGCAGGGCGCGCTGGCCGCCACTTCGCGCAGCAGCGTCGGATAAATGCCCTGGGCGCGCCCGTCCTCGAAGCTGACGCTCAGGCCGATAGGGGCCATGGGTACGTTGAGGGGGCGCGAGCAGCCGGCCTCGGCGGTCATTGCCACCAGCCAGCCCAATAGCCACAAGCCCGATCGCACCCTTGCGTTCATGCCCCTCGATCCCGAGATTCTTGTGGCCCATTGTGCGCGACCCGGCGTTCCAGTGCATCAAACAGCAGTTGCACGATGACGGCCAGGGCCGCGGCGGGCAGGGCGCCGGCCAACATCAGCGTGCTGTCGTTGACGGCCAGGCCCGCGACGATGCGCTCGCCCAGGCCGCCTGCGCCGACGAAGGCCGCGACGGTGGCCGTGCCGACGTTGGTGACCGCTGCCGTCTTCACCCCTGCCATCAGCGTGGGCAGGGCCAGTGGCAGCTCAATGGCGCGCAGCGTCTGGCGGCGGGTCAGGCCCAGCGCCAAGGCGGCATGGGTCAGCCCGCCGGACACGGCCTGCAGCCCCGCGTGGGTGTTGCGCACGATGGGCAGCAGCGCATAGACGAACAGCGCCAGCAGGGCCGGCACGAAGCCGATGCGGCCAACCAGGGCGATCAAGAAGGCCAGCAGGGCCAGCGAAGGCAGGGTCTGCAGCAGGCCCGTCACGGCCATGACGGGCGCCGCCARCCGCGGCAGGCGATGCGCCGCGATGCCCAGGGGCACAGCCACGGCCACGGCCAGCGCGAGCGAGGCCAGCACCAGGGCCAGATGCTGGGCAAGCAGCTTGGGCAGGTCGGGAGCAAACAGTCGGTCCATCAAGCCCTCGTGCCCCGTGCCGCCCGAGTCTGACCGCAGGAAGCCGCGCGCCACGTCGGCAAAGGGCCGGCCGTCCAGCTCGGCGGCGGCGTTCAGGCGGGTCATTTCGGCTTCGGGCAGGCGGCCGGCCAGGCCCTGCAACGGCTTGTCGTCGACCGCCGTCCGCATCAGCAGCACCGCGTCGTAGCGCGGGAAGAAGCCGCGGTCATCGCGCAGCACCCGCACGGGCTGGCGGGCGAGCTGGGCGTCGGTGGTGTAGACGTCGATGAGGTCGACCTGGCCATTGGCGAGGGCTTGATACGCCAGGCCATGG
The DNA here is from genome assembly GCF_054049335.1 of Roseateles sp. P5_E1. Lineage (NCBI taxonomy): Bacteria > Pseudomonadati > Pseudomonadota > Betaproteobacteria > Burkholderiales > Sphaerotilaceae > Roseateles > Roseateles sp. P5_E1. Next base: position 62,228 of record NZ_JBFUMN010000018.1, read on the forward strand.
TCCAGGCCGGCGCCGGGTTGCAGCTTCAGGCCGTAGGCGCGCTGCAGCGMCGGCCAGCCGTCGGCACGGGCCAGGAACTCGTGCGACAGGCCAGCCTTGAGTGCCGGCGGTGCCTTGGCGGCAAGCTCCGAGATCGTCGTGATGCCCAGCCGCGCCGCGTCGGCCTCGCGCAGGGCCAGGGCATAGCTGTTGTTGAAGCCCAGTGGCACGCCGGCCTTCAGGCCCAGCGGCTTCAGCCACGCGTTGATCTGCGCCAGCGGTGCCTGCGCATCCGCAGATGACTCGCGCTTGAGCAACTCGCGCACGATGGTGCCGGTGTACTCCGGGTAGAGATCGATCTGGCCTTGCTGCAGGGCCGCAGCAAGGATGGCGGTATTGCCCAGGCCCTGGCGGTGTTCAGCGGCGACACCCTGACCGACCAAGGTCTGCGTGACGATCTCGCCCAGCAGATAACTCTCGGTGAAGCGCTTGGAGCCGACTTGCAGCGCCGCTGGCGCGGCCTGCGCCATGCCGGCAAACCACGCGGTTAGCAGGGTCAACAACCAAAGTGCTTGCCGGCTGGTGCTCATTGCCGCATGGTGCCTCATGGCATGCGTCGCAATGTCAGACAAGGCCTACACGCGGGCCCCTTCGTGTCCGAATGCAACGAAGCCAGGTTCTCTCTACAGTTGAAGGCATCGTTTTCAGAGGAGGTCATCCATGTCTCGCGCCACCGATCATCTGCTGCGTCAGCACCTGGACAGCCTGGGCGTTCACCTGCGCCAGTGCCGCACGCTGTCAGACCGCAAGCAGCGCATGCTGTGCTCGCTGGAATTCCTGGACAGCGCCATCGGCGACCGGCTGTTCACGACCGTCGTCTTGGGTAGCGTCCTCATGGCCGTGGTGTTGAGCTTGGTCGTCTGATCCTCCCCTGATTCGCTACGGCGGCCCCTTTCGGGGCCGCTTGCTTTTTGGGGCTTCATAACGCTGCCGCCGGTTCCGGCCTGCGGGCCGGCAGGGCATCGGTGACTGGCACCCAAAGCTGCAGGTCGCCTTCGACCTCCCCGAGCGCCAGCGTCGATCCTGGCACCAGGGTGCGGTAGCCGGCGGGCGGCGCGGTGCCGGCGCCCGTCGGGGCACGCTGCAGCAGCAAGTCGATACGCCGACCCTGGTGCACCAGCCGCAGCCGCGCCTCGGGCCAATGGGGCGGCAGGCAGGGCTGCACGCGCAGCAGGCCATCGGCCAGCTTGACGCCGCACAGCGACTCGACCGCCGCGCGCAGCAGCCAGCCGGCGGCGCCCGTGTACCAGCTCCAGCCACCGCGGCCGGCGTGCGGCGCGGCGGCTTCGATATCACCGGCCACGGCGAAGGGCTCCAGCCCATAGGCCGCGCCGTGTGCCCCGCGGTGGGCCGGGCTGATGGCCGTGAAGGCCGCCCAGGCGCGCTCGGCCTGACCGAGCTTGGCGCTGGCCATCAGGGCCCAGGTGGCGGCGTGGTTGTACTGGCCGCCGTTCTCGCGCACGCCGCCGGGGTAGGCCTGGATGTAGCCGGCTGGTGGCTGGTGGTCCTTCAGCGGCGGCCACAGCAGGCGCAACAAGTGGGCGTCGCGGTCATGCAGCTCGCGCCAGGCGCTGTCCAGGGCCAGGCGGGCGCGGTCGGCCTCGGTGGCGCCGGTCAGCACGGCCCAGGCCTGCACGATGAGGTCGATGCGGCATTCGCTGTCGTCATGGGTGCCAAGGACGCTGCCGTCATCGAACCAGCCGCGGCGGTACCAGCGGCCGTCCCAGGCCTCGGCGTCCAGGGCCTTGGCCAGCTTGTCGCGTGCCTGGCGCCAGCGCGCCGCGCGGGCCTGCTCGCCGCGGGCGATGGCCAGCGGGTGCAGGGCGTCGATGACGGCGCACAGGAAGAAGCCCATCCACACCGACTCGCCCTTGCCCTCGGCGCCGACGCGGTTCATGCCGTCGTTCCAGTCGCCGGTACCGAACAGCGGCAGGCCATGGACGCCGACGGGCAGGCTGACATCGATGGAGCGCGCGGCGTGCTCGTAGATGCTGGCCTGCTCGTCGCTGATGGCCGGCACCTCGTAGATGTCCTCGGCGCCCTCGGGCACGGGGCGGCCCTGCAGGAAGGGCAGCATCTCGTCGGCCAGCGACGTATCGGCGGTGCGCTCGACGTACAAGGCCAGCGCCAGCGCCAGCCACAGCCGGTCGTCCGCGAAATGCGTGCGCACGCCGGCACCGGCCGGCTCATGCCACCAGTGCTGCACGTCGCCGGGCGGGAACTGGTGGGCTGCGTGGCGGCGAATCTGCGCGGCCAGGCGCTCGGGTGCGTGCTGCACCAGGGACATGGCGTCCTGCAGCTGGTCGCGGAAGCCGAAGGCGCCGCCCGCCTGGTAGAAGCCGGCGCGCGCCCAGATGCGGCAGCCCAGCACCTGGGCCGGCAGCCAATGGTTCACCAGCGCGTCGAAGGCGGGGTCGGGCGTGGCCACCTGAACGGGCGCGCTCAAGGCCCGCCAGACCTCGCGCTGGGCGGCCAGCCGGCGCAGTGGGTCGGCCGCCCAGGCGTTGGCGGCCTGCTCGCGGGCCGCGGGCAGGCTCTGCGCATGGCCGAGCAGCACCGTGCCATGCCAGGCGTGGCCGGGCTCCAGGCGGATCGGCACCGCCAGCAGGGCAGCCGGGTCGGTGGCAGCACCGGCCTGGCCATCCAGCGCGTGCGGCATGACGAGGCGGCCTTCGTCGTCGAACAGCAGGCGGCGGTCGCCGCTGGCCTCAATGGCGGCCGTCCACGGGTGCGGCCGGTTCAGGTCGGGCGTGAAGCCGGCGTCCGCGGGCCAGGGCCACAGGGCCTGATCGCTGGCCAGGCTGTTGATCTGGTCGGCCGTCGCATCGCCCTCGCGGGTCGGGCGCAGTGCCATCCAGGCCGTGTGGCCGCCGAAGCCATTGAGCCCATCTGCCTGCGTGGCCAAGGCCAGCAGCGGACCGTCACCCTGGGGCGGTTCCAGTCGCGTCACGACACTGCGGCGCGCACCACTGTCCATGCCCAGCTGCCACTGCGCGGCGGCCAGCAGCCGCAGCAGGCGCGGCGGGCGGCCGGGCGCCGCGTGCAACTCCACCTGGCATTGCTTGACGGCGGTTGTTGCGTCCACCGTCCAGCGCAGGCGCACCACCATGCCCGGCAGCTGGAAGGCCATGGCCGTGGCTCCCGGTAGGTGGGACACGTTCTGGTGCGGGCTGGCGCGGCCGAGCAGCCAGGCCTTGCCGCTGGACAGGCAGTGCAGGATCAGCCATTCGCCGGGCGAGTCCAGCAGCGCATCGTTGGACCAGGGCGTGATCTGGTGCAGCCGGCTGTTGCCGGCCCAGGCCATGCCGGCACCGCGCTCGGACACCTGGCAGCCGAAGTTCTCGTTGGCGATGACGTTGATCCACGGCCGCGCCGGCTGGCTTTGCTCGGTCAGCTCGAAGCGGCAGGCACCGCTGTCGGCCTCGAAGTCGCTGTCTGGCGCCTCGGCGCCGGGCGGGGCGGCGAGGGCGGACACCAGCGTCGCGCCGGCGCCGCGCCGGGCCTTGGCGGCTTGCTCGTGGCTCTGGCCCAGGCGCTCGAGCTGCTGGGCCAGCGGCCGGCCATCGGCGAACCAGCGCACGCGCGCCAGCATGTTGAGGGCAAAGCGCGTGTCCGGCCCCACGGTCTCGTCCGACAGCACATGCACGCGGCAGCGCCCATGGGTTTGCTGCTCGGCCAGCGACCGCAACGCGCGCGACACCGGCGCCAGATAGGACGGCGGCTCGGCGTCCAACACGACGACGTCCACTGGCAGCGGGCTGCCCTGGGCCTGCAGCAGCGCGCACAGCTCGCGCACCATGATGACGCCGGTGGGATCGGCCACGCGCATCAGGATGATGGGGTCGTCCCCCGAGATGCCATGGCGCCACAGCGCATCGCGCTCGTAGCCGGTCTCGGGCAGAGGCAGGTTCTCGCGGGCGGCCTGCGAGGTCAGCAGGGTCTGCAGCGTGAGGCCGGCCCGCCAGGCGCCCGGCGCGAGGCTGGCGCCTTGGGTGCGCACGCCGGCCATGGTGTGAGCCAGCGTCAGCGCACGCTCGACCAGGGCCGGCTGGCGCAGCTTGTCCAGCAAGTGGCTGAGCGTCTGCGGCTCGCGAGCGGCGGCGGTGGCCAGCGTCAGCGTCACGCTGGCACCGGGCGGCAGCTGCAGCACCAGGTGCAGCAGCGAGATCGGGTCGTTGCCAGTGTCCAGCATGCCAGACGCGGTGTTGAGGCCGGTCACGTCGGTGCCCAGCAGCGCTTGCACGCCGGCATGCGCAATGACACCGCCGGGCTGGCCGGACATGCCGCCGCGTGCCAGCCAATGGGCGCGGTCGGCACCGGCGCGCACACGGTCCAGCCGTGCGCCGCCTTCGAGCTCCACGCCCACCAGCGCATGCACCGCGTGCAGGGGCGCCTCGTTGGGGCTGCGCGGCAGGCGCTGCCAGTTCAGGGCCTGCTGGCCCGGTTCCCAACGTGCCTGCAGGAAGAGCTTGCCGAAAGCCGGGTGGGCCAGGTCGGCCTTGGCCGGCGCCAGCACGGGCTCGAAGCTGGATACCAGCGCCAGGCGGCGCGGCCGATGGGCGAGGTTGCGCAGCGTGATGCGGCGCAGCTCGACGTCGTCCTCGACGGCCACCCAGGCCTCGGTGTGGGCGTGCAACTCCTCGCCCTCGGCCGTGAACTGCGCGCTGGCGGGGTGCAGGCGGCAGCCATAGCGCCATTGCGGGCCGGGCGTGGGCCGCAGCGTGAGCGATCGCCAGGGGCTGGACTCGGGCGCGCCGTTCCAGTGCAGGTCCAGGTCGCGCAGATGCAGGTGGTGGCCGAGCAGGTCCTGCGGCAGATCGTCGCGCCAGCGGCTCACCAACACCAGTGAACCCGGCTCGCCCCAGACCAGCGTGCCGCCGCCATGCTCGCGCACCATCGCGCTGAGGCGCCCATGGCCCAGCCAGGCGGTGGCGGGCAGGGCGCGGCCATGCAGCTCGGGCACGACCAGCGAGATGCGGGCGCGGCGCGGTGCGCTGCGAGTGGGCTGCGGCGGCGGTTCGCGCAGTGGCGCCACCTTGTGCGGCGCGCGCTCGTGCAGCAGCCAGCGCACGGCGCACAAGCGCGGCTCGGCGTCAGCCCAGCGCTGCGGCGCGCCGCCGCACAGCACCTCGGTCAGCGCGACGAGTGACATGCCGTGGTGGTGGGCCATCGTCGTGCCGATGCGCTGGAAGCGACGCCCTTGCTGGGGTGTCTCGCTGGTGGCTTCGGGCTGGCGGCCGACTGTGTAGTCCAGCGCCTCCATGAAGCCGCCCTCATGGCGGGCACCCAGGGCCTGCAGCGCGCGCAGATTGGCGACGGCCGCGCGCGGCATCACCATGGTCGCCATCAGGCTGGCATACGGCGCGATGACGATCTCCTCCACCRGCGTGTCGCGCAGTGCCAGGCTGGCCACGCCCTGCGGGCCGTACTGGTAGGCCAGGCTCCGGTCGCGCTTGGCATAGGCGCTCTCGGACACGCCCCAGGGCAGGCCGGCCGCACGCCCGGCGCGGATCTGCTCCATGACGGCCGCGCGAGCGGCTTCCGCAAGCGCGCTGCCGGTGGGCTCGTCCAGCACCAGCGAGGGCATCAACATCTCGAACATCGAGCCCGACCAGCTCTTCAACCCCGTAACGCGCCCGCGCGAGAAGAAGGGCCGGCCGAGCGCGCCCCAGTGCGCCGGCGGGATGTCGCCCTTGGCGATGGCCACCAGGCTGGCCAGCCGAGCTTCGGAGGCGAGCAGGTCGTAGTGGTTCTGGTCCAGCCGCTCGGTGCCGGGCTCGGAGCCTTGCGCCGCGACGGCGCCGATGTGCAGCAGGTGGCGCTGCGGGTCGTAGAGCCAGCTGAAGTCGTGGGCCAGCGCAAGGGCGCGCGCCCGCATGGCGACGGCGTTCAGCGCCTCGGCCACGGCCGGCGGCGGCGGCATGCCCTCGCCCCCGCGCGCAAAGCCCTCGCAGGCCGCCGCGACCACCAGCAGATGGGCGCAGAGGTTGCCGCTGTCCACGCTGGAGATGTAGGGCGGCTCCAGCACGCCCAGGCGCTGGGTGTCGATCCAGTTGTAGAAGTGGCCGCGGTGGCGGGGCAGCTTGTCCAGCGTGTCCAGCGTGCGGCCGATGCGCTCGGCCAGGCCGACGTCATGCAGCCAGCCGAACTCGCGCGCGCAGCAGGCCGACAGCAGGTACAGGCCGATATTGGTGGGCGAGGTGCGGTGGGCGACGGCGATGTCGGGGTCGAACTGCACGTTGTCGGGCGGCAGATCGTTGTCGTCCTTGGTGACCCAGCGTTCGAACCAGCGCCAGGTGTCGCGGGCGACGCTGAGCAGGTACTGGCGCTCGTCGTCGGTGATGGCCTCGCGGCGCGGCCGGGCGCGTGGCCGGCTGGCCAGGCCTATCCACAGCGGCGTCAGTGCCCAGGCCAGCAGCAGCGGCAGGGCCTGGTCCCAGTCGACGGGGCGGCCGATCAGGGCCGGCGTCATCAGCAGCAGGGCCAGCGCGCCGGTGGCAAAGGTCACATGCTTGTGCTGGCGCCACAGCGAGCGCCAGTCGGTGCGCGCCGCGGCTTCCGCCGCGTCGGCGGTGGTCCATTCCAGCAGATGCTGGTGGCTGACACGCTGGCGCCACAGCGCGCGCACGATGGCGTCGATGCTGAGCCAGCTTGCCGCCGGAAGCAGTGCGATGTGCCAGACGACGCCGCCAATGGCGCGCCCGAGTTCAATGGCCGCCTGCCGGTAAAAGCGCGGCAGCGAGATGCGGTCGCCCGACGGCGCGCAGGCCGCCAGAGCGCCCATCAACGGCCCGGCGCCGAAGGTGGCGGCCACCAGCCCCAGCGCCCACGCCGGCGCCAGGCCCAGGCCCATCCACGACGCGACCAGCAGCAGCAAGGCGGCCGGGGCGACGAGGGAGCGGCGCAGGTTGTCCAGCATCTTCCAGATGTGGATGCCGTGCAGGCCCCAGCGGCGCGGGTGGCCGAGGAAGGGCAGCAGCTGCCAGTCACCGCGCGTCCAGCGGTGGATGCGCGAGGCCGCCACGTCGGCATGCATGGGGGCGGGCTCCACCAGCACCACGTCGCTGACGCCGGCGCAGCGCATCAGCGAGCCTTCCAGCAGGTCGTGGCTGAGCACCTGGCCCTCGGGCATGCGGTGGGCCAGTACCTGCGCTGCGGCCTGCACGTCGATCAGTCCCTTGCCGGCGGCGCTGCCTTCGTCGAACAGGTCCTGGTAGACCTCGGAGCTGGCGGCGCTGTAGGGGTCCAGCCCCGGCTGGCCGGCGAACAGGCTGTGGAACCAGGTGCCATGCACCGTGGAGCTGCCGGCGGCTGTGGCCAGCGGCGTGGCGACGCGTGGCTGCAGCATGCCGTGGCCGCGCACGACGGTGACGGCGCCGCTGGATGTGCGGCTCAACCGTGGGCGGTTCAGCGGGTGGGCGGCGATGGCGACCAGCTCGCGCAGCGCGCCGGGGGGCAGGGCGTTGTCGGCATCCAGCGTGATGATGTGGCGGATGTCCGGTGCGGGCGTGGACAGCTCGCCCAGGTCGACAAAGCGGTCAGGCAGCAGCTCGGGCGGCTGACCGGCCAGCAGGGCGGCCAATGCCTCGGTCTTGCCGCGCTTGCGCTCCCAGCCGATCCAGCGCTGCTCGGTCTCGCTCCAGCGCCGCTCGCGGTGCAGCAGCAGGAAACGCGGCCGGCCCTCGCAGGCCGTGCCGTGGCGCTGGTTCAACGCCTCGATGCCGGCGCGCGCCTGGGCGAGCAGGCCCGCGTCCTGGGGCTGGTGCTCGGCCTTGGCATCGGTCCAGTCGCTGAGCAGCGCGAACTGCGCCTCGTCTTCCAGGTTGGCCAGGTGGTGGCGCTCCAGCTGGGCGAGCAGGGTCGCGATGCCTTTGGACCGCGTCAGCATGCAGGGAATGACAACCAGGCTGCGCGCCCCGGCCGGAATGCCGTGATGCCAGGTCAGACGCGGCAGCTGCGCCGGCGCTGCGGACTCGCTGATGAGGCGGTTGGCCAGCGCAACCACGGCCTCGCTGGCCGGCAGCAGCGACAGCAGCACGGCCGCCACCACCATGGGCCAGCCGGCGCCCGGGGGCAGGCCCAGCAGCAGCAACGTCAGCTCGGCCAGGATCAGCAACCCTGCCAGGCTGGTCAGATAGAGGGCGACACTGTGGCGGCGCAGCCCGGCGGCAAAGCGCTCGCCAGCGGTAGGCTTGAGGCGAAGTTCGCTCAGCAGGCGTTCGCGGCCGGGGCCGGACAGCCAGTACAGCGGGGCGCGCTCTTCTGCGTCCTCGGCCCAGGCGGGGTCGTTGCAAAGCAGGCGCAGCACCTGGGCCACGTCGGCCTCGGGTACGTTGTGGCGCTCGGTCAGGGCCTCTATCGCGTGCATGGCCATGTCGCGCGTGGCCTCGTGCTCCTGGCGGTAGACGGCAATGTGGCCCAGGGCGCGCAGCGTCGGGTGCACAGCCTCGAACAGTCCGGCCCAGTTGGCCGCGCCGAGGTTGCGCAGGCTGCTGATGGCGTTGCGGATGCTCTGGTGGTCGGCCGCGCTCTCGGCCTGCTCGCTGGCCTGCGCAGCGGCTGCGTCGGGCAGCGCCTCGGCCAGCCAGGCGTGCACGGCCGCCCAGGACGAGTCATCGGAGTCACGCTGCTCGGCTTGGCCCAGGGCGCGGTCGGTCAGCCGCTCGTGCAGGCGCAGGGCCAGGGCCGTGATGGCCGGGTCGCGCGGCCAGGCCGATTGCCATTGCTGCAGTTGGTTGCGCACCGCTGCCGCGTCCAGCTGCGGCAGCGCCTCGAACAGGTGCTGGGCGGCGCGGCGCGCCAGATGACGCCAGGCGGCGCGCTCGGCCAGGCGGCGCAGGTTCTCCACCAGCACGACGCGCAGCGTGGACGGCAGGGCCCACAGCTCGCGCAATGTCAGCGCCTCGGCCTCGTGGTGGCCGGCCAGGAAGTGGTGCAGCAGGGCCAGGTCCAGCGAGCTGTCCGCGTGGGCCACCCAGGCCCAGGCGACGCCATAGATGCGCGGCAGGCCCTGCAGCGGTTCGTCGGCCAGCCGGGGCAGGCGCTGGAAGTAGCTGCGCGGCAGGTCGTGCAGCACCTCGTCGAGCTGCTGCTGCACGATGCGGGCGTTGTCCAGCAGCCAGGCGTGGGCGGGGTCGATGTCGGCCTGCAGGCCTTCCTCGGACAGCACGCTCAGGGCGGCGGCCCAGACCTGCAGATTGCTGCGCAGCCGCGGCGAGAAGGGGCGGGGCTGCTGGCGCGGGTCGTCCACCCGCTGGGCCGCGGCCAGGCTGCGGCCATGTTCGGCAAAGCGGTCGGCACCGAACTGCACGGCCCGCACCGGGGCAGCGGCCGCTTCGGCGCCGCCGGCGAGGCGCAGGAAGGCTTGTGCAGCGCCGGTGGGCGTCAGGTCATGCGGCGGGTGTTGCGGCGGTGCGGACATGCTCCGACTTTGGGTGCCGGCGCGCCGCCGGCACAGCAGCATGCGTCGCGTGTCTCTGTCAGCGCAGTCCTACATCTCCCCCATGAAAAACGTGGGTTCTGCCGCATCGTGGAAAGGCAGCCGCTTTTGTCAGCTCGGACAGGCCGTTTTGGGCGGCCTTGACCCTGGCCAGCTCAGGCTTCGCTGCGCAGGCGCGAGGCCAGCTCGACGTAGGCCGGTTCGACGGGCATGGGCCTCGCGTCCGCCAGGTGCGCCCGCAGCACGCGCCTGAGCGTCTCGGGCTGCGGCGTCAACGGCCCGGCGAAGCGGATGTGCTCGCCGTCGGCGATGAGCAGCGTCGGGAAGGTCTCGATGTCCAGGTCGCCGATGAGTTCGGCTTCGTCCTCGATGTCGATCCAGCGCACATGCAGGCCGGCCTGGGGCAGTTCGGCGCAGGCGGCTTCGAAAATTTCTTGGTAGGACTCGCAGGTGCGGCACCAGGCGGCGCAGAGGCAGGCGATGTGCAGGGGCATGGGCCAATATGGTGCCATGGCGGGACAACGGGCTGTCGTCGTGCTGGAATTCGACAGACTATGCTGCCCTCAACCCACGGAGAGACCAGATGCACAACAACACGCTCCAACCCGCATTCCTGAGTTCGCTGATGACAGCCGGAGCGAACCTCGAGCTTATCTACAACGACCTGGCGCCTCATGCCAACGACAGGATGACGGCGGCGTTGGCACTGGCCAAGCACGCCAAGGAAACTCAAAGGCAGCTCAGGTTCATCGGCATCAGTGCCGGTACGTCGGGCATCAAGCATCTGGCCGAGGAGGGTGAGGGCTACGTCACCTTCTCTCTCGTGTACTGATCGTCAACCGAGCGCCGCCAGTGCCGGCTCTGGGCCATTGCCCATTGCGCGAAGGCTTGCAGCTCGGACGAGCCCTCCCGGTCGGCCCATTGGCAGAGGTAGAAGCCGCGCCCCCGATGACAAAAAGCCGCTGAAGGCACGACGAGCCGCCCGGCGGCCAACTCCATTTCTTCGCTCGGGATGTTCGGCACCGCACGGAGATCGCGTTAGACAGGGCGTACGGTGAGCTGCATTGCGTCGACTTGCCCGCCGGGCTGGATGACGCAGGGCGAGGGAGCCGAATTTGATGAATATCTTGACCGTGAGGCACCGCATCCTCGCCAGCTTCGCCGCCGTGCTGGTGTTGATGATTGTCATGGGCGCCGTCATCTATTCCCGCCTCGCTCGCGTGGCGCAGGACGCGACCGTCATCCAGAAGGAGGCCTTGCCCGGCATGCTGTACAGCAGCCAGCTGCTGGCCGCCTGGCAAGAGAACTTCGCGTTGACCCAGGAGCAGGTGTTCGAGAAGGATGAAACCGAGGCGCGCAAGATCGAGTCGCAGTTGCAGGTCAACCGGGCTCGGCTGGAGACCCTGGCCAAGAGCTACGAGAGCACCATCTTCTCGGCCGAGGATCGCGAGAACTACGAGGCGTTCAAGAACCTCCACGTTGCCAATCCTTACCTGCGCACGCAGGACGACATCCTGAAGCTGAGCGCGGCCAGCAAGCGCGACGAGGCCCGGGCGCTGCTGCACAGCCAGCTTGACCCGCAGTACAACAAGCTGCGCGCCGCCGTGCAGTCCGTCGTCGACTACAACATGGCCGATGCCGAGGCGGCAGGCCGGCAGATCATGAGCGCGGTCGCAACGGCCAACATGGCCATCCTGGTCAGTCTCGCTGCGGCACTGTTGCTGGCACTTGCGCTCGGCTATGTCCTGCTGCAATCGATCACCCGGCCGTTGCACCGGTTGCTCACCGCCACCGACGCGATCAGCACCGGTGACTTGACGCAGCGGATGAACCTGGAGCGGCGCGACGAGTTCGGCACGCTGGCGCAGGGGTTCAACCGGATGACGGAGAAGCTGACGGAGCTGTTCGGCCAGGTCCAGCAGTCCGGCATCCAGGTCAACACCTCGGCGACCGAGATCGCCGCCACATCCAAGGAGCAGCAGGCCACCGCCAGCGAGATCGCTGCGACGACCACCGAGATCGGCGCCACCTCCAAGGAAATTTCCGCCACGTCGCGCGCGCTCGTGAAGACGATGAGCGAGGTGTCGCAGGTCGCCGAGGAGACCGCCTTGCTGGCCGGCGGCGGGCAGGAAGGCTTGCAGCGCATGACCGAGACCATGCACAACGTGATGGAGGCGGTCGGCTCGATCAACGCCAAGCTCGCCGTGTTGAGCGACAAGGCCGGCAACATCAACCAGGTCGTCACCACCATCACCAAGGTGGCCGACCAGACCAACCTGCTGTCGCTGAACGCGGCCATCGAGGCCGAGAAAGCCGGCGAATACGGGCGCGGCTTTGGCGTGGTTGCCACGGAGATCCGCCGGCTCGCCGACCAGACCGCAGTCGCCACCTACGACATCGAACAGACGGTCAAGGAGATGCAGTCCGCGGTGTCGGCCGGCGTGATGGGCATGGACAAGTTTTCCGAGGAGGTGCGCCGCGGCATGCAGGAGGTGCAGCAAGTCGGCGCGCAGCTGTCGCAGATCATCTCGCAGGTGCAGGCCTTGGCGCCGCGTTTTGAGGCCGTCAGCGAAAGCGTGCAGACGCAGGCGACCGGCGCCGAGCAGATCAGCCAGGCACTGACACAGTTGACCGAAGCCGCCCAGCAGACTGTCGACTCGCTGCGCCAGTCGGGCCAGGCGATCGACGGCTTGCACCAGGCGGCTGGCGGGCTGCGCAGCGGCGTCTCGCGCTTCAAACTGGCGCAGGCCTGAGGCCCGAGGGCCGGCCGGATGCTGTTCATCCTCTTTCAGATCGGCAGTGAACGCTACGCCCTCGACGCGGGCCAGGTCGTCGCCGTCCTGCCGCGGCTTGGCGTGAAGGCGATCCCGCTCGCGCCGTCGACGGTGGCCGGCCTGTGCGACTACCGAGGTGTGCCGGTGCCGGTCATCGACCTCAGCGAACTCGCGCTCGGCCGCCCGTCAGCGAACCGCCTGAGCACGCGCATCGTGCTCGTGACTTTCCCCGATCCCGCAGCCGGCCCGCACCTGCTCGGCCTGTTGGTCGAAAGGGCGACGCAGACGCTGCGCCGCGAGCCGGCGGAGTTTGTTGCGGCCGGCGTCAACGTCGACGCAGCGCCCTGGCTCGGCCCGGTGACGACCGACGCGCAGGGGCTGATCCAGCGCGTCGAGGTGCAGGGTCTGCTTCCGGCGTCGCTGCGCGCGATGTTGTTCGACGAGGCCGGGGCAGCGTGATGGACATGACCCGTTTCGAGCAATTGCTCAAGCAGACGATGGGCCTGGATGCGGCCTCGATCGGATCGGCGTCCGTCGAGCGTGCGGTGCAGGAGCGGCTGTCGGCCTGCGGGCTGGCGGACGCGCAGGCCTACTGGGAACGGCTCTGCGGCTCGAGCGTCGAGTTGCAGGAACTCATCGAGGCGGTGGTCGTGCCCGAGACCTGGTTCTTCCGCGACCCGGCGGCCTTCGTGGCGCTGGCGCGCCTGGCCAGCGAGGAAGCGCCTGCTCAGGCGCAGGGCGTGCTGCGCTTGCTGAGCGTGCCGTGCGCGACCGGCGAGGAGCCCTATTCGATGGCCATGGCATTGCTCGACGCCGGCTTTCCGGCCAATGCGCTGCGCATCGATGCCGTCGACATCAGCCTGCGTGCGCTGGCGCGGGCGCAGGTTGCGGTCTACGGCCGAAATTCGTTTCGCGGCAGCGACCTGGCGTTCCGTGATCGCCACTTCATCGCGACGGCGGGCGGCCACAGCCCGACGGAGGCGGTGCGCGGGCTCGTGCAATTTCGACCGGGCAACCTGCTGGACGGCCTCGTGGCCGGGACGGGGCTCTACGACGTCATCTTCTGCCGCAATGTGCTGATCTACTTCGACCGCGCCACGCAGGACCGCGCCATCGCGGTGCTGGGCCGGCTGCTTGCGCCGCGCGGCTGGCTGTTCGTCGGCCCGTCGGAGACGACCCTGCTGTCGGATCACGGCTTCGTCTCTGCAAAGCTTCCGCTCGCGTTTGCCTTCCGCAAGGGGCCGGCGCCCGGCAGCGTCATCAAGCTCCGTGCAACCCCGGCGCCACCCAGGCCCGTACGTGCTCCGGCCCCGGTGGCCGCGCCCCCGCGGCCCGCTCGGCCCCGGGTGGCGCCCCCCGCTACCGCGCCGCAGGCGACTGTGCGGGCCGAAGCGGCGACGGGCATAGCCCACGCACAGCGCCTGGCCGACCAGGGCCACCTCGCCGAGGCTGCGTCGCACTGTGAAGCACATCTGCGCGAGCACGGGCCCACGGCCGAGGCGTTCAATCTGCTCGGCCTGGTGCGCGACGCAAGCGGCAACACGGGCGATGCGGCCGACCAGTACCGCAAGGCGCTCTATCTGAACCCGAATCACCACGAGGCGTTGATCCACCTTGCCCTGCTGCTGCAAAAGCAGGGCGACGCGGCCGGCGCGCGGCGCTTGCAGCAGCGCGCGAGCCGGCTGCAACCAGGCGGGGCTTGACATGAACATGCAAGTGGCCCTGGACGACTGCTGGAACCGCATCGGCATTCGCGGCGATGGCTCCTGCCCGGAACTGAAGCAGCACGTGCACTGCAGCCACTGCCCCACCCACGCCACCGCCGCGTTGGCTTTGCTGGACCGCCAGGCGCCGCCCGGCTACCTCGCCGATTGCACCCGGCACATGGGACGGGCCCAGGCGCTTGGGCTGGGCGAGGTGGGCTCGGCGGTCATCTTTCGCATCGGTGCCGAATGGTTGGCCCTGCCGACGCCGGTGTTCCAGGAAGTCGCTGCCTTGCCGGTGGTTCATTCGCTGCCGAGCCGGCGCGGCGGCGTCGTGCAGGGTGTGGCCAACGTGCGGGGCGAGTTGCTGGTCTGTGTGTCGCTGGGCAGCGTCCTCGGCCTGGCACAGGCCGCGCAGACGGCACACCCGCGGCAGCGCCTGACACTGCAGCGCCTGGTGGTGGTCGGCCTGGACGGCCTGCGCCTGGGCTTCGCCGTCGACGAGATGCACGGCATTCAGCGCTTCGATCCGGCCACGCTGAAGCCAGTGCCTGCCACCGTCGCGCGTGCCACGGCGACCTACTCCAAGGCGATCCTGGCCTGGCACGAACCCGTCACCCGGCCGTCCGAACGCGGGCGAACCCCTCGAGAGGCGCCAGGGGGCAGCAATGAGCGCGCGGTCGGCCTGCTCGACGAGCAACTGCTGCTCTACACCATTCAACGGGGCCTCGCATGAGCCCCGCCCGGCCGCCCGAAGGGGCTCATTCCCGCTTGGCGGGATGGCGCGCAGCGCCCAGGGTGCCCCAATGAGCAACGTCGACCTCAGCGACCTGTCGATGCTGGATCTGTTCCGCATCGAGGTGGAGAACCACGCGCCGTTGCTGACGCAGGGGTTGCTCGCCCTGGAGCGCAGCCCGGAAGCGCCCGACCAGCTCGAGTCCTGCATGCGCGCCGCCCATTCGCTCAAGGGTGCCGCCAGCATCGTCGGCATCGGCGCCGCGGTGGAAGTGGCGCATGCGATGGAAGACTGCTTCGTCGCCGCTCAAACGGGCCGGTTGCGGCTGCGCCAACGTCAGATCGACCCGTTGCTCGCGGGTGTGGACCTGCTCGCGCGCCTGGGCCGGACCGCCGGGACGGACCCTGGCGACGCGCTGCAGGTGAAGGCCTTCGTCGACGCCTTGCAGACCGCGATGCTGGCCAGCGACGAAGACGACCCGGCGCCCGACGCGGCAGCGCCGGTGCTGCAGGCAGCGGTGGCGCCCCCCGCGGCGGCGCCGGCGCGCGACGCCTCGGACCGCGTCGTGCGCGTCACCGCCGACAACCTGAATCGGCTGCTCGGGCTGGCCGGCGAATCATTGGTGGCCGCAAGGTGGCTCACGCCTTTCGCCAACTCATTGCTGCGGCTCAAGCGGCTTCAGCATGAGGCTGCGCAAGAGCGGGCCGCACCGCCCGAGGTCAGGCGCCGCATGCTGGAGTGCGAGCAGCTGTTGGCTCAGGGGTTGGCCGATCTGGAAACTTTCGAGCGGCGCTCGGCCGACCTCTCGCGCCGGTTGTACGACGAGGCGGTGGCCTGTCGGATGCGGCCATTCGCGGACGGTGTTCAAACCATGCCCCGCATGCTGCGCGACCTGGGGCGCACGCTGGGCAAGCAGGTCAGGCTCGACATCGTCGGCGCCGCGACGCCGGTGGACCGCGACGTGCTCGAGAAGCTGGATGCACCGCTTGGCCACCTGCTGCGCAATGCGCTCGACCATGGCATCGAATCGCCCGGGCAGCGACACGCCGTGGGCAAACCCGCTGAAGGCGTCGTGCGGCTCGAGGCGCGCCACAGCGCCGGGGCGTTGCAGATCACCGTGTCCGATGACGGCGGCGGCATCGCCCTGGAGGCACTGCGCAGCGCCGTCGTCGAGCGCCGCCACGCCAAGCCCGAGGTCGCGGCCGAGCTGTCGGAGTCCGAGCTGCTGGAGTTCCTGTTCCTGCCGGGTTTCACGCTCAGCCGGCGGGTGACCGAGGTCTCCGGGCGGGGCGTCGGGCTCGACGTCGTGCAGGACATGGTCAAACAGGTGCGCGGCAGCGTTCGCGTGTCGACGCAGCCGGGCCTGGGCACGCGCTTCCAGCTGCAACTGCCGCTCACGCTGTCGGTAGTGCGCACGCTGCTCGTGCACATCGGCGGCGAGCCCTACGCCTTCCCGCTGGCGCGCATTTTCCGCGCCCTGAAAGTAGCGCCACAGCGGGTCGAGCTGCTCGAGGGGCGTCAGCACGTCGAAGTCGACGGGCGACGCGTCGGCCTGGTCACTGCGCACCAGTTGCTGCAGGTGGACGCGCCCCAGGCCTTGGCGGGCGACTTGTCGGTCCTCGTCGTCGGCGACCACGAGGACATCTACGGCCTGGTGGTGGACCGTTTCCTCGGCGAATGCGAGCTGGTGGTGCAGGCGCTCGACCCGCGCCTGGGCAAGGTCAAGGACGTCAGCGCCGGCGCGCTGATGGAAGACGGGTCGCCGGTGCTCATCATCGACATCGAGGACATGATCCGCTCGGTGCAGAAGTTGATTGCCTCCGGCCAGCTGAGCCAGGTGCGGCCAGGCACCGGCGCCGCCGGGGCGAGCAAGCGCAAGCGCGTGCTGGTGGTCGACGACTCGCTGACGGTGCGTGAACTCGAACGCAAGCTGCTGGCCCAGCACGGCTTCGACGTCGAGGTGGCCGTCGACGGCATGGATGGCTGGAATGCGGTGCGCACCGGCCACTTCGACCTGCTGGTGACCGACATCGACATGCCGCGCATGGACGGCATCGAGCTGGTCACGCTCGTCAGAAAAGATCCGAACCTGAAGTCGCTGCCGGTGATGATCATGTCGTACAAGGATCGCGACGAGGATCGCCGGCGCGGGCTGGAAGCCGGGGCCAACCACTACCTGACCAAGGGCAGCTTCCACGACGAGACGCTGCTGCAGGCGGCCGTGGACCTGATCGGCGAGGCGGTCGTCACATGAAGATCGCCATCGTCAACGACCTGCCGCTGGCCGTGGAGGCCTTGCGGCGCGTGCTGGCGCTGAAGCCGGAACACCGCGTCATCTGGGTGGCCGAGAACGGCGCGCAGGCGGTGCAGCGCTGTGCAGAACTGCGGCCCGACCTCGTGCTGATGGACCTGCTGATGCCGGTCGTCGACGGGGTCGAAGCGACACGGCGCATCATGGCCGAGACGCCGTGCGCCATCCTGCTCGTCACCTCCAACATGGGCGCCAACACCGCCCGCGTCTTCGACGCGATGGGCCACGGCGCGCTCGATGTCGTCGACACGCCGACGCTGGCCGGCGCCGACCCGCACGCAGGCGCCGCACCGCTGCTGGCGAAGATCGAGATCATCGGCAAGCTGATCGGCGACAGCGCCCCGGCCCGGGTCGACGCCGCCCGGTCCGCTGCGAGGTCGCGCAAGAGCTGCCCGCAACCCTTGATCGCCATCGGCGCCTCGGCGGGTGGCCCGGCGGCGCTGGCCACCTTGCTGCACGGCCTGCCGGCAGATTTCCCGGGTGCCGTCGTCATCGTGCAGCATGTGGACGAGCAGTTCGCCGCCGGCATGGCGCAGTGGCTCGGGCAGCATTCGACGCTGCCGGTGCGGGTGGCCGCGGAAGGCGACCGGCCCGCCGCGGGCGTGGTGTTGCTCGCCGCCACCAACGACCATCTGCGGCTTGTGGCGGGCGGGTGCCTGGCGTACACGCCGATCCCGCGGGAGTACGTCTACCGTCCCTCGGTCGACGTGTTCTTCCACAGCGCCTGTGCGCTGTGGCGGGGCGGCGTCGTCGGCGTGCTGTTGACCGGCATGGGACGCGACGGCGCACTCGGTTTGAAGGCGCTGCGCGACCAGGGGCACCACACCATCGCGCAGGACCAGGCGAGTTGCGCCGTCTACGGCATGCCGAGGGCCGCCGTGGCGCTGGACGCTGCGGTGGACGTCCTGCCCATCGACGCGATCGCACCGCGGCTGCGCGCTGCGCTTTGCATGCAACCAGAACCAGGAGGCCATGATGATCGACCTTGATATGAAGAGCCTCGACGTCCCGAAGCCATCGGCGGCCAGGCGCCGTCCCGTGATGGTGCTGCTGGTCGACGACCAGGCGATGATCGGGGAGGCCGTGCGCCGCGCGCTGCTGAACCACGCGGACATCGATTTCCACTACTGCGCCGATCCCGCGAAGGCGATCGCCTTGGCCGAGCAGATCGGGCCGACGGTGATCCTGCAGGACCTGGTCATGCCCGGCATCGACGGCCTGACGCTGGTTCGCCGCTACCGCGCCAACGCGGCCACCATGGACATCCCGATCGTGGTGCTGTCGACCACCGAGGACCCGGCGGTGAAAAGCGAAGCGTTCGAGGCCGGTGCCAACGACTATCTCGTCAAGCTGCCGAGCCAGGTCGAGCTGGTGGCGCGCATCCGCTACCACTCCAGGGGGTATTCGATCCAGCTGCAGCGCGACGAGGCGTACCGGGCCCTGCGCGAGAGCCAGCAGCAGCTGACGGAGTTGAACATCGAGCTGCAGCGGTTGACCTACGTGGACGGGCTCACCGAGATCAGCAACCGGCGCCGGTTCAACGAGCACATCCAGATGGAATGGAGCCGGGCGCTGCGCGACCAGAGCACGCTCTCCGTGCTGATGGTCGATATCGATGATTTCAAGCAGTACAACGATACGTACGGCCACCCGGCCGGCGACGAGGCCTTGCAGAAGGTGGCAGGCACCTTGCACCTGAATGCCAACCGCTCGACCGATCTCGTGGCGCGCTACGGTGGCGAGGAGTTCGCGCTGGTCATGACGACCACGCCGGCGGCCGGGGCCGGTTTCATGGCCGAAAAACTGCGCCTGGCCGTGCAGGACCTTGAACTGGCGCAGGGCGATTCGGCGCCCGCCCGACACCTCACGGTGTGCATCGGCGGCGCCTCGATGATCCCGCAGCGCGGTGGCTCATCCCTTGAACTCATCGAAGCCGCAGACAAGGCACTCTACGAGGCCAAGCGAGGCGGGAAGAACCGCGCTGTGATGCAGGAGCGCAGTCATTGATGGACCGCCGCGGGACGAGGGTCACGTCACCTTCTCGCTCGTGTATTGACCGTCAGTCGAGCGCGGCCAGGGCCTCGCGCCGCCAGCGCCGGCTCTCGGCCACCGCCCATTGCGCGAATGCATGGAGCTCGGACGAACCTTCTTGGTCGGCCCGCCGGCACAGGTAGAAGCCGCGCCCCGACGACACCCAGCCGCTGAACGGCACGACGAGCTGCCCGGCGGCCAGCTCCCTTTCGATGAGGCAAAGCTGCACGACCGCGATGCCCATGTCGGCAACGACGGCCTCGATCAGTGCAGCGGCCAGGTCGAAGCCCGAGGCCAGTTGGGGCTGGCTCGCCTGCACGCCCTGGGCCTTGAGCCAGAGCGCCCAGTCGGCGGGATGGGCGCTGTGGTGCAGCAGCGGGTGCTGCAGCACGTCTTGCGGCCGGGTCAGCCGGGCGGCGCGCGAGGGGCGGCACACGGGGACCAGTTCGCGCCCGAGCAGGTATTGCGCGACGACGCCTTCGGGCCAGCGGCTGTGTGCGCTCGGCTTGGGGTTGATCCAGCAGGCGACGTCGTCGCGCTCGAAGCGGTCGTCGTGGCGCCAGCGGCGGAACTCGAGCTTGAGCTGCGGATGTTGCGCTTGCAACGCCGGCAGCCGCGGCACCAGCCAGCGCGCATACAGCGAGGGCACGGGCGCCATGCGCAGTGACGGGCCGGCAGGCGCCGCCCGCAAGGGAACGGCCCCTTCCAGCATGTCCAGGGCGGGCCTGATGCGGGCAAGGTAGCCGGCGCCATCTGGCGTCGTCGTGACCTGGGCGCCGCCGCGCGCCAGCAGCGCCAGGCCCAGCTCCGACTCGAGCCGCTGCACCGCGCGGCTGACGGCACCCTGGGTGACGGACAAGGCCTGTGCGGCCGCGGAGAAGCTGCCCAGCTCGGCCACCGCGACGAAAGCATGGAGTTCGGCCAGCGACGGCGAGCGAAAGCGCATGGGTCATTACATCAGCCCATTACATCACTGCATAGGGTGGGGAAAACTTGTCGATAGGCGGCTGCCGCGGCCGCTGGCACAGTCCGCGCCGTCCACACCACGACCACAACGCCATGCATCTTCGCCTTCGCATCCTGATCGCCAGCACCGCCCTTCTCGCGGCGTCCCTGACTCAGGCAACGCCCACGTCCCAGCAACTGCAGGACCTGGCGAAGCAGGAGCAGCCGGCGCTGCTGGAGACCTTGCGAGCGCTGGTCGAGATCGAGTCCGGCAGCAAGGACCTGGACGGCCTGGCCTCGGTGGCCGGGCTGATCGCCGGCAAGCTCAAGGTCCTGGGCGGCGAGGTGTCGATGATCGAGCCCTCCGAGGTCTACCGCATGGAGGACACGCCGGAACGCCAGGGCCAGATGGTGAAGGCGCAGTTCAAGGGGCGAGGCAGCAAGAAGCTGCTGCTCATTGCCCACATGGACACCGTCTATCTGAAGGGCATGCTGAAGGACCAGCCCTTTCGCATCGAGGGTGACCGCGCCTACGGCCTCGCCATCGCGGACGACAAGCAGGGCGTGGCCACCATCCTGCATGCGATCACGCTGCTGCAGAAGGCGGGCATTGACGACTACGGCACGCTGACCGTATTGATCAACGGCGACGAGGAGATCAGCTCGCCGGGCTCGCGTGCGACCATCACGCGCACCGCGGCTGACCAGGACATGACGCTGTCCTTCGAGGGCGCCGGCGCGCAGGGCGGTGTGCGCCTGGCGACCAGCGGCATCGGCTCGGCCTATCTGAGCGTGGAAGGCCGCTCCTCGCACGCCGGCGCAAGGCCGGAGGGTGGCATCAATGCGTTGACGGAACTGGCTCATCAACTGCTGCAGATGCAGGACTTGTCGGAGCCGGCCACGGGCCTGAAGCTGAACTGGACGATGGCCCAGGCGGGCACCAACCGCAACGTGATCCCGGCCCAGGCCACGGCCCAGGCCGATGCGCGCGCCTTGCGTGTGGCGGACTTCGACCGCCTGGAGAAGGAGCTGCAGCGCCGCGTGCAGCAGCGGCGCCTGGCTGACGCCAAGGTGCAGCTCAAGTTCGAAGTGCGCCGCCCGCCGCTGGAGGCCACCGACGCGTCACGCGCGCTGGCCAAGCGCGCCCAGGCCATCTATGCGGAGCTGGGCCTGGCGATGCAGGTGGCCGAAGTCGCCACGGGCGGCGGCACGGACGCCTCCTTCGCGGCGATACAGGCCCGAGGACCGGTGATCGAAGGCCTGGGTCTCACGGGCTTTGGCGCCCATTCCAACGATGCCGAGTACGTCGATATCCGCTCCATCGCGCCGCGGCTGTACCTCGTGACGCGACTGATCATGGAGATGTCGGGCGAGAACCCTTGAGGCAACCTGATGGGGGTCGTGCGCATTTGGGTGAAGATCCGCACCGAGTCCGGCAATGTGCGCGCCGCTCGACGTGGCCGCCTCCAGGTCAGGTCTCGGCCACCAACGGCTATTTCTCAGAGGAAACGTTCGGCAAGGTCATGACCACCTGGGGACGGATCGGTAGAGCGCTCGCCGCTGTTTGGGTCTGGCCTTCCTTCAATGCCGCGCTGTCGGAGAGGATACTGACAGCCTCGTCAAGAAGCGCATCGTTGATGGTCTTCCGGGTTTTTTCAGCGGCGAGATCCTTGTCCAGCTGGCGTTCGTTGAACTGCAAGCCGTCGTCGACCAGCGTGCCGCTCGCGCCCCTTCCCGCTTCACCCAGCTGGGCAGCCAGGCGCTTCTCCGAGGCAGCACGTTCTTTGCGTCGAACTGATTCACTGAGCGAAATCACGTTGTTCTTGCGACGCTCCTGTGCCTTGGCCACATCCTGCAGCAGGTTCTGGAAGTCAAGGGCGTGCTCGACGCGGGCTGCGTGCCAAGCCAACAGGCGGGGCAACTGCGTTTTGACGTCACCCACAGGCGAGTAGTCCACGGCTCGAATGTTGGTCCACGGCAGGGCATTGACGTAGCTCGACTCTCCGAACTCGGTGTCGTCGCTGGTTTGCGGAAAGAGGATGTCTGGCGTCACGCCACGGAGTTGGGTCGTCCCGCCATTCACCCGAAAAAACTGAGCGATGGTGAACTTCAGTTCACCGTACGTCGGCGCTGCGTTCTTCGCGATCTGGTCGAGGTTGGCGAGGGTCTGGACGGTGCCCTTGCCGAAGCTGCCCTCGCCGATGATCACGCCGCGACCGTAATCTTGGATCGCCGCGGCGAAGATTTCTGACGCCGAAGCCGAGCCCCTGTTGATCAGGACGCCCAGCGGCCCGCTCCATGCCAAACCAGCCTCGGCGTTCTTCTCGACAGTGATGTTGCCTCTTGCATCTCGGGTCTGAACGACCGGCAACTTGCCAACGAACATGCCCGTCAGGTTCACCGCCTGGCGCAGCGACCCGCCGCCGTCATTGCGCAAGTCGATCAACACGCCATCTACTTTCTGGGCCTTCATGTCGAACAGCAGCTTGCCCACGTCGTTCGCTGCGCCGCGGTAGTCCTTGTCGCCCTTTCTGAGTGCGTCGGTATCCTCGTAGAACGAAGGCAGGGTGATTACGCCGACCAGGCGCTTGCCTGCGCCCGTCGTGACGGAATAGATCTTGGCCCTGGCGGCGCTGTCCTGCACTGTGATGGTGTTGCGGACCAGTACGACGGTCCTGTTCGGCGCATCGGGCCCGCTGTCGGCCGGCAGGACGTCCAGCCGAACCGTCGAACCCTTCATGCCCCGGATCAACGCCACCGTGTCGTCAAGGCGCCTGCCGACGACATCCTCCATGGCGCCGGTCGCGCCTTGCGCGACGCCCACGATACGGTCGCCGACCTTCAACTGGCCCGACAGGCTCGCGGGCCCTCCTGGCACCAGCTCCCGGACGGTGGCGTAGTCGTCGATCTGCGTCAGAAGCGCGCCGATGCCCACCAGGGACAGTCGCATGGAGATGCCGAAGTTTTCCGCGGCGCGCGGTCCCAGGTAGTTCGTGTGTGGGTCGATCGCCATCGTGTAGGCATTCATGAAGGCCTGGAAGGCGTCGGCGCTTGTGATCTTGCCCAGGTTCTTCGATGCGCTTTCGTAGCGCTTGTCGAGAATCTTCACGATGGCCGGGTCGTCCCTGCCGGCAAGCTTGAGCCGCAACCACTCGTTCTTGACGCGCTTGCGCCAGAGGTCTTGGGACTCTGCCTCGGTCGCAGGCCAAGGCTGATCCTTGCGCTCGACCGTCAAAGATTCGTCTTGCCCGAAATCGAACCCCTTCTTGAGCAAGGTGCGGCCATAGGTCAGCCGCTCAGCCACCCGGCGTTCGTACAGGTTGAAGACCTCGAACGGCACCCGCAGGTCCTCAGCCAGGATCGCGTCGTCGAGCAAGATGCGGTCGCCTGACAGGCGATCGATGTCGGACTGCAGGAAGTACAGTTTCTCCGGATCGAGCGCCTTTAAATACTGGTCGAAGATCCTGGCCGACAACGCGTCGTCGAGCGAGAGGGGGCGGTAGTGGTAGCGAGACAGCAGGTCCGCAGCCAGATGGGCCGACTTGGCCTGCTGTGCCTCCGGCTTCAGCATCTGCGGGAAAGCCGCCGCGGAGCCTTCGGCAACAACTTGGGTTGCAGCCGTCAGCACGAGCACGAATGAAATCAGCGCTTGCTTCAATGTCACTTAATCCATTTGAACCAAAACATAGTCACAGGCCAGGCTTGACCAGCAACGATCGACGTCTGACCCGCCGGTCAGCGGCGGCTCTCATCCAAATCATTTGATGGACGTCCCCACGTTGACCTGCCCGGCCTCGATGGTGCCATGTTGCCTGGTCCGAGCACCGGGCGCGACGGAGACGGTCGTGCCGGCATGCGATTGCCGCCGCTCAGCTCGAGCGCGAGAAAGGGCGACGGCCGTTCTTGCAAGCCATTCAACTCAATCGTTTGCGGCGGTGGGCAAAACGGCCGGAGGCGAAGCGTCGATCCTCCCCACGTAGAAGCTGCCGTCGTAGCCGAGCCGATCTTTCGGTGGCCGCAACGAAATTGAATACTGCGCGCCTCGCTGCGTCGGCATGGATAGCACTACATGCGGCTCACACTGGCTGGCGGCGCAGTTCCAGGCCGTCCCTTGGTCGTACTCCGCCACGAGGGAAATCGGGCGGAGGTCACGTAGCAGAAAGCCCATGGGCTCCATGGCCGGATCGAACATGTTGCCTTTGGCCAAACTGGTGTGGAGGTCTCCCGTCAGCACGACGACGTGAGAGAAAAGCCCCGTAGCGGTCAGCGCACGGACGTTGCGGCTCATCGTCAGGTCGTCCCCGTCGATCGCGCGGACTGTGACCTTGCGATTCGGCGTGGCTTTGTTGTGCTGCCGCACCTCATCGAGCAGCACAAGCATGGCCATGCTGGTACGCCCATCCTGCTCATGCGCGGGCTTTGACCAATCGCGGGAACCGAACAACGCCTTGCGTGCACCGCCCCGGCCATCGCTATCAAGGAAAGCGTCGATTGCCGCTTGGTTTTCCTCTGGCCATTCGAGCGCGAGCGCCACGCTTCTCGCCTGAGCAGCCAAGTTGCAGACATAGGCGCTTACGAAATCCGGTATCTGGCGCGTGCCGTGCAGTTCGCCCAATAGGAGCAGAGAGCTGTCACGCAGGCGCTGGGGAATATCGACAGTCGTCTTGCATGGCGCACCATGCGCAATTCCGGTGAACGCTGCGGCGCTCAACAGAACGAGAAGTGTTTGGCGAGAGAACATTCAGGCTCCAGAGCTATGAACCGACGAAGGTAGGAACGCGCACTTGCGACCTMTCCAAAATCGTAGAGCGCGAACCGTTTGTCTCCGTTGGCTCTTTTCACCTTCCGCGGACAGTCTGGCTACGGCTCGTGACGGCAAGGTCAACAGCATGGCTCGCGGATGATCGGACACTGGCCACAATCCCAACATGCTAGGCGTKGCGTCTTCAAAGCAGTTGTTTCTACCCTTCGCAGGCCGCTTGTCCGGTTCGCTGTCTGGTGTGCGCAGCTCAGCGATGCTGCTGGCCGCGCTGGCCGCACCTCTTTACTGCATCGCGGCGCCCGGCGATGACGCCGCTGGCGCCAGCCCGGCACCCCTAAACCTCAAGCTGCCCCGCTCTCCTGCTCGGGCGTTCGCGACCACCAAACCAAGCGACGCCCCAGCGGCATCCGAACATCGCGGACTACGTCTTGAGCCGCGAAAATCCATAGTCGAGCGGGGCGTCGAAGGCAGTCGTGATGCGCTGATCGCCTGTCAGAACGGCGCCTATCCCGGCGCGACTGTTGCGGCCCATGGTGCGCAGGTCAATGGTGGCGACTCTCAGCCGGGGCACTGCTACCGGTTCTGACGTTTGGAATCGGTTCATCTGCGTCTTTCGCTTTGAGTCGCTCCATCTGCCGGTTGGCAAGCTTTGCGGCGAACGGCGGCAATCAGCGGCGGTCGGTGCTGCAGCGGTTGCCGTCGCTCGCGTCAAAGGGCCAGGTTCAGGGTGCGCGGCACGAAGCAGTCATCGACTCATCGGACTTCGCCGCTCCTTCGATGCCCGATGTAGGGCGCGCAGCGGTCGTCCAGCCTCGCGGGCAGCGGTTCACGTCGTCAATTGGCAGTGGTTCCAGGCATCGGCCTACACGTGCGGCGCGGTGACCTCGGTACGGTGCGGTGAATCGACCCACCTCGTGAGCCCGCCATGCCGACCTTGCCAATTTCACCGCTGAAGATGGCTGCCGCGCTGCTGTGTTGCGCCTGCGTCGCGTCGCCGGGCGTGGCCGCCACGCACCGCGCCCGCGCCACCCCGTCGGCGGCACCGCAGACGCTGGAGGCGTTCAACGCTGCGTCGCTGGTGCCTGGACACGGTCACGCGGTGGGTGCCCACGCGGTTGCCCGCGCCCAGGTGCTTCTGGATCGGGCGTGGTTCTCGCCGGGCGAGATCGATGGCCGCCAGGGGCGCAACCTGCAACGCGCGCTGACCGCGTTTCAGCGAGCCAGGGGCCTGAAGGTCAGCGGCCGGCTCGACGCGGCCACCGCAAAGGCGCTGGAACAGGGCGATACGGGCGGTGCGTTCGCGACCTACACCGTCACCGACAAGGACGTGGCCGGCCCCTACACCCGCACACCCGCCGACATGGCCGAGCGCGCCAAGCTGAAGTCGCTGGACTACGAAACCGTCGGCGAGGCGCTGGCGGAGCGCTTCCATCTCAGCGAGTCGATGCTTGCGTCGCTCAATCGTGGCCGGGCGAAGGATTTCAAGGCCGGCGACGAGTTGATCGTGCCCGACGTCTCCGCGCGCCCGCCGGTCGGCGGCGCGGCGGTCAGGATCGAGATCGAGAAGAGGGCCAAGACCTTGTGGGTGCTCGGCGCCGATCGCAAGGTGCTGGGGGCGTTCCCGATCAGCATCGGCGGGCCGCAGGACCCGTTGCCGCTGGGCGTGCTGAAGATCGTCAGCGAGGTGCCGAACCCGACCTTCACATACAACCCGGCGCTGCTGAAAAACGCCCCCAAGGACGCGCAGAAGGCCGAGGTCGCGCCGGGCCCCAACAATCCCGTCGGTAACACGTGGCTGGGGCTGAGCAAGCCGCACTGGGGCATCCACGGCACGCCCAACCCCGCGCAGTTGGGCCGCGAGGAAACCAACGGCTGCATCCACATGACGAACTGGGACGCGCAACGTCTGGCCAAGCTCGTGAAACCGGGCTTCGAGGTCGACATTCGGCCCTGACTTTGGCTGCAAGGCAGGTTGCACGCAATGGCACTCCCACCGCCTCGCCACGGCGCGTCCCACGCGGCAATGGCCTTGCTGCTGGCCTGCGCCAGCGCTTGCAGCGAGCGCCGCGCGCCAGTGCCGCCGCCAGTCCAACCTCAGGTGACCGCGCCGGCGGTGCGGGTCGAGGCACCCGCGGTGCCTTCGTCCTGGCCTGCAACGGCGGTCACACCCGCGTCAGGCCCGGTGGACGTCGCCGTCACGCCTGCCGACATCGCCGACCTGCAGGGCCGCGATTTGTCCATTCCGCTACCTGGCGTGTGGGCTGCCACCCTGACGGATACCTTCGGCGACGGCCGCACGAAAGGTGCCCATGAGGCGCTGGACATCCCGGCCCCGATGCGCACGCCGGTGCTGGCGGTGGAAGACGGCGTGGTGGCCAAGCTGTTTACCAGCCAGCGCGGCGGCCTCACGGTTTACCAGTTCGACCCCGCGTCGCGCTACGCCTACTACTACGCCCATCTCGACGGCTACGCGCCGGGCCTGGTGGAGGGCCAGTCGCTGCGCCGTTGCCAGTTGGTCGGCTACGTGGGCCTGACCGGCAATTCGCCGGCCGGTGCACCGCACCTGCACCTGGCGATCTTCAAGCTCGAGCCGAAGCCACGCTGGTGGCGCGGTGCGCCGGTGAATCCCTACAACGTGCTGCGCGGCTCGCGGCCTTGCTCTGTGAGCGGCTAAGCCAGCACCACTCGCTCAGTCCCTGACAGCTAAACCAATGCCGGGTGGCCGACGATCTGCCGCAGCACCCGCTCCTCCAGCTCCGCAAACCCTGCCGCCGTGCGAGAGCGCGGGCGGGGCAGCGAGACGGTCGCATCCAGCGCGATGCCGCCACGGTCTATCAGCAGCACGCGGTCGGCCAGGGCCACGGCCTCGGCGACGTCATGGATCACGAGCAGGGCCGTGAAGCCGTGATGGCGCCAGAGCTGCACGATGAGGC
>NZ_JBFUMN010000019.1:0-87297 GCF_054049335.1 Roseateles sp. P5_E1
GCCAGCGGCGAGCCGCCTTCCGCAGTCATGTACTGGACCCAGTCGGCCATCTCCTGCACGCTGCCGGTACCGACGTTGCCGTTGACGTAGGCGTCGGCGCCCATCATCTCGATCAGGTCGAAGAACTCGTGCGTACCGACGGCGTTGATCTCTTCGACGTGGGTCCCCCAGACGTTGCTCGGGCGCTTGTCCTGCGGGCCAATGCCGTCGCGCCAGTGGTAGGTGTCGGCGAAGCAGCCGCCAGGCCAGCGCACCAGCGGCACATGCAGCTCCTTGAGCGCGCCGACGACGTCATTGCGCCAACCCCGGGTGTTGGGGATGTTCGACTTGGTGCCGACCCACATGCCTTCGTAGACGCCGGTGCCGAGGTGTTCGGCGAACTGGCCGTAGACGTACTTGCTTATGACCGGGCCGGGCTTGCCGGCGTCGATGTTGATGCTGACCGGGTTGGCGGCAAAAGCCGGTGCCGCGATCAGGCCGAGAACGGCGAGGCTGTGTTTGATGGAGTTCACAGGGGTTGTCTATTCAAGTGGGGCGCAAGTGGAGGAAGGCGGAAAGTGATCGCGCCTTGTCAGCGACGGTCTTCCGTCCCTTGCCCGACGCGGTAGTAGTCAAAGTCGACACGGCCGCCGGCCGTCTTGGTCGAGTAATAGAAGAGGCCGAAGCGATAGCCCATGAAGTGCGGGAAGGTGTACTTCAGGCGAGAGGGACGACCGATGGGGGTCCAGGATTTACCGTCGAGGCTGTAGGAGAAGCGGGCGAGTTCAGGTGCAGGCTCAAATTCGCAGTCGACCCTGAGATGAACGGTCTTGCCAGTCAGGGGAATGGAGGCGATCTCTTCAGGCTTGTCGGTTTCGGCGCTCACCATGACGAGAGATCGGGCGCCGTCACTCATCTTCACGCCGACAAAACCATACTGCCGCTGAAAAGCCGCCAGGCCGGCCCAGTCGCCGTCTTTCATGCCGCTCACGTCGATGCTGGTGGTGGCCGAACTGCTCGGGCCGAAGGTGCGCTGAGTGAGCGTGTTCGGGGCTTCGAGCAGCGTGGAAACGACCCGGCTGGTGGTGAGGCTCAGGTAACCCGGGCGCTTGGTGAGCGACCAGTCATGGGGCTTCGGGTTGTGATTCCATTGCCAGGCCAGGGGCAGGGCGGGGTCGCCGGGCCGGCGGTCGAATTCGTCGGAGGCGACGATGCCGGAGGCGCCCGAGACGCCCTGTGCGCCGGCGGGGATATCGAGCGTCATGGGTGCCTTGCCGTTTTCGCCGAGCACGGGCCAGCCGTCTTTCCAGGTCACCGGCACGAAGTAGGGGATGCGACCGACGGCGGCGTTGTCCTTGAAGAGATAGGCGTACCACTTGCCTTCCGGGGTGTCGATGAGGCCGCCCTGGGCGATACCGCGATCGTCGAGCGCGATGCGACCTTCGTAGGGGCCGTCGATGGCGTCGGCGCGGTGGATGGTGACGGTGCGTGCCCAACGGCTGCCGGGTGAGGCAATGTTGAACAGGTAGTAGCGGCCGTTGGCCTTGAAAAGCTGCGAGCCTTCGCCCTTGAGCCCGCCCTGGTCGGCGCCGAAGAGGGCGTTGACGTTTTCGACGATGACCTTGTTCACGCCGCCGGGCTTGATGCCGGAGAGATCCGGTTTCATCTCGGTGAGCATGATGCGACCGCCCCCGTAGACCATGTAGACGCGACCGTCATCGTCGAAGAACAGGCTGTGGTCACCCAGCAAGGGCTCGAAGCTCGTCTCCTTCCACGGGCCGCGTTCTGGATCGCGCGTGGTGTAGATGTGAGTGCGACCCGTGTTGGCGGCGAACGTCGAGGCATGGAACACGCCGTCGTGGTAACGCAGGCTGCTGGCCCAGGAGCCTTCACCGTAGGCGTTCTTGCCGTTTTCGAGGCGCAAGGCTTCGTTGTCGGCAAGGGTTTGATAGGCGTACGAGGCCATGGTCCAGTTGACCAGGTCCGTCGACTTCATGATCGGCAGGCCCGGGCTCATGTGCATCGTCGTGCTGCTCATGTAGTAGGTCTTGCCTACGCGAATGATGGCGATGTCCGGGACGTCGGCCCAGATAAGAGGGTTATGAGCAGGATCGACCTGCATCTCCTTAGGGGCCGGTGCCGCTGAAAGGGGCTGAGACGTGATGCAGGCAAGGACGAGGGCCAGCAGGAGGGAAGAAATCGGTCGGCTCATGGGGTGGGGTCAGGTTGTCAGGGTTGGTCCAAGGTCTTGTCTGTGGAGGTCATCACTGCGAGTCAGGGCTTCGGTCGCCGGCCAGTTGCCGTGCATGTCCTCGTGCCGCCCAACTTCTCGCTCGCCAGTCAAGGGCACATCAGCTGACCTGCCAGTACAAGTTGTAGTAGCCGTGCGCGATTCTGTGGAACGGCAGCAGTTCGTACCCCTCCCCCAGGCCCGGCCCGCTCAGATGGAACATCAGCGGGCCAGTACCGCGCCGGACCGCCCCATCAAGGCCGGCGCCAGGCAGGGGTAGCGGGAGGATCTCCAGCGGCTCCTTGAACGTCTTGCCATAAGACACGTTCCACGCAACCAGATCGGCACCGGGCGCCATGGCGGGGCCGGCGACGCGCGCGGCCAGCACCAGGGGGCCGTACATGAGCGCCGCAATCTGGGGCGCGTTCGGCAACGGTGCCAGATGCACATGCATCGGCAGGTCGACGTCCAGTACGTCGCCGTCGCGCCAGGTGCGCGCGAGCTCCACGTAGCGCCCGGCTTTGTCGCTGGCCATGAGTTTGCGGCCGTTCAAGCGCACGCTCATCTGCCGGCACCAGCCCGGGTGGCGCAGCTTGAGGACAAGCTTTGTGGGCCGCTCCAGCCGCAGCGTCAGGCGGCTGGCGCCGCGCTCGGGAAACGTGGTCGTCTGGCGCAGATGCACACCCTGGTCGGCCCAATGCAGATCCGACGCAATGTATTGATTCACATACAGCACTTCCCGACGGTGGAAATAGATGGAATCGCCGTGCTTGGCGTGACTTTCCATCCCCGTGCCGGTGCAGCAGAAGAACGAATGCTCATGCGTGCAATAGAGCTTCGGATAGGTGCGCCGGGTGGCCTGGAAGTAGGTGAACATGCCACTGTCCGGGTCCTGGGAGGCGAGGATGCCGTTGAACAGGGCACGTTCGTGATAGTCGGCGTAGGCGGCCGATGGTTGCGCGGCGAACAATGCCTGCGTCAGACGCAGCATGTTGTAGGTGCAACAGGTTTCCATGGTCGAAGCCGAGGCCAGATGCTTCTCGAATTCGGCGGGCGGAAAGAAATGCTCGTTGTCGCCATGCCCC
Organism: Roseateles sp. P5_E1; assembly: GCF_054049335.1. NCBI lineage: Bacteria > Pseudomonadati > Pseudomonadota > Betaproteobacteria > Burkholderiales > Sphaerotilaceae > Roseateles > Roseateles sp. P5_E1. The sequence goes on from NZ_JBFUMN010000019.1 coordinate 3,295, forward strand.
CCCGTCGCAAACGAGCGCTGCTCGACTACCGTGCGCCAGAAGTAGCGCGCGGCCTGCCGGTAATGCGCCTGTCCCGTGAGTCCGTGCAGCCGGGCGAAGCCGATCACCTTGGGAATCTGCGTGTTGGCGTGCAAGCCGTCGAGGGTGTCGCGCCCTTCGGCAAGCGGCGTGAGCAGGGCCCGGTGGCTGAAGCGCTCAGCCAGGCGCAGGTAGCGCGCCTCCCCGGTCAGCGCGTGCAGGTCCGCCAGCACTTCGGCCATGCCACCGTGCTCGAGATCGAGCATTTTTTGAAAGCGCGGCTCGTCGACCGGCCGCGCGGCCTCGTCGACCCAGTCGCCGATACGCACCAGGACCGCGAGCGCCTGGGCATTCCGCCCGTGCAGATGCGCGTCGCGCAGGCCGGCCATCAACTTGTGCAGGGTGTACCAGGGCACCCCAACGACAGGGCGGCCTGCCAGGCAATTGCGCAGTTGCGTATCGCCATCGGGGAAGCCGCACACCAGGCCGCCGGGCGCCGCTTCCTGGCAGGCCTGTAGCTCACTGACGACGTAGTCGATCCTGGCGCGCAGCGCCTCCCGTCCGGTGGACGCCCACAACATCGAGCAGGCGCTTAAGAAATGGCCCAGGGTGTGCCCTGGGCAAAGCCCTTCCGCCTCCCATCCGCCGTACACCGGCGCCTTCGGAGCGAGTCCCGCATTTTTCCGGAAGTTGTGCAGCAAGCGGTCGCAGTTGAGCGACTCGAGGTAGAGCGCGTTGAGGCTCTGGGACTTGCGAAAAGGACCGTCGAGCAGCCGCACATCCGACAAGGGGAAAGGCTGCGCGGTTTCGCTCTCACTGTCTCTCTCTTCGGCCTCGGCTGGCATGCCAAGCAGCAGCGGCGCAACGGCGATGGCTTGCAGCAGGTGCCGTCGCAGTTGATCCGCCGGGACCCCGTCGCCCCGGGCAACACCGGCGGTCGATACCTTGCAGGTGATCTTCTGAGTTTTCATATTGATACGGTTGCCATGTCCGACCCGCCGATGGCGAACCCAGCGGCCTGGGGCCAGCTCCGCATGGCTAGCGCGCGTAGAGCGCGAACGCGAAGTCCGCAGGGCGGCCCTCACGGTCCTTCAACGGCCGGTCGTCGAGGCTGGCCTCGCCGCCGGCATAGACGTCGCTGCGGCTGGCGCGCAGATTGATCGTCAGCGCATCCTTCTGGCCCTGCAGCGCCAGCGCATAGCGGCGGCCGGACTTCAGCACGACCAGCGGATGGGCGCTGAAGTCAAAGCTCAGCAGCCCTGCTCCTTGCGGCCGGTAGGCGATGGCCAGGCCCTCGCCGGCGCCGAGCAGTTCGGTGCCGGCCTCCACGTCACGCAGCGACAGGCGCAAGCTGCGCGTGGCATCCGTGCCGTGGCCGTCGCCCGCGTACAGGCTGAGGCGGCCCAGTGCGATGTCGGCGCGCGGCACGAAGGTCTGCACCAGGCGGCTGGCGCCGCCGCCGTCGCGATGGAAGCCCACGGGTTCAGGGGCCTGCTCGAAAGGCCGGGTGACCGAGGCCAGCGCCGGGCTGCCCGGCCAGGTTTCGGGATAGCCCTGGGCGAACTGCTGGACGGCCACGCGGGGGTCGGAGCGGCCCGGGTCCGCCAGCGCGGGCACCTTGCCGGTGGGCGGCTTGGGCGGCGTGCTGACGCCGGCCTCGGTCTGCGTCACGGGCCACATGCGGCCGTCGGCGTCGTAGTAGAGGTATTCCATCGTGACGGAGCGGCGGGCGCCGGCGCCGGTCTCCCCATCCGGCAGGGTCAGCGCGCCGTTGTGATAGACCAGGTAGGACTGTCCCTTGAAGTCGTCGATGACGCCGGCGTGGATGGTGTAGCTGTTTTTGGCAGTGCCGGTCAGCGTGCCCTGGTAGGTCCAGGGCCCGCGCGGGCTGAGCGCGGTGGCATAGGACAGATGCTCGGCGAGCCCCTGGTGCGCCATGGACGCATAGGTCATGTAGTACATCCCCTTGCGCTTGGACAGCCACGGCCCCTCGGTGTAGTTGGGCAACGCGATCTTCTCGATGGGCCCGTCCAGCTCGGTCATGTTCGACTTGAGCTTGGCCAGGTAGAGCACCGGGTTGCCCCAGGCCAGCCAGGCGGTGCCGTCGTCGTCGATGAAGACGGTGGGGTCGATGTCGTTCCAGCCGTAGGGGGCCGGCGTCGTGGCATCGGTGATCAGCGCCGAGCCGCGCGCATCCTTGAACGGGCCCAGCGGGTTGTCGGCCACCGCCACGCCGATGGCCTTGCCCGGCTGCGTGTCGTTGTGCTGCACGGTGGCGTAAAAGTAGAAGCGGCCATTGCGCTGCACCACCTGCGCGGCCCACGCGTCGCCCACCGCCCATTTGAAGTCGGTGGGCTTCATGAAGGCGCCGTGGGCGGTCCAGTGGCGCAGGTCCTTGGAGGAATAGGCCAGCCACTCGTTCATGCGGAAGAACTCGTCGCCCTTGGCCTCGTCACGGCCGACGTAGAGATAGACCGTGTCGCCCACGACCAGCGGTGCAGGGTCGGCGGTGAAGCGGTCACGCAGCACCGGATTGGCGCCGGGCGCCGGTTCGGCAGCCGGCGCGGCCCCGCAGGCGAGGGCGGCGCAGCAAAGGGCGATGCGGTGCAGGAGGCTGGGGAGGCGCATGGCTGGGCGTGAACCTTCAAGAGGTTGTTGCGGGCGTTACCCGGAGTGGTTTTGAGAGACCTGGAATCGCCCAACCCGGTCTAAGCACAGCCGAAGGCTTGGATGACGACGTGGGAGGCCAAACCCGAAAAGGGTCTGACCAGTTTATGCGTAAACTTCAATTTGGTCATACCAAAGTCTGTCGACAATCGCCCGCTGCATGCCCGCCAGCGGCAGTTCGAACTGGGCAATCTGAAAGGTGAAGCGTCATGTGGCATGGGTCGAGATCGCCCGTAGTTTTCATATCCGGGCTGCTGTCATGCATCGCCTTGACGCTGTTGCCCTGCGCGGCGCCGGCATCTGCGTTGAAGGGCGGGGGGCCAGCGGCGAGCGCGTCCAAGGGCTTGTCGACCGCCACTTGGACGCCGGACAACGGCGACGGCACCTTCACCAATCCCTTGTTCTATGACGAGTTTTCGGATCCGGACCTGATCCGCGTCGGTGACTGGTTCTACCTGACCGGCACCACCATGCACACCATGCCGGGCGTGCCGATCCTGCGCTCGAAAGACCTGGTCAACTGGGAGTTCGTTGCCTACGCGATGGACAAGCTCGACCTCGGCCCGGCCTTCCGGCTGGAGGGGGGCAACCACATCTATGGCCTTGGTATCTGGGCGCCGTCCTTCCGCTATCACGAAGGCAAGTTCTACATCTTTGCCAACGTCAACGGCCAGGTGACCCAGATGTTCACGGCCACCGATCCGAAGGGGCCGTGGACACGCACGCCGATGAAGCGCAGCTTCCACGACCTGTCCGTGCTGTTCGACGACGGCAAGGCCTATGTCGTCTGGGATCACCAGACGATGCGACTGGCCCAGCTGACGGACGACCTGACCGACATCGTGCCGGGCACCGAGCGCGTCTTGTTCACCAAGGACGCCGGCATGGGCGAGGGCGCGCACTTCTACAAGATCGACGGCAAGTACTACATCATCAGCGCCAACTACGCGGGCGGTTTTCGCATGCCGGCGGCGCGAGCGGATCATGTGCTGGGGCCCTACGAGGTCCATCAAGCGATCAGCTTGCATGAGGACTTCGGCATGGCCTCAAGCTTGCGCCTGGGCACGCGCCAGCCGCCGTTCGAGACCTGGGGGCCCGACCCCGCCGCCAACCACAGCCTGGCGTTGCACCAGGGTGGCATCATCCAGACGCCTGCGGGCGAGTGGTGGGGCTTTTCGATGATGGACTTCAACTCCGTCGGTCGCCTGCTCAGCCTGTCTCCGATCACCTGGAAGGACGGCTGGCCCTACTTTGGCCTGCCGGGCAACCTGACGCGCACGCCGCGGACGTGGGTGAAGCCCAAGACTGCCACGCCGCAGCCGGTGCGTGTGCCCTTTCAGCGCAGCGATGATTTTTCGGCGCCGCAGCTCCAACCCCTGTGGCAGTGGAACCACGTCCCGGTCGACGACAAGTGGTCGTTGTCAGAGCGGCCGGGTTTCCTGCGGCTGCATGCCCTGCCGGCGACCTCGTTCTACGACGCGCGCAACACGCTGACGCAGCGAGCGATCGGGCCAATGTCCACGCCAACCGTCCTGCTCGATGTGTCGAACCTCAAGACGGGCGACACCGCAGGCCTTGGGCTGCTCAATCTGCCCTATGCGACTTTGGGCGTCGAGAAACTTGCCGACGAACTCAATGTCGTCTTTTACGACCAGCGCCTGGATCAGCGGGTGCGGGTGAAGATGACCGGAACGCGCATCTGGTTGCGGGCCGACTGCGACTTCCTCACCGAACGGGCGCGCTTCAGCTATTCGGTCGACGGCAACACCTTCACGCCCATCGGCAACGAGGTCGTGCTGCTCTATCAGACCTTCACCTTCCAAGGTGTTCGCTATAGCTTGTTCAACTACAACACGACCGGCGCCGAGGGCGGTTTTGCCGATTTCGACAGCATCGACGTCCATCAGCCGCATACCCGCGGCCTGATGCGGCCCATTCCCTATGGCCGATCAGTCCGGCTGACGTCGTTTCACGCGAGCACCGGCCTGGCGGCCAGCGGTGGGCGCCTGGTTTCGGATGCGCCGACGCGGTTCGAGATCGTCGACCGCAAGCTGGGCCGTGTCGCCCTGCGATCGGGCCGACGCCATGTCACGGTCGGCGAGGACGGTGGGGTGACGCTGGTGGCCGGCCAGCCGGGCACGGCGCAAAGCTTCCAATGGATTGAAACCCCGACGGGCGAACTGGTGCTGATGTCATTGGCCACCAACCGCTTCCTGCGCATCGATCCGAAGACCGGGGATATCCGCGCCGACAGTCCTGGCCCCATGCCGGACAACAGCGACGGCGCGCGCTTCACCTGGTCGCAGTAAATAGGGTCGTGCCGGCGAATCCGGGAAGTCAACGGTGCCGGCCGGCACTCAGCCTGGCCCATCGTGACTGGCCGAATCAGCAGTTCCCAGGCCGGGGGCCGCTCACTGCGGGCCCCGCAGCCGCAGAGAATTGAAAACCACGCTGACCGACGACAGGCTCATCGCGAGCGCCGCAATCATGGGCGACAGAAGCCACCCGGTGAACGGATAGAGTGCGCCGGCCGCCAGCGGCACGCCGAGTGCGTTGTAGACGAAGGCGAACACGAGGTTCTGTCGCATGTTGGCGATGGTGGCCTGGGAGATGCCTCGCGCCCGGGCAATGCCGCGCAGGTCGCCCTTGACGAGCGTCACCTGGGCGCTGTTCATCGCCACATCGGTACCGGTCCCCATGGCCACGCCGACATCGGCTTTGGCAAGGGCCGGCGCGTCATTGATGCCGTCGCCCGCCATGCCCACGACGCGGCCCTCGCGCTGCAGCCGTTCAACAAGCGCGAGTTTGTCGGCCGGCTTGACCTCGCCATGGACCTCGTCAATGCCCAACTGCTTTGCGACGGACTGCGCGGTGGTCAGGCCATCGCCGGTGGCCATCACCACGCGCATCCCCGCGTCATGCAGGCTCTGGACCGCCTCGGGCGTGCTCGCCTTGATGGGGTCTGACACGGCCAGGATGCCCATCAGGCGCCCCTGTTGAGCCAGGAACATCACGCTGCTGCCTTGCAGGCGAAGGTCCTCGCCGGCCGCACGCAACAGCGACACGTCCACGCCGTCCTGCGCCATCAGCGCCGCGTTGCCGAATGCAAGTTTCTGGCCCTCGACGACACCTCTGACACCAATGCCCGTGGAGGACTCGAAGTCCACCGCAGGCGACAGCGCGAGCTTGCGGGCGCGCGCCGCATCCACGATGGCCTGCGCGAGCGGATGCTCACTGCCCTGGTCCAGGCTGGCCGCCAGTCGCAGCACCTCGTCTTCGGTCACACCCTGCGCCGCCACGGCGCGGTCGAAGGCCGGCCGGCCYWSRGTCAGCGTGCCCGTCTTGTCGACGATCATCGTGTCGAGCCGGCGGAAGTTCTCGATGGCCGAGGCATCGCGGAACAGGATGCCCTGGGTCGCAGCCTTGCCGGTGGCGACCATGATCGACATCGGTGTCGCCAGGCCCAGTGCACAGGGACAGGCGATGATGAGGACCGACACCGCGTTGATGAGCCCAAACTGCCAGCCCTGCTCACCGCCGAGCAGGCCCCAGGCGAGGAAGGCCGCTACCGCGATGCCGATCACGACCAGCACGAACCAGCCGGCCACCTGATCGGCCATTCGTTGCATGGGCGCCTTGGAGCGTTGAGCCTGGGCGACCATCTGCACGATCTGAGACAGCATGGTCTGCGATCCCACGCGCTCCGACTGCATCACCAGTGAACCTGAGGTATTGATGGTGGCGCCGATCACCTTGTCGCCGGGGCGTTTGGTCACGGGGACCGGCTCGCCGGTCAGCATGGCCTCGTCGATGGCGCTCGTCCCCTCGATGACGACGCCGTCCACGGGGACCTTCTCGCCGGGGCGGATGCGCAGGCGGTCGCCGACGTGCACATGCGTGAGCGGGACATCTGATTCGCTGCCGTCCGGTTCGATCCGCCTTGCCGTCTTGGGCGCCAACCCGAGCAGTGACTTGATGGCCGCGGAGGTCTGCGACCGCGCCTTGAGTTCCAGCATCTGCCCCAACAGGGTCAGCGAGATGATGACGGCCGCCGCCTCGAAGTAGACGCCAATCCGGCCATGAGCCGCAAAGCTTTGCGGAAACAGTTCAGGCGCGACCGTCGCGACCACGCTGTAGACGAACGCCGCGCCGGTGCCTATACCGATCAACGTCCACATGTTCGGACTGCGATGAACCAGGGATTGCCAGCACCGCTCAAAAAAGGGCCCGCCGGCCCACAACACGACCGGCAAAGCCAGGACCAGCTCAAGCCAGCTCTGCTGAGCAGGATTCATGAGGCCGAACCGATGCCCGGCCATCGCCAGAGTCATGACCACCACGCTCAATGGCAGGGTCCCCCAGAAGCGGCGGGAGAAGTCCCGCAGCTCCGGGTTGTCGTCTTCCGCTGTCGCCTCCGGGATCAGCGGCTCCAGGGTCATGCCGCACTTGGGGCAATTGCCCGGGTGGTCCTGCCGGATATCAGGATGCATCGGGCAGGTGTAGATCGTGGCGCCACCGGGTTGCGAAGGGCTTGCGGAATGCGTGTCGTGATCATGGTGACGATGGTCCATCGTGTTCTCCAATTCATCCTGCAGAGATGCGCCAGCCGAGGAAGGCGGCCAAGCCGGCCATTGCCAGCCAGCACACCCACACCAGGGCGCTGTGCCACCGTGGTTGAGGGTCTCCACGTTGCAACCTCTGCTTGAGGCCCATGCCGGTCGCGTGAACCAGCAAGCCGATGACGAGCAGCGGCACCGCAAAGTCGGCCAGCCTCGGCCACAACAGGGCAAGACCGCCGCCCAACGCAGTGGCGCCCGCCGTCGAGAGCAGCTCCGCCGCCTTCAACGCACTGCGGTCAACGGGGGCGGCCATCCGCCCCGCCACGAGCGCATAGCCGGTGCGGTCTGGCCAAATGTCGCATCAACATGACGTTAGCACCCTAAGCTGCCAGAAGACAGAATTGCGCCACCACCGGTGGATCCGTCTAGCGCAGGGAGGTTGGGGCAGCAAAGCAGCCGCTACTCTTCGCGAACGTCGTTGCCGTGCCGGTGATGCCCAAACAGGTGCATCAGCGGGCAGGCCAACAGAAAGAGGAAGGGAATCGCCTGCGTCACGCGCGTCAGATGCTCGGTCAACAGGTAATACAAGCCGACGAGGCCGGCGACGAGCATGAAGACACCCGCCGGTGTTCGCCATGCCGGCTTGCGGGCTGGCTGCATGTTGTCCACGGCGCGTTCCTTTCGTTGGTTGCAACGAGAGCTTTGATCGGGACCGATCCCAGGTGCTTGATCCGCGTCAACTCCGGCTGCTGATGCCGCGGAAGCCCCTTGATTCAGCGACTGCCGCAGCCGCAGCAACTGCTTGCCGTCTTTTCGGTCGTGACGTTGATCGGCGCGACGGGTGTCGGGCTGTATCCCGCGTCCTTGATGGCCTCGGCCAGCTCATCGGCATCGGCGGAGTTGGGCTCGACCAGCACGCGATGTGTTGCCAAGTCGATCTGCACCTTGGCGGCGTGGTCCACGGCCTTCAGTGCCTTGGTGATGGTGCTGACGCAGTGACCGCAGGTCATGTCGTTGACTTCGAAGGCGATCATGGTGTCCTCTTGGGACTGGGTTGATGACAGCTGGACTTTCGAGCCTCCCACAGTGGGAAGGTCAAGCCCAGCAAGCGAAGAATCTCTTCAGAAAGTGACGGATTGCCACGACCTCGGAGGCGATATGACGCTTTCCTTTGCGCTGGCGCAAGGTCATGCCCTCGCACCGCTTCACGGCGCCGCTAGACTCGCGACATGAAAGTGAGGAAGGCCTACCTGCGTTGCATCGCGAGCTTGCTCGCAACGGTCATGGTGTGTCTTCAACTTGCCACCGCGGCCTATGCTTGCCCGGCGCCCGCACCCGCGGGCTCATCGATCGCCGGCATGGCCGGCATGACCGATTGCGAGCAGATGTCCGCGATGGACACCGAACAGCCGCAGCTGTGCAAGGCGCACTGCGACCGCGACAAGCAGACGGTCAGCAACGTGCCTGCACCGGATCTGGCGCCCACGGTCATCCTCGACCCGCTGCTGACCCGCCTGGCCCTCTGGCTGCCGCCCGAAGCGGCCGAGGCACTTCCGGCGGTGATCACCGCCCATACCGGCCCGCCTGACGGCACGCTGCCGGTCTATCTCGCCCTCCAAGTCTTCCGCAATTGAGCCCTGACGCTCGCGCGGCCGCGTTCGCGGCGGTGCGACCACGTCTCGCGATCGTGCTCGATCGCTTCCAGGGTCTTTGTGGAGAGCCTTCATGGCCATCTTTTTACGGGCGGGATTGCAGTCCCGTCCTCTCGTCTCGGCCGCCTTCGTGGTTGCCGTCTTCCTGGCCGCCCCAGCGGTCCATGCCGCACCACTGAGCTTCGAGCAGGCGCAGCTGCTGGCCGAGCAACGCTCGGCGGCGCTGACGGCGCGACAGGCCACCGCCGACGGCGCGCAACAGGCACGCGTCGCTGCAGGGCAACTGCCCGATCCGAAGCTGGCGGTTGGCGTCGAGAACTTTCCGATCTCGGGGCCGGAGCGGTTCAGCTGGAACCGGGAATCGATGACGATGCGCCGGGTCGGCGTCATGCAGGACGTGCCCAACGCTGCCAAGCGGGCAGCACGGCGCGACGCTGCCGGCGCCAGGGCGGAACGCGAGCGAGCGATGCTGGAGGCCGAACGTCTGGCCGTGAGGCGCGAGGCCGCGCTGGCCTGGCTCAATCTGCACTTCGCCGAGCGCAAGCTCGCCGCCTTTGCCACCCTTGAGCAGCAGAACCGACTCCTGCAGGACACCCTGGCCGCGCGCGTGGCTTCTGGCGCCACAACACCTGCCGACGCGCTGATGGCACGCCAGGAGTTGCTGGACCTGGCCGACCGCAAGGACGAGCTTCAGGCCGGTGTCGAGCAGGCACGCGCCCAGTTGCGTCGGTGGACGGGGGAGCAGTCGGACATGGCAACAGCCTCCGAGGCGCCGGTGCTGCGGCTCGATCTCGCCCGATTGCTCGGTGGGCTTGATCGGCACGCCGAGCTTCTCGCCTTCAACCCGATGCTGGCCATGGCCCGTGCTGATCTCGATGAGGCCGTGGCCATGCGCCTAGGGGATTGGGGCTGGGAGGTGGCCTACGGCAACCGTGCCCGGTCCTTCGGGGACTTGGTGTCCTTCCAGTTGACATTCGAGCTGCCGGTCTCCAAGTCCACCCGTCAGGAACCTGTGATCGCCTCGCGCCAGAAGGAGGTAGAACGGCTGCAGGCCGAACGCGAGGACGCATTGCGCCGAATCCGTGCCGACGTCGACGGCCAGGTGGCCGAGCTGCAGCGCCTGGAGCGCGTGCAGCAGCGCCAGCGCAGCGTCGCCTTGCCCCTCGCGCAGGAGCGCGCCCAAGTGACGCTGGCCAGCTACCAGTCGGGTCGTGCCGACCTCGGTGCCGTGCTCGCCGCGCGCAAGAACGCCATCGAGGCGCAGTTGCGCGATCTCGCTCTCCAAGCCCAGGTGCTCGCGCAGCAGGCCCGCCTGGCCTATCTCATTGCGGAGTGACCCCATGACCTCCAACAGCAAGTTGTCTGCCGCGGCCATGGTCCTGGTCGCCCTCGGCGCCGGGCTTGGCTATGGCGTCGCACAGTGGCGCGCCGGGGTATCGCCTGTCGGGCATTTCGCAACCTCGCCAGCCGCCGCCAGCGGCGCGGTGACCGGTGACCGCAAGGTGCTCTATTGGTACGACCCCATGTCGCCGCAGCAGAAATTCGACAAGCCCGGCAAGTCGCCCTTCATGGACATGCAGCTGGTCCCGAAATATGCAGACGAGGCGCCGACCGGCGGCGTGGCCGTCGATCCCCGTGTGGCCCAGATGCTCGGTGTGCGCACCGCAACTGCAGAAAAGCAGCGCATCGGCACCGCACTGCAAGTCCCGGCCACCGTCCAGCTCAACGAACGCGATATCTCGATCCTGCAGGCCCGCACGGCAGGCTTCGTCCAGCGAGTCGCCCGCCTGGCACCCGGTGATGTCGTGGCCGCCGGCGCCTTCATTGCCGAACTGCTCGTGCCGGAATGGGCCGGCGCCCAGCAGGAGTTCCTGGCGGTGCGCGGTACCGGCGACGAAGCCCTGGCTAGCGCGGCGCGCCAGCGCCTCGTGCTCATGGGCATGCCAGCTTCCCTCATCCAGCAGGTCGAGCGAACGGGTCAAGTCCAGGCGCTGACGACGGTGCATGCGCCCACCGGAGGCCTGGTGCAGGAGTTCATGGTCCGTCCGGGCATGACGGTGTCCCAAGGTATGAGCCTGGCCCGCATCACCGGGCTGTCCACGGTCTGGATCGAGGCTGCGTTGCCCGAAGCTCAGGCCGGCATGGCGCGGGTGGGCGAACCGGTCGATGTGGTGCTGACGGCTTTCCCGGGCGAGACGCTGCGCGGCAAGATCAGCGCGGTGCTGCCGGAGGCCAGCAGCGAGACGCGCACGCTGCGCGTCAGGGTCGAGTTGCGCAACCCCCAGGGGCGCCTGCGGGCCGGCATGTTTGCAACGATGCGGCTGGGCGGGTCCAGCGAGGAAGCACTGGTCGTCCCCGCCGAGGCGGTCATCCGCACCGGTCAGCGCGTGGTGGTCTACGTCGTCGAGCAGCCCGGGCGCTTCACGCCGGTCCAGGTTCGCCTGGGCCGCGAGCTGGGCGACAAGCTGGAGGTCCTGCAGGGCTTGCAGCCGGGCCAGCAGGTTGTCGCTTCGGGCCAGTTCCTCATCGATTCCGAGGCCAGCATGCAGGGGGTGATGCAGCGGCAGGCGAGCCCCGGTGCGCCTGCCGCCAGCGCCGCGCTGCGCCTTGAACCCAAGGGAGGCGCCCAATGATCGCCGCACTGATCCGCTGGTCGGTCGGCAACCGCTTCCTGGTGCTGCTGGCCACGCTCTTTCTCGCTGTCGCCGGCGTGCTGTCGTTGCGCTCCACGCCCATCGACGCGCTGCCGGACCTGTCGGACGTGCAGGTCATCATCCGCACCAGCTACCCCGGCCAGGCGCCGCAGATCGTCGAGAACCAGGTCACCTACCCGCTGGCGACGACCATGCTGTCGGTGCCGGGCGCCAAGACCGTGCGTGCGTTCTCGTTCTTCGGGGACTCCTTCGTCTACGTGATCTTCGAGGACGGCACGGACCTGTACTGGGCACGCTCCCGCGTGCTGGAGTACCTGAACCAGGTCCAGGGCAGGTTGCCGGCAACGGCCAAGCCTTCGCTTGGGCCCGACGCGACCGGCGTGGGCTGGGTGTTCCAGTACGCGCTGGTGGACCGCAGCGGGCAGCACGATCTGTCGCAGCTGCGCGCGCTGCAGGACTGGTTCCTCAAGTTCGAGCTGAAGGCCGTCGCCAATGTCGCCGAGGTCGCCACCGTCGGCGGCATGGTCAAGCAGTATCAGGTGGTCATGGATCCGGCCAAGCTGGTCGCCTACGGCATCACGCACAACCAGGTGCGCGAGGCGCTGATGAACGGCAACCAGGAGGCCGGTGGCGCGGTGCTGGAACTGGCCGAGGCCGAGTACATGGTGCGCGCCAGCGGCTTCCTCAAGTCACTGGACGATTTCCGCAGCATCGTGCTGGCCAACCGCAATGGCGTGCCGGTGCTGCTGGGCCAGGTCGCCACCGTCCAGATCGGCCCGGAGATGCGCCGCGGCATCACTGAGCTGGATGGCGAAGGCGAGGCGGTGGGCGGCGTGGTGATCCTGCGCACCGGCAAGAACGCCCAGGCCACCATTGCCGCGGTCAAAGACAAGCTCAAGCAGCTACAGGCCAGCCTGCCCAAAGGCGTCGAGATCGTCACGACCTATGACCGCAGCTCGCTGATCCAGCGCGCCATCGACAACCTGTCGATGAAGCTGGTCGAGGAATTCATCGTGGTCGCGATCGTCTGTGCGGTGTTCCTGTGGCACTTGCGCTCCGCGCTGGTAGCCATCATCTCGCTGCCGCTGGGCGTCATGGCGGCCTTCCTGGTCATGCAATACCAGGGGCTGAACGCCAACATCATGTCGCTGGGCGGCATCGCCATTGCCGTCGGCGCCATGGTGGATGCGGCCGTCGTCATGATCGAGAACGCGCACAAGAAGCTGGAGGCTTGGCAGCACGCGCACCCGGATGAAGAGTTGAAGGGTGAGGCCCGCTGGGCCGTCATCACCGACGCCGCCGTCGAGGTGGGGCCAGCGCTGTTCTTCTCGCTGCTGATCATCACGCTGTCCTTTGTGCCGGTCTTCACGTTGCAGGCGCAGGAGGGTCGGCTGTTCGGGCCTCTGGCCTACACGAAGACCTATGCGATGGCAGCTGCCGCAGGCCTGTCGGTGACGCTGATCCCGGTGCTGATGGGCTACTGGATCCGCGGACGCATCCCGGACGAGCGGCGCAATCCCATCACGCGGGGGCTGATCGCGATGTATCGGCCGGCGCTGGAAGTCGTGCTGCGCTGGCCCAAAGCCACGATCGTGGTGGGCGTGGCGGCGTTCGCGACAACCTTATGGCCTCTGATGCGCCTGGGGGGTGAGTTCCTGCCGCCCCTGGACGAGGGCGACCTGTTGTACATGCCATCGGCGCTCCCTGGCCTGTCGGCCCAAAAGGCCGCCGAGCTGCTGCAGATCACCGATCGCATGATCAAGACGGTGCCCGAGGTGCAACGGGTGTTCGGCAAGGCCGGGCGGGCCGAGACCGCCACCGACCCGGCGCCATTGGAGATGTTCGAGACCACCGTCCAGCTCAAGCCGCGCGACCAGTGGCGCCCGGGCATGACGCCGGAGAAGCTGGTGGAGGAACTGGACCGCACGGTGAAGGTGCCTGGCCTGAGCAACATTTGGATCCCACCGATCCGCAACCGCATCGACATGTTGGCCACTGGCATCAAGAGCCCCATCGGCGTGAAGGTCTCCGCCACGGATCTGACCGCCATTGATCGGGTCGCTGCCCAGATCGAGGCGGTGGCGAAGAATGTGCCCGGTGTCAGCTCGGCGTTGGCCGAGCGACTGACTGGCGGCCGCTACGTCGACGTGCAGATCGACCGGGCGGCAGCGGCGCGGTTTGGCATGAACGTGAGCGACGTGCAGGCGGTGGTGTCAGGCGCCATCGGAGGCGAGAACGTCGGCGAGACCGTCGAAGGACTGGCCCGTTTCCCGATCAACCTGCGCTATCCGCGCGAACTGCGCGACACGCCGCAGAAGCTGCGCAACCTGACGGTGCTCACACCCGGCGGCCAGCAGGTGACGCTGGGCAGCTTGGCCACCGTCGCGCTTGTCGACGGCCCGCCCATGCTCAAGAGCGAGAACGCCCGGCCATCCGGCTGGGTCTACGTCGACGTGCGCGGCCGTGACCTGGCGTCGGTCGCTGGTGACTTGCGGCGCGCGGTGGCCCAGCAGGTGCGCCTGGAGCCGGGCATGAGCCTGGCGTACTCCGGGCAGTTCGAGTACATGGAGCGCGCCAACGAGCGGCTGAAGCTCGTCGTGCCGGCGACGCTGCTCATCATCTTCGTGCTGCTGTACCTGACGTTCCGGCGCGCCGAGGAGGCGGCGTTGATCATGGCCACGCTGCCGCTCGCGTTGACCGGCGGGGTCTGGTTCCTCTACCTGCTGGACTACAACCTGTCCGTGGCCACTGGCGTGGGTTTCATCGCGCTGGCGGGCGTGTCGGCGGAGTTCGGGGTGGTGATGCTGCTGTACCTCAAGCACGCGCTCGAAGACCGGGTGCGCGCCGGCATGCCCATGACGCGGGACGTGGTGCTCGACGCCGTCCGCGAGGGCGCCGTGCTGCGGGTGCGGCCCAAGGCAATGACGGTGGCCGTGATCCTCGCCGGCCTGCTGCCCATCGTCTGCGGCTCGGGCACCGGCTCCGAGGTCATGAGCCGGATTGCCGCGCCCATGCTTGGCGGCATGTTGACGGCGCCGCTGCTGTCCCTTTTCGTCGTGCCTGCGGCTTTCACATTGATGCGGGGAAGGCCGCAGCCAGCTGCATGCCTGCAGTGACACGCTTGGCACTAGAAATCAGCCACCTTGCCCCAGGACGACTCGTTGAACCGTGCGGGGTTGAAAGGCGCGGGATCGAAGATCGGCCGGGCCCCTGTGACCAGGTCGGCGATCAGGTGGCCTGCGCCGGGGCCGATGCCGAACCCGTGGCCGGAAAAGCCCGCGGCCAGGATGAAGCCGGGCATCTGCGGCAGTTCCCCGATACCCGGCACGCCGTCGGGCGTGCTGTCGATGTAGCCCGCCCAGGTGCTGGCGATGCGGGCGTCGCGCAGCGCCGGCAACAAGTCGATGGCACGGCGGTGGGTTTCGCGAACCCCGGCAGGGTCGGGCTTCGGGTTGAGGATCCGCGCGCGTTCCATCGGCGTGGGAGCGTCCAGCTTCCAGCGTGTGCGGGTCTCGTGGCCCCAGCGCATGCCTTCCCAGCCGCCGGGAAACACGTTGCGCCAGCGCTTGGCGAACATCGGGATGAACTGTGGCGCGAAGCGCATCAATTGCGGCGTGGGGTCGACGCGCCCACGCCCGCTGATGGCCAGGACGTAGTGGCCGTCGGGCCGACGGGTGACGGCGACGCGCGGGCCCGCCAGGGCGTCCGGCAGGCGCTGTTCCACCGGTGCCAGACGCACGATGGATTGACGCACCGTGGCGAGCGGGAACCGCACGCCGAGCTGGTTGCAGAACGATGACGCCCACGCGCCGCCCGCGAGCACCGCGGTGCGGGTCTTGATGGTCCCGGCTTCCGTCACGACGCCGCTGACGCGGCCGCCTTCCAGCTCGATGCCGCGAGCGGCGCAGTTCTGGTGGACGGTGCCGCCGAGTTTCATGAGCGCGGCTGCCACGGCAGGTGCCGCCTTGGCCGGGTCGGCCGTACCGTCGCTCGGTGAGAAGACGCCGCCTTTCCACGCGCGGCCGGTCGCCTGGCCCCGTTCCGACGCCTCGCGGCCACTGAGCATGTGGGTGGTCACGCCAGCCGTCTTCGCCAGCTCGCGCCAGCTGGCCCAGCCGGAAATCTGGGCATCGTCGTCGCTCAGGTAGAGCAAGCCGCAGCGCTTGAAGCCCGTGTCCTCGCCGGTGTCGGCGGCAAACTGATCCCAGAGTTCAAGGCTCTTGGTGGCCATCGGCAGTTCGCGGGCGTCCCGGTTCTGCTGGCGGCACCAGCCCCAGTTGCGGCTCGACTGCTCGGCGCCGATGAGGCCCTTCTCGACCACGGCGACCGACAGGCCGCGCCGGGCCAGGTAGTAGGCGGTGAAGACACCGATGATGCCGCCGCCGATCACGACAACGTCGGCGCTGGCCGGCGGCTTGGGCGAGGTCTCGATGAGGCGCAATGGCTGGGACATGTTGGATCTTGACAGTCGTTTCAGGCCGGGACGGTTTGCACCACGTAGAACTTCGCGACGTGGTTGTGGCTCTCCCAGCCGATGGGCGCGCCCTGCGGCACGAAGAGCGCATCGCCAGCGCTCGCCGACAGCACGCTGCCGTTGGGGCTGGCGAATCGCACGTTGCCGGCCAGCAGGTGCATGAATTCGTTGAGGGGATGCGGACGGACGATGCGGTGATAGGGCGTCGAGTCCCAGGTGCCGGCGCGGTACTGCGTCTGCTCCTCAGTGAAGACGTTGTCGCTGCGGCAGGCCGGGCTCGGGCCTAGCAGCGTTTGCGCCGGTGGCGGGTTGGAGGGCTTCAGGTCGGCCTCGGCGTGCAAGGGCGTGATGCCGGGCGCCGATGGGCCATCACTTGCGGCCGCGCAGCACACGAAGCGCACGCCAACCACGGCCTGGATGCGCACCGCAGTCCCCCGTGCGATGACGGCGCCCGCCTCGGGACCGAGCACCAGCGGAGCCGCGCCAGCCGCTGTCAGCGTCAGCTGGCCCGCCACGACGACGAGGGTCTCGGTATGAGGAAAGCTGGCCACGTCGATGTCGCCAGTGAAGTTGACCCGGCCGGCGATCATCGCGCCGGGTCCTTCCCAGGCGATCTCACGAGACGGTGCGAACGGGTCGTCCTTGCCGAAGGCCGCCTGGTGGAAGGTCGTCGAAAGGGGGGCACCGTCGGCGCGGTGCAGCAGCAGGGCTGCGGTCATGCGTGCTCCTCGTTCATGTAGCCAAGAATGGCTTTGGTTTCCAGGTATTCCTGCAGGCCTTCGACGCCGTACTCGCGGCCGTTGCCCGAGCGCTTGTAGCCGCCGAAGGGGGCGTGTGGGTTCCAGGCCGGATGGTTGATGTGCACCTGCCCGGAGCGGATGCGTGCCGCGACGGCGCGCGCGGTGGTGGGGTCGCGGCTCTGCACATGGGCGCCCAGGCCGTAGACCGTGTCGTTGGCGATCTCCACGGCCTCGTCCACGCTGTCGTAGGCAATGATGGACAACACCGGCCCGAAGATCTCCTCCTGGGCGATGCGCATACGGCGTTGCACGCTGGAGAAGATGGTCGGGCGGACGTAGAAGCCGCGCTCCAGGTCGGGCGGCCGGCCGGGGCCGCCGCAGACGAGCCGGGCGCCTTCGGCGAGGCCGGCCTCGATCATTTCTTGCACGCGGTTGAACTGGGCGCGATTGGCGACCGGACCGTGCGTCGTCTGCGGCAAGCGCGGGTCACCCACGACGAGGGCCGCGGCCGCTTCGGCGGCGAGCCGCTCGACCTCCGCCAGCCGCTCGCGCGGGACGATCATGCGGGTCGGGGCGCTGCAGGACTGGCCGACGTTGCGGAAGGCCGCGGCCACGCCCAGAGGTATGGCGCGCGGGAGGTCCGCGTCGGGCAGAACGATGTTGGGCGACTTGCCGCCCAGTTCCTGCGCGACCCGCTTGACCGTCGGCGCGGCCGCCTGGGCCACCAGCACGCCGGCGCGCGTCGAGCCGGTGATCGAGATCATGTCGACATCCGGGTGCGCCGCCAGCGCCGCGCCAACCTCCGGCCCCTCGCCGTTGACGAGGTTGAACACGCCGGCAGGGACGCCGGCATCGCGCATCACCTCGGCGAAGAGCAGCGCGCTCAAGGGCGACAGCTCGCTGGGCTTCAGCACGACGGTGCACCCCGCCGCCAGCGCGGGGCCGACCTTGGCGGTGATCTGGTAAAGCGGCCAGTTCCAGGGCGTGATCAGCCCGCACACGCCGATGGGTTCGCGCAGGATGGACACACCCTCGCGATGGGTCAGGAAGGGATAGCTGCGTGCCAGGTCACGCGCCACGCGGATGTGCTCTRCCGCGACCGGCACCTGCGTGCTGCGCGCGACGCTGATGGCCGCACCCATCTCCAGCGAGATGGCCTGCGCAAACAGCTCCGCGCGCTCCAGGATCAAGGCGTGCACTCGGTCGAGCAACGCGGCCCGGGTTTCGACCGCACTGACGGACCAGGTGGTGAACGCCCGCCGGGCTGCGGCCACGGCGGCGTCGACGTCCTGCGCATTGCCCAGCGCGATCTCCGCGACGGCCTGCTCCGTCGACGGGTTGGTGACGGCGCTGCGGGCCGCACCCGCCGGAGTGCGCCACTCACCGCCGATGAAGACGCGATCCAGGTGGCCGGCGTTCATGAGACGCTCGATGACGGGGTTCATTCAGTGTGTCCTTTGGGACCTGACAAGGCGAACGAAAGTAGACATGAAGGCTCGCTTGAGGGCGTGCCGGATGTGCGCCGGCTTTCGCAAGAATCTGTCGTGCCGGCCCCGCAGAACAGCGAGCGCTGCTGTGGATGGCCGCTGCCCCGGATCTAAGCTCGGCCATGCTTGAAGAACAGATCCCCGCCACTGCGGTCGACGACCTGATGCCCGACCTGGTCGCCTTGCGCCGCGACCTGCATGCCCACCCGGAGCTGGCCTTCCAGGAGCGGCGCACCGCCGGCATCGTCGCGACGGCGTTGCGCCTGCTCGGGCTCGAAGTGCACGAAGGCCTGGGCGGCACCGGCGTCGTCGGCACGCTGCGCCACGGCACGAGCGGCCGCTCGGTCGGGCTGCGTGCCGACATGGACGCACTGCCGATGGCCGAGCAGTCGCGCCTGGGCCATGCCAGCCGCCATGCCGGCGCACACCACGGCTGCGGCCACGACGGCCATACCGCCATGCTGCTGGGCGCAGCGCGGCACCTGGCACGCACCCGGCAGTTCGACGGCACGGTGCACTTCATCTTCCAGCCGGCCGAGGAGGGGCAGGGCGGCGCCCGTGTGATGGTGGAGCAAGGGCTGTTCGAACGCTTCCCCTGCGACGCGGTCTACGCACTGCACAACTGGCCCGACCTGCCGCTGGGCCACGCGCAGACACGGCCCGGCCCCATCATGGCGGCGGCCGACCGCTTCGACATCACGCTGCGCGGCCGGGGTGGCCACGCCGCGCAGCCGCACCACACGCCCGACGCGCTGCTGGCCGCGAGCCAGCTGGTCGTGCAGCTCAACACCATCGTCTCGCGCCGCATCGACCCGGCCGATTCGGCCGTGCTGTCGGTCACCAAGCTGGAGGGCGGCCAGAGCCACAACGTGCTGCCGGCCGAAGCCCGCATCACCGGCACGGTCCGCAGCTTCGACGCAGCGGTGCAGGACCGCATCGAGTCCGCGCTGCGCGACGCGGCGGCCGGCGTGGCGCTGGGTCATGGCCTGGAGGTCGACGTGGCCTACACCCGCTACTACCCGTCCACCATCAACACGTCGGCGGAGGCCGCGCTCGCACTGGCCGCCGCTGCCGACGCCGGTCTGCAGGCCACCGAAGCACCCAAGCCCGCCTTCACCAGCGAGGACTTCGCCTTCATGCTGCGCGAGCGGCCGGGCGCCTACCTATGGCTGGGGCAGGGCGGCGACAGGCCGCTGCACCATCCCTGCTACGACTTCAACGACGAGGCGCTGCCGAACGGGGTGCGGTGGTTCTGTGCGTTGGTGGAGCGCGTGCTTCGGCCCGGCGAATGATCGTCGGCAAAGCTGGAGCGACGGGCATTCGTGAAGTGACCGCGGCGCCTCCGGGACCGGCCCTTCAGAGTGGGCCTTGTCTGCGCCGACCCAGGATCTAGGTACCTCTCGGATCAACGGCAGGTATCACAGTCGGCCAGCTGGCGGTTCCGACCCGTTGCAGTCATCGCGTCTGCGGCTTTGGACGACAGCTACGTGCCCAAAGCCGAAGTTCGAGATCTGGGCTGAAGGGCGGTTCCGCAGCGATTGCTGTCCACCGAGTCCGTGCGCTCGAACGTCCGTGTTGGGCCATGAGCCGGTCGCGAATGCCCGCTCCAAGTCGAGCCGTTCAATCTAGGTGCCGCGTGCGTGCGGCTGGATCAGCCCACCAGCCCCGCTCAGGGAACGATCGCGTTTTCTAGAAGACCCTCTTGCGTGTCTTAATAATTACGTTGACCAAATGGACATAACTTCATAAAAAAGCGGATGGCGATTTTGCCAGCGAAAGGATAAAGGAGAGTCATTTTGAGCCTAAGTACAAATGTTGACAGCATTGCCGCCTTGAAGGGCCTTAGTAAGACGACATACGATCGAGCCTTTGTCATTGGTTATTACACACCTGGTGACGGTGGGGGCGGGAATTACTGGTACGACCCCAGCGATACAACAAGTGCTGACGATGGGGGCACCGTTATCGTCGCGACGGACGGCGGCCGCTGGAAGTTAGTAATCGTCGGAAGCGTAACGCTAAAGCAATTTGGCGCAAAGGGGAACAATGTCGCCGATGATACCGCCGCGATACTAAAGGCAAAAGCATGGGTGGCGGCGCACCTGCCGGCAACAATCCGAATCACACCTGGTACGTATCGGTATACAGACATTGGCAACTGGAATTATTCCGGATTCTCGATGATTGGCGAAGAGGGTGCGGTACTCAAGTGTATTAGCACAGCAATGGACAACACGGCACTACTTATCTGGGCTTTCGAATCAGGATCGCCAACTGCGCCATTTGTTCAAGGTGTGACTATTAAGAATCTCGTAATCGAGGGGAATGCAAATACCATTTACGGAATCCGGCTTTATGGCGTCGCTAGATCGCAGATCGAAAACGTTCGAGTCAAGAATTGCAAAACCTCCGATGGGACGGCGTTTCTTCTAAACTCCTGCAGCATTAATACTTTCATTGATATCGCTTGCTCGACAGATCGAGATGTTATGACAAGCATTCCCCTCGTCGGCTTGTCGATTACCAATGGATACAGGGCGGGCATTGATATGGGCCAATCCACGAATAATGTCTTCGTTAATGCACGCATGGAGGGCGTTCCTCAAGGGTTTTCGTTGCTACTGGCCGATCAGAATACTTTTATTGGCGGAACAGCGGAGTCGAATACAGTTCGTGGCGTAGCGCTGTCTGCAACCGCTCGGTTCAATGCGTTCATAGGATTTGGCATGGAGAATTCGGGAAGCGTCAACAATCTTCTCGATGCCGGCTATAGCAACCAACTGATTAATTGTTATTCTCTCAATTCGTTAATATTCCAAGGGGAGGGTTGCAAGGTTTCTGGAGGCATCCATGAGCGCATTGAGATCCAAGCCGGAGCTATCAAGAACTGCTTCGAAAACTTGGCGACAAACTACGTCGGCGGCGGATCTGGTGGTTTTTATGATAGCGGAACTGCGACTGAGTGGAAGAACATCAAAAACAAACAAACTTCGAGCTATATTTATCCGCTGAAAGCCCGAACCAATATTCCGGTTGGAAGTAGTCCGTTTACTTGGGCGAACGCCACAGGCCAGTATGTCGAAGTGATCGTCCAGGGAGGCTCGGTAAGCCAGGTTAGGCAATCGCGTTCAGGGGATTTCTGGTTGAAACCGGCTAGCGGCCCTACCGTTCATCTCTTGCCGCCGGGCGACGCGCTGGAGACGACATATAGCTCCTCGCCGTCAATCAGTTACGTTCCTCATAATGGCTTCCAAGGATAAGAAGAAGCTACAAGTCGCACGAGATTTGTCACAGCAACTCCGATGAGATACCAGTAACTCAAGCTTCATGGTTTGCTGTATCAGCCCCGGCCATGGTTGGGGCTGACTCCCGGTAGAGCTTACGGGGCGCATGAGAAACGTCGTATATAGCTTGTAAGCGGGTAACGCTTCGCTTCCTTTCAAGGCGGAGGCCTGCGCCCGTATTGAGGCCTGCTGGTTAACTAGCAGGCTTGGTCCGCACGGTCTTAAGCCGGCTTCTCGCTTCGTTTGAGGGCTTCGGCCGATGTACTCCGTCATGGAGCTACTTCAGGTACCTATGATCACGCTTGGCCAGCGGCTTTGCGACTGCGGGCTCAGGACAACGGATGTCCCGTTAAGGGGTCGATAGCAGTCGGTCTTTTGCGGCATCTCGAAAGACCTCGGTCAGCCTGCTGCTGTTATCCGGCGGATTTCCGCTTTGGGCACGAAGCCGGCGCCCGAAGCAGCAGAGGCGATGACCGCTCCTGGCCGCCAGTGTGAAGCCATGCAGAGTCCCGAGAGCCGACATACTGGGCCGCAACGACGGGGTGCCCGGCGCAATGTCCCGGAGGCACCGCCTGCGGACCGACGGTTGCGCCAGATGCCCGTCGTGACGCGCGGACCAGGGGCGGTGTCGCCCCGTCGCTCAAGCCTTCACTTCGACCACCTGTTCGAAGCCGCCAAAGATCATGCGTTTGCCGTCGAAGGGCATGGGCGGGTTGCCGGGTGTGGACGGATCCATGCGCGGGTCTTCCATCATCTTCTTCATGCCTGCGTCGCGCGTGGCCTTGTCCGGCCATTCGACCCACGAAAAGGCGACCGTCTCCTCGGCGGTGGCCTGGACTGCGCGGCGGAAATCGGTGACCTTGCCGTCAGGGACGTCGTCGCCCCAACCTTCGATCACACGGGTCGCGCCCAGCTCAAGGAACATCGCGTCGAAGTGGCGCGCGTGCTCAATGAACTTCTGCTTGTTGGCGGTAGGGACCGCGATCACGAAACCATCGATGTATGACATGTCTTCACTCCTGCTAAGTTGACCGGACGGAGCGCCCCCTGAGGGCACCTCGTCTCCCATCGACGAACGACGGGAACCCAAATCGACATGGCCTGCCTGTTGGAGGACATGCGCCCTGTGGCGGCGCCGAAACAGCATGCCCGTGGGATCAGCCGCCGCGGTGCCCGCAGCGTAGACGCCTTGGCCCAGCAGGTTACGCCGAGCGACCCGGCTCCCGACTGCAATTGTTTCGGAGCCTGCGACGTGGCGCCGGTCGGCGCAACCCGGCGCCGGCGTCGGGAGCGCCGTTTGCCAGCAGGGTGGTCGGTCCGGCTGCGAGCGCATCGGGGCGGTGTGCCGGGCCAGTTCAATCTCGCGAAGGGGTCGTAGCGAGGCCCGGTCAGAACGAGTGCGTCATCCCCGCGCCGTAGACCTCTTTGGTACCGGTGCCGAGCAGGCGCTTGGAGGCCAGGTCCGCATACACCGTGGTGCGCTTGGACAGGCTGTAGCCGGCGCTCACCGAGACCATCTTCTCCTTCTTCAGGCCGTCCACGTCGGCCTGGCCCCAGCCTGCCTTCAGCGTCGTGGCACCCATCACATAGACCGCGCCCAGCGTCGTCACCTTGGCCTTGGAGCCGGCGACGGATTCGCTGGCGTTGTACATGCCCATCAACGACAGCATGCCGAAGGCGGCACGCACGCCGACCGAGGTCTCGGTGGCGCCGGCGCTGTTCTTGCCGCTGCCCAGCATCATGCGCAGCTTGCCGTCGTTGTAGAGCAGGGTGGCGGCGCGCGTCTTCGCCACGGCGCCTGCGGGCGACTCGGGAGAGGCGCTGACGTGCAGCGAGACGTTGGCGAACTTCGGCGAGTCGTAGAAGACCGCGTTGGCCACGCGGCCCGAGCCGCCGCCGGCCGGGTCGGCGGAGTAGTTCCAATGCCACAGGTCCCAGGCGGGCGACACGATGCGGTCGTAGTTGCTCCAGGCGTCGAAGGCCCAGTCCTGCGCCTGGATGGCGTCGAGCGCGCGGCCCAGGCGCAAAGCGCCGAATCCGCCCTTGATGCCGACGGTCGACTCGCCGTGCCAGAACGGCCTGCCCGTGCCGGCCTCCGACGCGCCGGTGTCCGCGTCGAAACGGTGGCGCAGGCGGAAGGTCGCGGCCAGGCCGTCGCCGAGATCCTCGTTGCCCGCGAACTCCAGGTGGCTGCGCTGGATGGTGCCGACGTTCGTGCGGCCGGCTGTGTCGCGGAACACGCCCGCGTCGATGCTGCCGCTGACCGTGACGTTGGATTGCGCGTTGGCGACGCTGCCGCACAAGGCGGCGCCAGTGACGATGAGAAGGCGGATACGGGTGAAAGCTGTCATGGATTCCCTCTTGTAGGTTGCTTGTCGGCGACGACGAGGGGCTGCAACTTCGATCCAGAAGCCGCACCGCTCGGTGCCAGGGCATTCCAGCACCGGGGGCTTCGCGCGGCGTCGCGTTGTGGCCGCCCGCGGCGGCACGAACTGCGGTTGTGGAAGGCGCGGGCAGCGCGATCTGCGCCGATGCCGAAACCGCGCGGCGCGCAGGCGATTGCTGCGGTTGGGAGGGGTGTTGCCGGCAGCGTCTGCGGCATCCTCACGACGCGGCGGCGCGGGTTCAGGTGGCTTGTGTCAGCG
Organism: Roseateles sp. P5_E1; assembly: GCF_054049335.1. Taxonomy (NCBI): domain Bacteria; kingdom Pseudomonadati; phylum Pseudomonadota; class Betaproteobacteria; order Burkholderiales; family Sphaerotilaceae; genus Roseateles; species Roseateles sp. P5_E1. The sequence continues at coordinate 27,475 of NZ_JBFUMN010000019.1, forward strand.
GCATGAACTGGGAGGCGGCCCAATGCGCAGCAGGCCCGCATGGTGCGGGCCTGCTCAGTCGGTGCGGGCGCTCAGCGCGTTTCGTGGAACAGCTTCTCGATCGGGCAATGCGTCTTCACGAACGGCGACTTGATGACGATGTAGCTGAAGTACTTSKCGATGCCGATGTTGCGTTCGAGCAGGYCYTCGATGAYYTGCTGGTAGTGGTTSACGCCGCGYGTCAKGAAGCGCAGCAGGTAGTCGTAGCCGCCGCTGACGAGGTGGCACTCGAGGATCTCGTCGACCTCGCGGATGGCGCTCTCGAAGCGGATGAAGTCCTCGCGGTGGTGGTCGGTCAGCGTGACTTCTGTGAACACCGTCAGCGTGTCGCCCAGCTTCTCCAGCCGCAGATGGGCGCCGTAGCCGCTGATGTAGCCGGCCTGCTCCAGGCGCTTGACGCGGATGAGGCAGGGGCTCGGTGACAGTCCGACCGCATCGGCGAGATCGACGTWGGTGATGCGGCCGTTCTTCTGCAGCTGGGCCAGGATGCGCAGGTCCAACCGGTCGAGTTTGAGAGCTTCTGCCATGGTGGGTGCCCAAAGGTTGGCGAATGGCGCGATTGTGTGGCGCCGGTGTTCAGCCGCCGGACATCGCCGCGCGCACGTTGGGTGCCGCCAACGCATCGTCCAGCACGCGGCGCAGGCGTGTGAACAACTCGTCGAGTTCGACCTCGGTGATGGTCAGCGCGGGAGCAAAACCCAGCACGTGGTCGCCGAAGCTGCGGAACACCAGGCCGCGCTGGTAGCCGAGGGCGAACAGCCGGTCGGCCAGGCCCAATGCCGGGTCGAAGCCGCGCCGGCTGGCCTTGTCGCTCACCAGTTCCAGCGCGCCGAGCAGGCCGCGGTAGCGCACGTCGCCCACCAGCGGGTGCGAGCGCAAGGCCTCCAGCCCGGCGGCAAAGCGCGTGGCGACGCGCTGGGCGTTCGCGAGGATGCCGCCCTCTTCGTACAAGCGGATCACTTCCAGCGCCACCGCTGCAGACACCGGATGCGCCGAGTAGGTCGCGCCGTGGCCGATGGGCTGGCCGGCCGGGGCACCGTCGGCGATGCCGGCGTAGACCTGCTCGGACATCATCGTCGCGCCCATCGGCACATAGCCCGAGGTCAGGCCCTTGGCCAGCGTCATCAGGTCGGGCTGCACGCCTTCGGCATCGCAGGCGAACATCGTCCCGGTGCGGCCGAAGCCGGTGATGACCTCGTCGACGACGAACAGGATGTCCAGCTCGCGCGCCGCGTCGGCCATCGCCTTCAGCCAACCGGGCGGCGGCACGATGACGCCGCCGGAACCCTGGATGGGCTCGCAGAAGAAGGCGGCGACGTTCTCCGCGCCAAGCTCGGCGACCTTGGCGCGCAGCGAGGTGACGGAGGCGGCGATCAGCGCCTGCGCGTCGGCGCCGTTCTCATGGCGGTAGGGGTTGGGCGACGGGATGTGATGCTGCGTGGCCAACGGCAGGTCGAAGCCGCGGTGGAAGACCGGCAGCGCCGTCAGCCCCGCGCCGGTGGAGGACGAGCCGTGATAGCCCCGCTCGAGCGCGATGAAGTGCTTCTTGGTCGGCCGGCCGGTGTTGTTGTAGTACTGCACGATGAAGCGCACGGCGGCGTCGACCGATTCCGATCCGCCCAGCGTCAGGTAGGCGCGGGTCAGCGAGGCCGGCGTGATCTCGACCAGCTTGGCCGCCAGGCGGATGGCCGGCTCGCTGGCGAAATGGAAATAACCGGTCGCATAGGGCAGGCGGCGCATCTGCTCGACGGCGGCCTGCACCACGCTCTCCTGGCCGTAGCCGACGTTGACGCACCACAAGCCCGCGAAGGCGTCGAGCAGCTCGCGACCCTGGGCATCCTGCAGCCAGACGCCGTGGCCTGAGCTCAGCACCATCGGGCCGCGCTCCTCGTGCCGGCGCCACGGTGCCACGGGGTGGATGAGATGCGCGCGGTCCAGGCCGGCCAGCGCAGCGTGCTGTTCCGGGGTGGTGATGGCGGCTCGGGCGGCGGTTTGGGCGAGGGGGAGGGCGGTCATGAGCAGCGTGTTGCAGTGGATGGCTGACGCTCAGTTTGGGCGTTCGGGCTCGCCGGTGGGTGCTGCATTGGCCGCTCGCGGCAGCGTCTTGCGCTGAACTGCGGGCTGCCACGGCAGAAGCTGCCGCTCGCGCTCAATAGCCTTTGCTGCGATCCACCAGGCCCACCAGCGGCAGCCCCGCTTCGAAGCGCCGCAGGTTGTCCAGCACCACGGCAGCCGCCGTGTCAGGCTGCGTCATGCTGGCGATGTGCGGCGTGATCTGCACGCGCGGATGGCGCCACAGCGGGTCGTCGGCCGGCAGGGGCTCGGGATCGGTCACGTCGAGCACGGCTTCGCCGAGGCGGCCGTCGTCAAGGGCGCGCAACAGGTCTGCGCTCACCAACTGCGGGCCGYGGCCGACGTGAACCAGCGCCGCGCCGCGCGGCAGTGCGTTGAACAACGCGCTGTTGAGCAGGCCGCGCGTCGCGTCGGTCAGTGGCAGCAGGCAGACCAGGATGTCGCTGCGGCCCAGGAAGGCAGCGCGCTCGCCCTCACCGGCAAAACACCGCACGCCGTCGATGCTGCGCCGGCTGCGGCTCCAGCCGGCGCAGTCAAAGCCCAGGCCGCGCAGCGCCTGCAGCACGGCTTCGCCAAGTGAGCCCAGCCCCAGCACGCCGACGCGGCACTGCGCCGCGGTACGCACCGGCAAAGGCCGCCACAGCCCCTGGGCCTGCTGGCGCCGGTAGGCGGGGCGGTCGCGGTGCATATCCAGCACGGCGTGCAGCACGTACTCCACCATGCCTTGCACGATGCCGGGCTCGACCATGCGCACCAGCGCGACGGTCGGTGGCAGCGCGGCCAGGTTGAACTGATCCACGCCGGCGCCGGTCGAGAACAGCAGCTTCAGGTTCGGGAAACGCTGGGCCAGCTGCTCGGGTTGCTGCCAGGTGGCGAGGTAGTGCACCTCGGCCGGGTCGCCCACGTCCGGCCAGAGCCGGAAGTCCAGCGCAGGTGCGCCGCGCCTGAACAGCTCGCCCCAGCGCCGGCCGCGCTCGGCGTCGGCCATGTAGAGGAAGGTGGTCATGGCGCCTCAGAGGGTGAGAGTTTTTCAGACGTGCCCGAAAGGCGCGTCAAAACGCCCTCGAACTAGGCGCAAAGCACAGCCATAGCGGGCTATGGCGAGCATTTGCAACGACGGGCGAGGGCGTTTTGGCGGGCAAGGCGGGCATGGATGAAAAGCTCTCACCCTCTTAGCCCAGCGCCTGCGTGACGATGGCGTAGCTCTTGGGCGCACCCGGCGCCGCTGGCTTGGCAGTCGGGCCGCGCTCCATCATCACCGGCGCGTCGACGCGCAGCAAGCCCATCGCCTCCAGCCATTCGGCCAGGCCGCTGTCCAGGTCGATGTCGATGCGCGTGAAGCGGCCGGCGTTGGTGCCGGCCAGGTGGGCAATGAGGGCCTTGGCGCCTTCATCGTCCGGCGCGACGACCGGCCCGATGGCGTGGCCGCGGCCGAAGCGACGCAGCAGGCCGAAGCCGCGCACTGTGCCGCCCTGGTCCAGCACGACGGTGGACTCCGCCTCGGCCAGCAGTTCATCCATCAACGCGTCGCGCGGCATGCCGCAGGCTTGCGCGTCGAGCGCCTTCAGCACCGGCGCATCGGAAGCGCCCGCCGGCCGCAGACGCCAGCCGCTGGCCAGTGCCACCAGCGGCGCCGGCTGCGCGATGCCCTGGTGCTGGCGCAGCTCGCCGATGCGCACGAAGCCCAGGCGCTCGTAGAGGCCGCGCCCTTCGAGCGTGGCGTTGAGCCGAACGCGGCAATCCTGCAGCCCGTCGAGCACCGCGCTCATCAGGCGGTGGCCGATGCGCCGGCCCTGCTGCGCCGGCGCGACGATGACCAGGCCGATGGTCGCGTCCTGCGCCCCCCAGCGAAAGCGCAGGGCGGTGCCGACGATCTCGCCGTCGCGCTCGGCGACGACGCCCTCGGCGTGGTGGAAGACCTGCTTCCAGTCGGCCAGGCGGTGGGGCCAGCGCAGCGTGTCGGACAGGTCGTGAGCGGCCGCAAGATCAGCGGCACTCATCTTGCGCAGCCGCACGCCGTCGTCGACGGGAGCTGCATTCGTGGTGGCGGGGGCACCCATGTGGCGGGGTCTCCTGAAGGGCAAGGGGTTGCCGATGTTGCAGCCTTTCGCGGGTGCCGCGCCAGCCCAAATACGGCCTGCCACCCATTTCGGCAGCTTGCGCTGTGAGGCCCGCCGCGCACGGCATTCAATGCTGCGGCGGGCCAGTCTGCGACCACAAATTTCGCGGCGCCGTCCCTACCATCAGCGCCCATTCACCCATGACATCGCAGGTCAATCGCATGCAAGTCGCCCAGCCGCATTCGCCAATGCCCGCCCGTACTCCCGGGTTGCGCAGGGCCGATTTGCGGTCCCGCATTTGCGCCACCGGCTGGTGCCTCCAGGGTTCCGTTGAAGGGCGTCCGTCCCCGTCCGAGTGCACGCCGCAGGGCATGCCGCCGAGCCGCCTTCGAACGGCAGTTTCAGCGCCTGCGACAACCCGTTTTCCCCACAAACCACTTCACTGCACATGCTGCAATGAAGTCCTGATGACAACCCACTGAGCGAGACGCGCAACATGAGCATCCGACCCAAGTACATCACCTTCGATTGCTACGGCACCCTGACCCGCTTTCGCATGGCGGAGATCACACGGGATATCTTCTTCGACCGCGTGCCGGCCGAGCGCATGGAGCAGTTCATCGCCGACTTCACGGCCTACCGTTTCGACGAAGTGCTGGGCGACTGGCAACCGTACGACGTGGTGCTGAAGAACGCGGTGCGCCGGCTGTGCCGCAAGTGGAAGCTGCAGTACCTTGACGCCGAGGCGCAGCGCTACGTCGATGCCGTGCCCACCTGGGGGCCGCACGACGACGTGCCCGCAGGCCTGGCCAAGGTCGCCAAGGAAATCCCGCTCGTGATCCTGTCCAACGCGATGGACCATCAGATCCAGTCCAACGTCGCCATGCTCGGCGCACCCTTCCACCGGGTCTACACCGCCCAGCAAGCCCAGGCCTACAAGCCGCGGCTGAAGGCCTTCGAGTACATGATCGATTCGCTCGGCTGCAACCCCGAGGACCTGCTCCATGTGTCGTCGAGCCTGCGCTACGACCTGATGTCGGCCGACGACATCGGCATCGTCAACAAGGTCTTCGTCAACCGCGGCCATGGCCCCGGCTGCCCGGCCTACCGCTACACCGAGATCGCCGACATCGGCGGCCTGGCCGGCGTGGTCGGTCTCTGAACGTCGATAGCGGCCAAGCCATGAAACTCGATGCCTACTGGACCGACAGCGTGCCGGCGTTCGTGCCGGCGGCGCGCGAGCTGCCGCAGCGCGTGGACGTCGCCATCGTGGGCGGCGGCTTCAGCGGCCTGTCCGCCGCCCTGGCGCTGGCCAAGCGCGGTGCCACGGTGGCCGTGCTGGAGGCCGGTGCGCGCGTCGCGTCCGAAGCCTCGGGGCGCAATGGCGGCCATGTGAACAACGGCCTGGCGGTCGACTATGCGGAAGCCGCCGCGCGCCATGGCGCCACGCGGGCAGCCGCCTGGTACCGCGCCTACGACGACGCCGTCGACGCCGTGGCGCAGCTGGTTCAGCAGGAAGGCATCGCCTGCGATTTCAGCCGCACCGGCAAGCTCAAGCTGGCGACACGGCCGGCGCAGCTGGAGGCGCTGCGGCGCAGCGTGGAACGCCTGCATGCCGACGGTGTCGACACCGACACCGAGATTCTCGATGAGGCCACCGTGCGTGCCGAGGTGCAGAGCGAGCGTTTCCACGGCGGCATGCTCTACAGGCGCAGCGGCCAGATGCACATGGGCCGCTTCGCCAACGGCCTGGCCGAGGCCGCCGAGCGCCAGGGCGCGGGCATCTTCACCGGCACCTGCGTGCAGCGGATTGAGCGCACCCACGGCCACGCCCACCGCCTGCACACCACGCGCGGCACCGTGGCGGCCGACCAGGTGCTGCTGGCCACCGGGGCTTCGCGCCACGGCGGCTACCGCAGCTTCGGCTGGCTGCGCCGGCGCATCGTGCCCATCGGCAGCTTCATCGTCGTGACCGAGCCGCTCGGCGCGGAGCGCGCGGCCGCGCTGCTGGCGGCGCGCCGCACCTACACGACGGTGGCCAACATCCACCACTACTTCCGGCTGACGGCCGACCACCGGCTGGTCTTCGGCGGCCGCGCTCGCTTCGCGATCAGCAGCCCGCAGCAGGACGCCGCCAGCGGCGAGGTCCTGCGCGCCGGCCTGCTGGAGACCTTTCCGCAACTGGCCGGCGTGCGGCTGGACTACTGTTGGGGCGGCCTCGTCGACATGACACAGGACCGCCTGCCCCATGCCGGCGAGCGCGACGGCCTGTACTACACGATGGGCTACAGCGGCCACGGCACGCAGATGTCGGTGCTGATGGGCCAGCGCATGGCCGCGCTGATGGGCGGCGACACCGCCGCCAACCCGTGGGCGGACCGTGCCTGGCCGGCCATTCCCGGCCATGTCGGCCCGCCCTGGTTCCTGCCCGCCGTCGGCCTGTACTACCGGCTGAAGGATCGCCTCGCCTAGCCTGGAGCGGGCGGCTCTCCCAAGACCCGCCCCGAACTCGTCAACCCCACAGAACACTGAACGAGAAACACACCATGAGCCATCGCCAACCCCTCGAAGCCCTTGTCGGCCCGCAAGACAGCCAGCGCCTGTTCGACGCGCTCAAGCGCGGCGCCAGCCGCCGCGACATCCTCAGCCTGCTCGTCGGGGCGGGCATGCAGGCCGGCCTCGCCGGCGCGCTGGCCGGCACGGCGATGACGGCCCACGCGCAGGCGCCCAGGCGCGGCGGCAAGCTGCGCGTGGCCGGCGCCACGGCCGCGGCCAGCGACACGCTGGACCCGGCCAAGCAGTCCAACCAAGCCGACTACTCGCGCTGCAACATGCTCTACAACGGGCTCACGTCGCTGGATGGCAGCCTGACGCCGCAGCCCGCCCTGGCTGAGCGCTTCGACACCAAGGACGCCAAGACCTGGGTGTTCACGCTGCGCAAGGGCGTGACCTTCCATGACGGCAAGGCGCTGACGCCTGCCGACGTCGTGTTCTCGATCTCGCGACACAAGGACCCCGCCACGGCCAGCAAGGCCAAGGTCCAGACCGACCAGATCGAGAGCATCAAGGCCAGCGGCGCCAACGAGGTGACCATCGTGCTGACCTCGCCGAACGCCGACCTGCCGGTCATCCTGGGCACCTTCCACTTCCACATCGTCAAGGACGGCACGACAGACTTCAACACCGGCATCGGCACCGGCCCCTACAAGCTCAAGGAGTTCAAGCCCGGCGTGCGTTCGGTCGTCGTGCGCAACGAGGCCTACTGGAAGCCCGGCAAGCCCTATCTGGACGAGATCGAGTTCGTCGGCATCAGCGACGAGAACGCCCGCGTCAACGCGCTGCTGTCGGGTGGCATCGACCTCGTCGGCGCCGTCAACCCGCGCTCGCTGGCACGCATCGCCGGCACGCCGGGCTTCGCCGTGTTCAAGACGCAGTCGGGCCAGTACTCCGACCTCACCATGCGGCGCGACACCGGCCCTGGCGCCAACCCCGACTTCGTGCTGGGCATGAAGCATCTGTTCGACCGCGAGCAGATGAAGAAGACCATCGCCCTCGACCAGGCCGTCATCGGCAACGACCAGCCCATCGACCCGACCAACCGCTTCCACTTCGCCGGCCTGCCGCAGCGCGCCTTCGACCCCGAGAAGGCGAAGTTCCACCTGAAGAAGGCGGGCGTCTCGAGCGCCGTGCCTGTGGTGTGTTCGCCTGCGGCGCTGTACTCGGTCGAGATGGCGCTGATGCTGCAGCAGACGGCCAAGGAGGTCGGTCTGGACATCGACGTCAAGCGCATGCCGGCCGACGGCTACTGGTCCAACCACTGGCTGAACAGCGCGGTCGGCTTCGGCAACGTCAACCCGCGGCCAAGCGCCGACATGCTGCTGACGCAGTTCTTCAAGTCGGACGCGCAATGGAACGAGTCGCGCTGGAAGAACGAGAAGTTCGACCAGCTGCTCGTTGCCGCGCGCGGCGAGACCGACCTCGCCAAGCGCCGCCAGATGTATGCCGACATGCAGACGCTGATCCACCAGGAGGCCGGCATCGGCATCCCGTTGTTCCTGGCCAGCCTGGACGGCCACAGCACCAAGGTCAAGGGCCTGTCGCCCATCCCGCTCGGCGGGTTGATGGGCTACAACTTTGCCGAGAACGTCTGGCTCGCCGCCTGACACCCCCACCGCACAAGGCATCCTATGAACGGGATCATCCTCAAGCTGCTCGCGCAGCGCGTCGCGTTGTCGCTGCTGTCGCTGCTGGCGGTGTCGGTGATCGTCTTCGCCGTGACGGCGGTGCTGCCCGGTGACGCCGCCCAGGAGCAGCTCGGCCAGGACGCCACGCCCGAGGCGCTGGCGGCACTGCGGGCGCAGATGGGCCTGGACGCCTCGGCCCCTACGCGCTACCTGCGCTGGCTGGGCGGCCTGGCGCGCGGCGACTTCGGCAAGTCCGTCACGGCCTACCAGCCGGTGGCCGAGCTGATCGGCTCGCGGCTGCCCAACTCGCTGCTGCTGGCTGCCATCACGGCGCTGTTCTCGGTGCCCATCGCGCTGGCGGCCGGCATCGCGTCGGCGGTGTGGCGGGGCTCGTGGTTCGACCGTGCCGCGTCCACGGCCTCGGTGGGCGTCGTCTCTGTGCCGGAGTTCCTGATCGCGACGTTGGCGGTGCTGGTGTTCGCGGTGCAGCTGCGCTGGCTGCCGGCGTTGTCCTATGTCAACGACATCGAATCGATGGGCCAGTTGCTGAAGGCCTTCGCAATGCCGGTGCTGACGCTGACCTGCGTGATCGTCGCCCAGATGATGCGCATGACGCGTGCGGCGGTCATCGACCAGCTGGAGGCGCCCTATGTGGAGATGGTTCGCCTGAAGGGCGCCTCGTCGCTGCGCATCGTCATGTGCCACGCCTTGCCCAACGCCGTCGGCCCGATCGCCAACGCGGTGGCGCTGAGCCTGTCCTACCTGCTGGGCGGCGTGATCATCGTCGAGACCATCTTCAACTATCCCGGCGTGGCCAAGCTGATGGTCGACGGCGTCGCGCAACGCGACACGCCACTGGTGCAGGCCTGCGCCATGCTGTTCTGCAGCGGCTATCTGATCCTCGTCACGGCCGCGGACATCTGCGGCATCGTCGCCAACCCGCGGCTGCGGCACCGCTGAACGGAGCACAGGCATGACCGTCATTTCCATTCCCCTGCCGGCCGGGCGCTCCGCGGCCTGGCGCCGCCGGCTCGCGCAGTTCGGCCCTTCGGGACTGCTCGGCCTCGTGGTCCTGACCTTCTGGGTCCTGGCCGCACTGTTCGGCCCCGCGCTGCTGGCCCGCACCGGCGCCCAGGGCGGTGGTGCCGTGTTCGCGCCCATCAACGCTCATCACTGGCTGGGCACCGACTACCTCGGCCGCGACATGCTGGCCCGCGTCATCGAAGGCGCCCGCTACACCGTCGGCGTGGCGCTGGTCGCCACACTGCTGGCCAGCGGCACGGGCACCTTGCTGGCGCTGCTGGCGGCCGCCAGCGGGCGTTGGATCGACGGGGCCTTKAGCCGCCTGCTGGACACGCTGACGGCCATTCCGAGCAAGATGTTCGCGCTGCTGATCGTGGCCGGCTTCGGTTCGTCGGTGCCCGTGCTGATCCTGACGGCCGCCGTCATCTATGTGCCGGGCGCCTACCGCATCGGCCGCTCGCTGGCGGTCAACATCAACGCGATGGACTACGTCACCGTGGCCCGCACGCGCGGCGAGGGCACCTGGTATGTGATGCGGCGCGAGATCCTGCCGAACATCCTCGGCCCGATGCTGGCCGACCTGGGGCTGCGCTTCGTCTACGTCGTGCTGCTGCTGGCGTCCTTGAGCTTCCTCGGCCTGGGCGTGCAGCCGCCGATGGCGGACTGGGGTTCGCTGGTGCGCGAGAACATCGGCGCGCTGGCCGACGGTGGTGCCTCGGTGATTGCGCCGGCCGGGGCAATAGCCAGCCTGACCATCGCCGTGAATCTGGTGATCGACAACCTGCCGGGCCGCAAGGCCCGCGAGAGGGGAGCACGCTGATGGGCAGCCTTGTTGAAGTGAGCAATCTGACGGTCACAGCCGGCGACGCGACGCTGGTCGACGCACTGTCGTTCACGATCCACCCCGGTGAAGTGCTGGCACTGATCGGCGAGTCCGGTTCGGGCAAGACGACCACGGCGCTGGCCCTGATGGGCTATGCGCGGCAAGGCTGCCGCATCGCCGGGGGCCAGGTCCGCATCGACGACATCGACGTGCTCAAGCTCGACCCGCGCCAGCTGCGCGGCCTGCGCGGCCGCAAGGTCACCTACATCGCGCAGAGCGCGGCGGCGTCGTTCAACCCATCGCGCTGCATCCTCGACCAGGTCGTGGAGCCGGCGACGCTGCACGGCACGCTGTCGCGCCCGGCGGCCGAGCTCAAGGCCATCGCGCTGTTCCGCGAGCTGGCGCTGCCCGATCCTGAAGGCATCGGCGCGCGCTACCCGCACCAGGTCTCGGGCGGCCAGCTGCAGCGGCTGATGGCGGCGATGGCACTGATCACCGACCCCGACGTCGTCATCCTCGACGAGCCCACCACAGCGCTGGACGTGACGACGCAGGTGGAGGTGCTGCGCGCCTTTAAGCGGGTGGTGCGCGAGCGCCAGGTCACGGCGGTCTACGTCAGTCATGACCTGGCGGTCGTGGCCCAGATGGCCGATCACATCTTGGTGCTGCGCGGTGGCTGCATGCAGGAGCTGGGTGGCACCGACCGTGTGATCAGCCAGCCAGCGCATGAGTACACCCGCGAACTGCTGGCCGCCGCACGGCCGGTGGCGCGCGATGCGGGCCATGACGCCGGCAGCACGCCGACGCTGCTGGAGGTCAGCGGCCTGAGCGCCGGCTACGGCGCGCGGGATGCCCAGGGCCGGCCGCGGGTGTGCATCCTGCAGGACATCGACCTGCGGCTCGAGCGCGGCCAGGCCGTGGGCGTCATCGGCGAATCGGGCTCCGGCAAGACGACGCTGGCCCGCGCCGTCGCGGGCTTGCTGGGACCGAGCGCCGGCACCATCCGTTTCGACGGCCGGCCCCTGGCGCCAACGCTTGGCGCACGCAGCAAGGAGGACCTGCGCCGCATCCAGATCGTCTTCCAGTCGGCCGACACGGCGCTGAACCCGTCGCAGACCATCGAAAGCATCCTCGCGCGGCCGCTGCAGTTCTACCGCGGCATGAAAGGTGCTGCCCTGCAGCGCCGCATCGCCGAGCTGCTGGACCTGGTGAAGCTGCCGGCCAACGTCGCTGGCCGCCTGCCCGGCGGGCTGTCGGGCGGCCAGAAGCAGCGTGTCAACCTGGCGCGGGCGCTGGCCGCCGAGCCTGAGCTGCTGCTGTGCGACGAGGTCACCTCGGCGCTGGACACCGTCGTCGGCGCTGCCGTGCTCGACCTGATCGCCGAGCTGCGCCGCGAGTTGGGCTTGTCCATCCTGTTCATCAGCCATGACCTGCACACGGTCCGCGCGGTCTGCGACGAGATCGTCGTCATGCGGCATGGCTGCAAGCTGGCCCAGGTGGCGCGGGCCGACTATGACCGCGGGCCGCACCACCCCTACTACGAGCAGCTCGCGCGAGCCGTACCCGAACTGCGGCGCGGCTGGCTTGAAGAACTCGACTCGCCGCGGCCCGTGCTGGTCGCCTGACAACGACGAAGGAAAACCCATGATGAACACGTTCCGAATCGCCGCCATCGCCGGCGACGGCATCGGCAAGGAAGTGATGCCCGAGGGCCTGCGCGTGCTGAGGGCCGCAGCCGATCGCTTCGGTTTCGCCCTCGAACTGCGCGAGTTCGACTGGGCCAGCTGCGACTGGTACGCGCAGCACGGCCAGATGATGCCGGACGACTGGAAGCAGCAGCTCGCCGGCGTTGACGCCGTCTATTTCGGCGCCGTGGGCTGGCCGGCGACCGTGCCCGACAACGTCTCGCTGTGGGGCTCTCTGCTGAAGTTCCGGCGCGAGTTCGACCAGTACATCAACCTGCGGCCGGTGCGGCTGTTCGAAGGCGCGCCGTGCCCGCTGGCGGGGCGCAAGGTCGGCGACATCGACTACGTCGTCGTGCGCGAGAACACCGAAGGCGAGTACACCAACCTCGGCGGCGTGATGTTCGCCGGCACCGAGCGCGAGATCGTCATCCAGGAGTCGGTGTTCTCGCGCCACGGCGCCGACCGCGTGCTGCGCTACGCCTTCGAGCTGGCGCGCTCGCGCCAGCGCAAATCGCTCACCGTGGCCACCAAGAGCAACGGCATCGCCATCAGCATGCCGTGGTGGGATGCGCGCACCGACGAGATGGCGCGCCAGTACCCGGACGTGCAGGTCGACAAGCAGCACATCGACATCCTTTGCGCCCGCTTCGTGCTGCAGCCGCAGCGCTTCGATGTCGTCGCCGCGACCAATCTGTTCGGCGACATCCTGAGCGACCTCGGCCCGGCGACCACCGGCACCATCGGCCTGGCACCGAGCGCCAACCTCAACCCGGAACGCCAGTTCCCGTCGCTGTTCGAGCCAGTGCACGGGTCGGCGCCCGACATCTATGGCCGCCGCATCGCCAACCCCATCGCCATGATCTGGTCGGGTGCGCTGATGCTCGACTTCCTGACGCAAGGGCAGGGCGCCGGCCGCGCAGCGCACGACGCCATCGTGCGCGCCATCGAGGACGTGATCCTGCGCGGGCCACGCACGCCCGACCTTGGCGGCGACGCCCATACCGAAGACGTCGGCCAGGCAATTGCCAATCGAGTGAAGGAATTCTGAAATGCCGTTGACGATTCAACATGACGACCTGCTGCCCGGCCGCAACTTCATCGCGGGGCAATGGCGCGAGGCGCTGGAGGGCCAACGTTTCGGGGTGACCGACCCGGCGACCGACGCGGTGTTCGCCACCGTGCCGGACAGCGGTGCTCTCGACGCCGCTGCGGCGCTTGAGGCGGCCCACGCGGCGTTTCTGATCTGGCGTGCGATGCCGGCCAAGCAAAGGGCGCAGATCCTCAATCGCTGGAACGCACTGATCCTCGCGCACCAGGATGACCTGGGCCGCCTGATCTCGCGTGAGCAGGGCAAACCGCTGGCCGAGGGGCGAGGGGAGGTCGCCTACGCTTCGAGTTATGTGGAATGGTTCGCTGCCGAAGCCACGCGTGCCAACGGCGACGTGATCCCCGCGTCGGTGCCCGGCCGGCGCATGTTCGCGCTGAAGGAACCGGTCGGCGTGGTGGCCGCGATCACGCCCTGGAATTTCCCCGCGGCGATGATCGCGCGCAAGATCGCCCCCGCGCTGGCCGCCGGTTGCACCGTGGTCTGCAAGCCGGCCGAGGACACGCCGCTGACCTCGCTAGCGCTGGTCAAGCTGGCCGAGGAGGCAGGCGTCCCCGCGGGGGTGCTGAACATCGTGACAGCCTCGCGTGAACGCACGCCCGAGGTCGTCGATGTCTGGCTCGACGACCCGCGCGTGCGCAAGATCACATTCACCGGCTCCACACCAGTGGGCAAGCATCTGGCGCGTCGCGCCGCCGACACGCTCAAACGGCTGTCGCTGGAACTGGGTGGCAACGCGCCTTTCATCGTCTTCGAGGACGCCGACCTCGATGCCGCCGTCGAGGGCCTGATGGTGGCCAAGTTCCGCAACGGCGGGCAGACCTGCGTGAGCCCGAACCGGGTGTTCGTGCAATCGCCCGTGCACGACGCCTTCGTCGAGAAGCTGGCCGCTCGCATCTCGGCGCTCAAGGTCGGCCCGGCCAGCGACCCGGCCTCACAGATCGGGCCGATGATCAACGCGAGGGCCGTCGACAAGATCGAGCGCCATGTGCAAGACGCCGTCGCGCGCGGCGCGGCCACGCTGGTCGGCGGCGCGCGGCTGCCGGCCCTCGGGCCGAACTACTTCGCGCCGACGCTGCTGGTCGGCGCTGACGGCGGCATGGCCTGCGCCTGCGAGGAAACCTTCGGGCCGCTGGTGGCCATCACGCGCTTCGAGACCGAAGCCGATGTGATCCGCGCGGCGAACGACACACCCTTCGGTCTGGCGGGCTATTTCTATGCCACCGACGTGCGGCGCATCTGGCGCATGGCGGAGGCCCTGCAGACCGGCCTGGTGGGCGTCAACGAAGGCGCGCTAGCTGCCGAGGCGGCACCGTTCGGCGGCGTCAAGGAGTCAGGCTATGGGCGCGAGGGCTCGGTGCACGGCCTGGACGACTACATGCACCTGAAATACGTGTGCCAGGGGCAGCTTTGAGGTCATACCTTTTCTGCAAGGCCGCCTTTCAAATGCTGTGTCCGGTGACGCCGGCACTGGCCGCAAAGATCAACGTGGTGCGTCTTTGCTCGAACGCCGCAGGAAGGTTTGCCAAACGCCGGTGTTCGACGATGAACTCGACGGCTTTGCCGACGCGGACGTAGTCCAGGACGGGTACCCGCCGTCAGGGTCGCAGCGAGATGGTGTCCGTTCCAGGGAAGTCGGCCGGCAGCCGGGCCTCGGGATCGCGCCCCGCCAGCCATTTCAATGCACGCGGCATGACGGTCTGGAAGGCGGCGCAGCGCATGCCCGGCGATGCGCCCTGGCTGAACCAGACATGCCCGTAGGCGGACACGAAGACGCGGCCCCGGCCGTACCTCACGGTCCATTCGACGGGGAACTGCCGGCCGTCCACGCCGTCGTGTGCATAGGCGATCACGTCGACGTTGCGGGCCGGGCCGCGGGCGTAGCGGTAGACCTCCATGTCGGCGGCCCGCCAGCTGCGCGGCAGGCCGGCATGGATGGGATGCTGGCCGCGTTGGTGCACGAGCGTGTCGGTGCGATCGCCGTGCCAGGTGTCGTCGCCGTCACCGGCCGGTACGGTCTGCAGTGTCTCGTCCTCGCGCACCAGCAGCGCCGAGCCGAAGTGCTTGTCGCGCCAGCCCAGGCCGATCATCTCGTTGTACTGGGGCCACTCGGCGAAGGCATTGTTCGCCTCGTGGTAGACGTAGAAGCCACCACCGCCGCGCACGAAGGCCTCGAAGGCGCGCTGCACTTCGGCCGGCCAGCCCGGCTTGCCGCCGAGGTTGTTGTAGCCCGACAGCACCACGTCGTAGTGCGTGAAGTCGGGCCGCCAGCGCGCCCAGGCTGCGGGGTCGCTTGCATCCGGTGGCGTGATGGAGACGTTCACCTCGAACGAGCCGTCGCGGGCGAGGATCTCGCGCACCAGTGCCAGCCGGCGTGGCCAGTCGTGGTTGCTGATGCCCTCGATGATGAGCACCCGGATGCGCGGGGCTTCGGCGGCGCGCGTCAGCAGTGGCAGGCCGGCCGCTGCCAAGGCCAGTGCGGTGAACAGGAAGGTCCTGCGGTCACGTCCCATGGATGCACCCGATGGCCGCGCTAGAAGCGGTCGAAGAAGGCCTTGGTCTCGGCTGCCGAGAAGCCGGGCGGCCAATGCCCGCCGGCCGCGTGGCCGCACCAGACGACCGGCTTGCCCGCGCTGCAGCCCTGGTACTCCACGCAGCCGTTGGTGCCGATGGGCTTGGTGGTGGCGCTACAGCTGTTGCGGGCCAGGAAGGTGTTGCGGGCATCCTCGCCGGCGGAGTAGGGCACGACGTTGTCGTCCATGGCGTGGTCGAAGATCGCTGCGACGCGATGCGCCGAGCTGCCGCATCCACTCCACAGCGAGCCGGACAGCGGGGCGATGGCTCGCACCACGTCACCCATCTGGCAGCCGATGGCGTTGGACATCATGCCGCCGAAGCTGAAGCCGGTGGCGAACACCCGTTGCGGGTCGGTGCACACGCCTTGCTGGACCTGGCTGATCATGCTGCGCATGAAGCGGATGTCGCGGTCGCCGTCGTTGGCCCAGCCGGCATCCAGGCCTTGCGGGGCGATGAAGATGGCGTTGTCGCCGTACAGAGGCTTCAGTCCGAAGAAACCGCCCCAGGTATAGACATCGTTGGCGCTGCCGCCGCGCCAGTGCAGGCCGATGACGACGGGATAGGTCTTGTTGCGGTCGTAGCCGGCCGGCATCTCGATCCAGTAGCTGCGCTGGACGTTGTCCGACGTGATCGACTGGAGGCCGGTGCTGAACTTGGCCGTGATGCCGCAGCCGGCGCTGCCGGTGGCGACTGGTGCCGGGGGTGGTGGCGTGGGCGTTGGCGTCGAGGAACTCTCGGACGCCGAGCCACCGCCGCAGGCGGCGAGCGCGCAGAGGAGCAGTAAGGCGCCCAGCACTCGCCGCGCCACCGTCGAATGCAGCCGTCTCATGGCTTGACGGGCTCCACCGTCACCAGCGCGATGTCGTTGCTGCGCATGGTCAGCTTCCACTGCAGCTTGCCGTCCTTGCCGACCTTGACGATGCGGTCCGCCTCGGGCTGGTCCTCGGTGAGGCTTTGCAGCTGGGCCAACTGTTCGGCGCTCAGGTCCTTGGGCGCTCCCATTTCGAGGTAGGCGGTGTAGGCGTCATTGACCTTGTGGCCGGTGCGGCGCACCAGCACGCGGTAGTTGCCGGCGCTGACGTTGCGCAGGTTCAGCGTGACGGCGGGTGCCGGACCGTTGGGCACCGGCTTGCCGAAGAAGACGCCGTTGCTGTTCTTCTTCTGGTCGGGATGCTGCCAGTCCCAGACCACCACGGCGGCCTTGCCGCCATCCACGGCAGCCAGCACCTTGTCGTCCTTGCTGGGCACCTCCTTGCCGCGCAAGGCGTTGAGGTATTTGTAGGCGAACCACGCCGGCTTGCGCACGCCGTCGCGCGTCATCAGGCCGAAGCCGCCATGGAAGGCGCGGTCCGGCGGGCCCGGCTCCTCGAACAGGTCGCTGTAGGTCCAGTAGCTCATCGCCTGCGCGTAGCCGCGCGCGCCGCGCAGCTTGGTCAGGATCCACGGTGCGCTGATGTAGCTGTCATGCACCTTGTCGCGCGGGTTGTAGCTGGTGCTCCACTCCGTGATGTACAGCGGGATGCCGGGGAAAGCCGAGGCCTCGATCTCGCTGCGGTTGCGGCGCACGTCGCCAATGATGGAGTTGGCGTCGGGGGCCAGGATGCGGTCGGACTGGCCGTATTCGTCGAGGAAGCCCTCGGTCACGCCGTAGGTGTGGGTGGTGACGAAGTCCACCGGCACGCCTTGCTGCTTGGCATAGGCCAGCAGCTCCGGCACCCAGGCCGCGCCGGCAGTGGACGGGCCACCCACCTTCAGCGCCGGATCGACCTTCTTGAGGGTACGCGCCGTGTTGGCGTAGAGCTCGAAGTAGGCCTTCTGGTCGGCCTTCTCCCAGAAGCCGTCCAGGTTGGGTTCGTTCCAGACCTCGAACGGCCACTTGCGCACTTCTTCGGCGCCGTAGCGCTGGATCAGRTGGCGCGCGAATGCRTCGATCAGCTCGGCCCAGGGCCCCGGCTGCGGGTGCGAGGTGTTGCCCTTCCAATGGAAGATGGTGAGATTAGAGGTCGTCATCACCTTGGGCGAGAAGCCCAGTTCGATGAAAGGCTTGATGCCGCGCGCCAGCAGGGCGTCGTACAGGCGGTCGATGCCGGTCCAGTCAAACACCAGCTTGTCGCCTTCCTTCTTCACGGTGCCGTAGACGTCGTGGAAGACGTCGTGGAAGCGCACGGAGCGAAAGCCCAGTTCGTCGACGGCGGTCTTCAGCTGTGCGAGGTTCTCCGGGCGACCCGTGGTGCCGACATAGTCGGAGCCGACCGCCAGATCGAAGAAGCGATCGACTGGCGCCTTCGCGGCAGCGATGTCGAGGTCGACCTTGCGTTCGGCCGGGCCGGCGGCGCCCGCCTGGGCGCACAGGCTCAGCGCCAGCACGGCGGCAGAGAGGGAAGTCAGGCGTTTGATCATGAGGGTGGGGCGGCGCGGGATGGCGTTCAAGGTTGGATGTCCCATTCGATGCTGTCGGTGGCGCCGCGCTCATCGCGCACGCGCAGGGTGGTGCGGCCCGGCGCCAATGGCACCGCGGGCCAGGCGGCGATGCGGTCGACGACGGGCACGGTGCCCATCGGCTTGCCATTGACTTCCAGGCTGGCCTGGCGGCCGTTGCTGTAGGCCTTCACGGCCACGGTGCCCGCGGGC
Organism: Roseateles sp. P5_E1; assembly: GCF_054049335.1. Classification (NCBI taxonomy): domain Bacteria; kingdom Pseudomonadati; phylum Pseudomonadota; class Betaproteobacteria; order Burkholderiales; family Sphaerotilaceae; genus Roseateles; species Roseateles sp. P5_E1. Next base: position 45,675 of record NZ_JBFUMN010000019.1, read on the forward strand.
CGCGGGCTGGCTCGGCGGTTGGCCAGATGCAGCACGGGCTCCCGCTGCCACCAGGCCTGCCAGAGCAGGAAGGCGTCCTTGCGGAAGCGCCGGTCGTAGGTGACGAGGCCCTTGTCGTTGACGCCGGGGGCGTCGCCTTCGTTGCGGCCTGCCGAGGCATGGTCAAAGCCCAGCCAGACGAAATGACCCCACAGGAAGGGGCGCGCCGAGAGCTGGCGGGCATAGGCCTCGTGGAAGAGGGCCTGGTACTGCTCGGGGTGCCAGCGCGCGCCCGGCTGCGGCCTTTTCGGCGGGTCTTCCTGCTGCAGCACGCTGGCGCCGGCGCCGTATTCGCCCAGGCCGATGGGCTTGGTCGGCAGCTTCTCGTGCAGGCGATCCGCCCAGGGGCCGATGTCGGTGAACTCGCCGTCGTACCAACCCCAATAGCGGTTGTAGGAGGCCAGGTCGGTCTGCAGCGCCATGGGATGGTCGTCCGGCGCGCAGCAGTGCGCATAGGTCGTCAGGCGTGCCGGGTCTTCCTGCTTGGCCAGGCGGTGCAGCTCGCCGAGCAGGTTGCGGATGGCGTCGTCAGAACGGTAGACCTCGTTGCCCACGCCCCAGACGGCCACCGACGCGTGGTGGCGGTTCTGGCGCACCAGCTCGCGCAGCTGCTGGAACAGGTTGTCGCGGAAGGCCGGCGCCTCGCTCATCGCCGCGTTGAGCGGGATCTCGGTCCACAGCACCAGGCCGAGTTCGTCGGCGCGTTCGTAGACGCGCGGTGGGTGCTGGTAGTGCACCAGCCGCAGCCCGGTGACGCCGAGCTCCATCAGGATGCGCAGGTCCTCGTCGACCTCGGCATCGCCCACCGCCACGCCGTGGCCGGGGCGGCCGGGGTGGAAGTAGTTGACGCCATGCAGCGGGTAGGGCTTGCCGTTGAGCAGGAAGCCGCGCTGCGGGTCGACGGCGACCTGGCGCAGGCCCAGCGGCAGCTGCACGGCGTCGCGCACAGTGGTCCCCTGGAGCAGTTCGGCGCTCAGACGGTAGAGGTAAGGGTCGAACACGCCTTGCCACAGGTGCGGCTTGGCTACGTTCAGCTGCACGCTTGCGGCGTCGGCTGCGCCGGCCGGCAGCTCCACTGCCTGGCTCTGCTGCAGCACGGTGCGGCCCGCGGYGTCGCGCAGTGTCAGGCGCAGCAGGCGCCGGGCGGGCAGGGCGGCGTCGTTGCGCAGCTGCACCCGCACCTTCAGCTGTGCGGCCGCGGAGGTCAGGGCCTCGGTGTCGACCTGGACGCCAGGGCCGCCATGGTCGAGCAGCTCGATGTGAGCGTCGTCGGTTTCAATGAGGCGCACCGGCCGTACCAGGCCGCCGAAGACGGTGAAGTCGCCGCCCAGCGGCGCCACCTGCGGCAGCGCGCCGTTGTCTACGCGCACGGCAAGCAGGTTGCGGCCGGGGCGGAGCAGGTTCGTGATGTCGAAGCGAAAGCGCGCATAGCCGCCGTCGTGGCGGCCGGCGCGCTGGCCATTGACCCAGACCTCGGCGGCCATCGTGGCGGCGTCAAACTCCAGGAACTGGCGCCGGCCCGCGGCTGCGGCCGGGCGCTCCAGGACGCGCCGGTACCAGGCGGCGCCGCGGTAGTAGGCGCCGCCCGCTTCGCCGTCGACGGCATTGAAGCTGTGCGGCAAGACGACCCGCGCCCAGGTGGAATCATCCAGCTCGGCCGCCGCCTTGGCGTCTCCAGCCTGGAAGCGCCAAGGCCCATCAAGCAGAAGCTGTTGACGCTGCGCCATCACGGGCATGGCTGTCAACATCACCGCCAAGGCCAGTGACAACTGCTGCATTGCCCGCCCCAACAGGGCGTGCCGAATTCTTCGAGACTTCGTCATGAGGTTCTCTGCAAGGGCCGGTCGGGCTGACCCTGGAAGCGCACCTTTGCTGACGCGTGGAAGAAGTTGGTCATCAACGAGGACATAAGTTTTTGATGGGAGCATCAGGAGCATGAACACAACAGCAAGTACCGGAAGTGTAGGAACCCAATTCGAAAGCGCTCTATCGCAACACCGCGTCAACCACCTGGTTTGGCGACAATGTGCATTATGTAAAATCAATGGCGTGCGGCGCCCATGGGGAACTTCAGCTTGCCAAATAGCAGCGCCAAGCACTGCGGCCCAAGTGCTCGCAGCAATGGCTTCATCCTGCGCTACCTCCCACAAAGGCGCCAAGAAATCGACGCACTCGGTCCCTCGCAGCGACTACTCCACTTATTTAAGCGCTTCCTTCAAGGTCTCCGCACCTTCCACGATCGTCTTGCCGTTGCCCGTCAGCACCGCTGCAGCGAAGTCGATGACGGCGCCAATCTTGGCGAGCTTGGCCTTGACGCTCTTGACCTTGGCAATCACCTGCTGTGCCGCGTCGACCGCCGACTTGATGTGCTCAGCTGAAATCTTCGCTTCACCTGCTTGCAAGAGGATGCTCAAGCCGGTGAGAGCGGTAGCTTTCGCTGCAAGGCGGTCTTGTGTCGCCAGGACGGCGTCGATGACCTCCTGCGCGGTCGCCTTCTTCAAATCCTCATTGAGCGCATCAAGCTGGTCGTTCAGGAACGTTCTCAACGAGGCCAGCGAGGCTTCGTCAAGCTGATCCCCGACCTGGGCTACCGCGATGAGTTGCTTCTCAGGCCCGGAAGTGCCTGTGGATTCATTGTTCGCTTCGGTGCTCATGCTCTGTTCCTGTGCTTAAAAGCCCGCCTCGATGGCATCCCGAGCCTCAAGTGTCTTGGTCCGGAAGTCGTCCAACTGGTTCAGCAGCGCACGCGGGTCCGACTTGAGCGCCTCTTGCTGAAACACCGGCACAGAGACAATCCAGGCGTCGATGGCGGCGACGATCTTGGTGGGCACATCGCCGGCTTTGCCCGCCTTGGCCAGGCGGGAGTCGATCGCCTTCGAAGTCACCCCGATCTGCCGGCGCAGTTCCGCTGTTCGGATGGGCTCCGCTACGGCCATGGGTTTCCCCATGCCCACACTGATCTCGCTGCCCCGCGTCACGCGCGCGGTCGTGGTCAGCCAGCCGTCGTAGTTGGACTGCTGGGCCTCGTCGACAAAAAAGCTTCGCAAGACGCGCGCGTTGGCCACGAGGTCCGGCCCTGCGGCCACCAGCCGCCGGATGCCGTCCTCTCGCTCGGCCTTCACAAGGACATCAGCGAGCAGCGACAACACGCTGGCGACAGCGGTGACCTTCTTTGGATTGACGATCGAAGCGCCGTCCTTGTCCTTGAGTGCGCTCAACTTCTTGGCCGTTCCCTGAATGGAACTGCGAACCTCGAACTGCTTGTCGTCAACCATCGCTAGYAGGGTCTTGGCGTAGAGCTCCAAGGTGTCGACAGTGACCTCCTGGAACGCAATGGTGGCGTCACCCGTCAACCCACAGCTCTTCTTGAGCGCCTTGGCACCTTCTACATCGCCCGTTGGCGTTGATTCCGACAGCAAGACGCGCACGTCCGCCGCGTCATTGCACAGCTTGGCGACCTGCTGAATCTCCTGTCGAACGGCACCCGTCATCTTCGTGGTCTCACCGGCGAAGTTGGTGATCGCCTTGTAGTTGGCGCAGCCTGCCAACGCCAGGACGGCCAAGGCCGCAATCGCACGCAATGGCACGCTCATGTCTCACTCCCCTTTGAGCCTGTAGGCCTGTGAATGATCGGCGGCGCTGGGGGAAGGCTCATCCCAAAAGTTAATGAGGCCGCCAACAAATTCCCCCGAGGCAAACTCATGCACCAGAAGGCGGCAAGCTCGACGCGCCGCAACAGGTGAATGGACGCCGCTGCACGTCGGAGCGCGATGCCGGCACGCGGTCCGGGCATCGCACGCTCAATGCCTGCGCGGACAGTTTTCGCCAGCCGGCGCCGGCGGGGTGGCCTCGGCGGTGCTCGCGGCCGAGGCGGGCGGCGAAGGCCCCACGGTCACGGCCGCCGAGCCGCAGTTGTTGCTGTAGAACCAGCTGGCAATATAGGGGACCGGCACGATGGCGTCGCTGAGGTACAGGAACAGCTCACCGTCGCGCGACGCCGTGAACGTCAGCTTCGCCTTGCCAGAGCCCTTTTCAATAGGCTGCATCTTCAAGACCGGCTCGACGTTGCCGCGCTGGCCGATGCGAATCATGGGAACAAAGTAGTCGACATCCCATGAGCGCTTGATGAGCGCAAAGAGGTTGTGCGGCCAGCCCCGTGCCTTCAGCCCCGCCACGCTGGCCTCAACGTCCTTGTCGTACCAAGGCGGGCTGGCGCCGGTGTCCAGCTCGATTTCATACGACTGGTCCGCCTTGACGGAAAGGCCCGTGGCCCAGCAGACCTCGCTCGTGTCGAAACGCGCCTTAGGAGCAAGGGGACTGTCGCCGACGTCCCGTAAAGATTTTGAAGGCGTGCAGAACGCTCCCGCCGAGTCCGCGCTGCGCGCGACGAAGTGGCTGACGCCGCCCACGATCAGGTACAGCAGCGCCAACGCAAAGATCAGCGGCACGATGCCCCGGGAAATCAGCCAGGCCGCGCCAATCAGGAACGGGTTGTTGCGCAACACCCGGGCCACCTTCAGCGTGGGCGTGCTGGGCACGTGGCCGTCGATGACCTTCTCGATCCGCTGCTGGACGCGCACCCGCCAGAGCAGGACCGCCAGCAGGGCTACAACCAGCAGCTTCAGAACCGGGCTGACATCGGCCCATGTTTGCCACTTGGTGTATGCAAGGACCACCACCACCACGACGCCCAGGAGCGCCGCCGCCTTGAGGGTGGAGTTCTTCGCCGAGTCGCGGACCCAGGTCACGTAGTCCTCGCGCCGGTCAGCATGCCAGGCAAACCAGGCACGGTCATGAACGCGCTGCCGAAGGAAGTTGCTGACCTGGAACAGGCCCCCCACCATCGCGATGACGACCAGCATCCCGAACGGCTGCTCGCAGAAGGCCTCGACCCAGCCTCTGGCCCAATTGGGCGCCAGCTCGCGCAACTGCGGCCTCCAGGGCTCGACGATGCCCTTCAAGGTCTCGTTGATCCCGTCCGATGTAGCCTCCGCGCGGCCGCCCAGCTGTTCGTTGGCCCGGCCAAGCGTTTCAAACATCGCTGCGGCGAATTTCTTGGCGTCCAACGGATAAATCACCAACGCCAACGTCGCGAACAAAAACGCGAAATACGCGACCCGGCGCAACCAGACGGTGTCGCGGATCTGTTCCACCATGCCTTGCAAGGGCGCGCCGATCTTTTCGATGGCCACCCTGACCTTCTCGGTCCTTGATGCCGCCACGCTGGCCTGCGCCGTCGTGGACTTGGACAGCTTCATGCCCCGGTCCTCGAACCCCACCATGGGCAGCAGCGAGCCGTCCGGCGCCAGCACATCAAACTCGGCGGGCAGCGCGATCGGCGCATAGGCATCCGAGCCGTAGGCGATGCKCGCGATAACGCTGCCATGCACGATGGCGCGGATGGGCTGGCCCGTGGTCTTGTCCATGCCCATGTCCACGCGCCGCGGCGCGTAGCGGTAGTACGAGCCTGCGCCCGCGCGGGCGTCGTACAGCCGGGCAAAGGGCGACTTTTCCTGGGCCACCTCCTGCACGGTTCGCGCGTCCAGCCGCAGGCCTGCATCACTGGCCTGGCTGATCATCCAGTCCAGCGTCACCAGCGATTGCTGGTCCTCCGGGTAGCCGCCACCCACGTTGGAGTGGGCGCCGGAGAACCACACCTGCGTCAACCGGTCCGGCGGCACCTTGTTCGCGGCGACCAGCGCAGCCTCGTGAGCCTCATCGAAGAGGATGGGATGGAAGGTCTGGCGCTCGTCATCCAGCGACAGCGCATGGCAGGCGCGCTGGACTTGCACGCTCAAGTGATGGTCCTTTGACACCATGGGCCAGATCAGCAGCGAGATTCCCCACTTGAGCTCGTCCACTGGCATCCCATACGCCGCCACGGTGTCCCACAGGCCAAGGAAGCGGATAGGGACCTTGCGCCGCTCCGGCGGCAAGTCCTGAATGTGGCGCCTGCCGGCGAGCGTCGAGGGCAGCAGCAGCAGGTCGCGCAGCCGGCGGCCCAGCCAGACGATGGGGCTCCAGGACGGATAGGTCTCGTTGCGGTAGCGGCGGTACGCCGCCAGCGCGTGCGCATGCAGTTCAGACTCGGACCGCCCCTGCACCAGGCCCTGGCTCTCGATCAGTGCGACCACCACGCGAATGGTGTATGCGCCCCGGCTGAACCCGAAGCCGTAGATCTCGTCGCCCGGCTCCCAGACCCGGYAGACGAACTTGTAGAGGTCGATGACGTTGCGCTTGAGGCCGTAGCCGAACGCGCCGCCCAGGGCGGCCAGGTATTTGTTGGACGACGTGCCCACGCCGTCGTCATAGTGCGCAAGCTGGTCGGGCTCGGTCTGGTCCAGTGCCTGGAAGATGCGCCAGACATTGGTCTTTTCCGCCTTGGCGGAACTGTTGCCCGTTCCGTCCGAGCACAACACGAGTCTCTTTGGCATGTCCCCTCCCACTCCCAACAATGAATCGACGCCGGCGGCGCCACACACTGGCCTTTCAGGCCGCTGCGGCTAATTCGGCCACGCCTGCACGCGTGAGTCGCCGTTCTGCACGTGATAGTCGAACGCGAGTGCCACGCCCAGCTCCGAGACCAGCTGGGCTTCTTGGCCGTGGCCGCGGCCGGCACGAAGGAGGCGTCATAGGCGCGGTGCATCCGTAGCCGCTTCACGACAGGCGCTTCACCCAGCTGGGCGAAAGCATCTTTCCATTCGAGCGGTACGGAGGCCTTGTCCGGGCCGGAGCTGATACTGTGGGAGTCCAATCGCAAGGCCAACACCGAGCGCCGATTTCAGCGCTCGGAACTCCAAATTGCCCACGGCGCGATCTCCCAGTATTGCGTTCATGGCACTCCCCTCCCCTGGGCCTGATTTCATTCGGCCTCTCTCAGGAAGGCATCCCCAACACTGTGGAAGGGCTGGCGCGCTCCCACTACTAAACGGTGATGGGCACTCGCTGGCCCAAGCCAGCCGCGTAAAACGGCCGCGTGCGTCTGCTGGCGCACATACACCAGGCTGAGGGGCGTGCACGATGCCCGGCAATGTCCGCCCGCTGGGAACCATCATGAATGAAGCTGCGCTGCCTCTGACCGACGAGGACGACGGCCCCTTGTCGCCATGGTGGGTCCGCACCGTGTTGATCGTGATGGCGCTCGGCTTTGCCGGCCTCATCGCAGTCACGTTGCTCGCCTACCGCAATGCACCGCCCATCCCCGCGCAGGCGACGGACCTTGCAGGCTCGCTGCAATTCAGCGGCGACGACATCGCAGAAGGCCAGGCCGTGTTCCTGAAATACGGGCTGATGGCCAACGGCAGCATCTGGGGCCACGGCGCCTACCTTGGGCCAGATTACGCGGCCGCGGCCTTGCACCGAATGGGCGAAGTCACGGCCCAGTCCATCGCGCTGGCGCGTCACCAGCAACCCTTTTCGGATCTGACGCCGTCTCAGCAGGCGGCGGTGCGCGCCGAGGCGGCGGTCGAGCTGAAGACCAACCGCTACGACCCCGACACCGGGGTGTTACGGCTGACCGCCTCGCAAGCGGCGGCTCATCGAGAGCTGATCGAGCACTGGACCCGCTACTTTCACGACCCGGCGCTCAATGGGGGGCTCTCGGCCGACCTGATCACGGACCGCGCGGAGCTGAGGCAGTTCACAGCCTTCGTCAGCTGGGCCGCGTGGGCTTCCGTCGCCGTGCGGCCGGGCGAAAGCTATTCCTATACCAACAACTTTCCCTACGACTCGAACGTTGGCAACCGGCCGATCGCCGGAGCCCTGTTCTGGAGCGCCCTGAGCCTCGTGGTGCTGTTGGCCGGGATCGCCGTGGTGCTGCTGGCCTTCGGCAAGTTCGACTACCTCGGCTGGGTCACCCGGGGCCACAAGGTCAGGCCGCAGCTGCTGCCGGGCCAGTCCAGCGACGGGCAGAAAGCGTTGGTCAAGTTCTTCGTGGTGGTCGCCGTACTCTTGCTGGGGCAGACGCTGGTCGGCGGCGGTGTCGCACACTACCGCGCCGACCCGGGCAGCTTCTACGGCTTCGACCTCGAACGCATCTTTCCCAGCAATCTGCTGCGAACCTGGCACCTGCAGCTGGCGATCTTCTGGATCGCGACCGCCTATGTCGCTGCGGCGCTGTTTCTCGGGCGTTCACTGCGCAAAGACGAACCGCGCTGGCTCGCACCGTTGACGCACGTGCTCTTCGCTGCGTTCGCCCTGGTGATTGGCGGCAGCCTGCTCGGGGAATGGCTGGGAATCTCGCAGGTGCTTGGCGATTGGTGGTTCTGGCTCGGCAACCAGGGCTGGGAATACCTCGAACTCGGCAGAGTGTGGCAATACCTTCTGGTGGCCGGCCTCTTCGCGTGGTTCGCACTGCTATGGACCCTGGTGCGCCCCCACGCGCTCGCAAACCCCACGGTGCGGCCCATCGTCAGGATGTTCCTGGTCGCCGCCATCGCGATTCCGCTGTTCTACATTCCGGCGCTGTTCATTGGTGCCAAGGCCAACTACACGGTGGTCGACACCTGGCGCTTCTGGATCATCCATCTGTGGGTCGAAGGCTTCTTCGAGTTCTTCGCCACGACCGTGGTGGCGCTCACGTTCTTCCAGCTCGGCCTGGCTCGCCGCAATGTGGCCTTGCGCGTGATCTATCTCGACGCGATCCTGTATTTTCTCGGTGGCCTGATGGGCACCGGCCATCACTGGTACTTCACCGGCCAGAGCAACTTCAACATGGCCTTGTCGGCCTTGTTCTCCGCCCTCGAGGTGGTTCCGTTGACCTTGCTGACACTCGACGCATGGGACTTCGTGCGCACCACGCGCGGCGTACGCGACGCCACGGGCAAAGCCATCGAGATCCCGCACAAGTGGGCCTTCTATTTCCTGATGGCGGTCGGCTTCTGGAACTTCGTCGGTGCGGGGATGCTCGGCTTCCTGATCAACCTGCCGATCGTCAGCTACTACGAAGTCGGCACGCTGCTGACGCCCGCCCACGGGCACTCGGCCATGATGGGTGTCTTCGGCATGCTGGGGATCGCGCTGATGGTCTTCGTGCTGCGCCAGACCAGCGATGACGCACGTTGGCCTGCGATCGAAAGGTATGTCCGGGTCGCGTTCTGGGGCACCAACGGCGGCTTGGCTCTGATGGTGGGCCTGAGCCTGTTCCCGGCGGGGCTGCTGCAGCTGTGGGACGTCCTGCACAACGGCTACTGGCATGCCCGCAGCCTGGACTACATCGCCAGCGAACGTTCGCAGCTGCTCGAATGGATGCGCATGCCGGGCGACGTGGTGTTCATCGTGTTCGGGGCCGTGCCGCTGGTGATCGCGTCGGTCAAGGCGTACCTTGGCGTGCGGGAGGGCGCCAAGTCGATACGCCCATTGCTCGTCCCCGTGAAGCTGCCGGTGTAGTGCTTGTGATCGCGCCCGCCCTGCCCGCTGCAGGCATGACGGGCACGGTACGCGACCGTGCGACAGCGCACGGACCCGGACGATCGCACCGCACAAACTAGGGCTGACAGCTCCGGCCGCACAAACGCTTCGCACGACTTTGAAGGACCCCATGCAGATCTTGCTCCACACTGACCCCAACACCGACGGCAGCGCGGCGATGACCGACCATCTCGACGCGGTCGTCAATGCCGCACTCGGGCGCTTTGGCGAACGCGTCACGCGCGTCGAAGTTCATCTGTCCGACGCGAACAGCCGGGCCAAGTCTGGAACCGACGACATTCATTGCATGCTCGATGCACGGCTCAGCGGCGAAGAGGCCATCGTCGTGAACGACAGCGCCGCCAACGCGCACCAGGCCATCGCCGGGGCGGTGCACAAGCTCAAACGCGCAGTCGGTGCTGCGATTGCCAAGCATCATCCACGGCATCAACCCGTGCACCCCTGACGGCCTTCGCTTCGTCGCTGCCGGCGGCGAAGCGCCGACGCGGCGTCACGGACCTGCTCCTGATGCGTGGCGCAGAAAAGGCTGTCCTTCATATCAGCGAGCGAAGCGTCGGGCCGTGGCGCTGTGGGCACAGCGGCGACGCAGCGGGCTTTGATCATGTCGCTCACCCGAAATGCAACCATCATGACGAGTCTGAAGTGCCGGATTCATGCATCGAGCCGATCTGCGCCGCCCGCTGGCGGATCAAGATAGAGCGCCTCGAAGGCATCGCAGGGCAGTGGCCGGCTGAACAGATAACCCTGCATCTCATTGCAGACCAGCTCCTGCAACAGGCGCCGCTGCGCCTCGGTCTCCACGCCTTCGGCCACCACGTTGAGCTTCAGAGAGTGCGCGAGCGTGATGATGGTCGAGACCAGTGCCAGGCCTTCCGAGCTGGTGGTCATGTCGACAACGAAGGAACGGTCGATCTTGAGTGTGTCGACCGGCAATTTGGACAGATAGCTCAGCGACGAAAATCCGGTACCGAAGTCGTCGATGGCGACGCGAACGCCCATCGCGCGGATCGCGCGCAGGCTGCTGATGCTATGCAGCACGTCCTCCATGATCAGGCTTTCTGTGATCTCCAACTCCAGGCCGGCCGCTGCCTGCGGGTCGATGCTGATGGCTTGCTCAACCTCGGCGATGAAGTCGCGATTGCGCAGCTGCAGCGGCGACACATTGACAGCTATACGCACGGCTGAAAAGCCGTCGCGGCGCCAGCGCAGATAGTCGCTGACTGCACTGCGCAGGGCCCAGCGCCCAACCTCGTAGATCAGACCGGTCTCTTCGAGGATCGGAATGAACTGGGTCGGCGGTACCAGACCCGTGCGTGGGTCATTCCAGCGTATCAAGGCCTCGGCGCCAGTCAGCAAGCCGCTGCGCAGATCGACCTTGGGTTGGTAGTGGAGTACGAATTCCTCGTTCTCCAGCGCCTGTCGCAGCTGGTTCTCCAGTGCCAGCTTGCTGGCTACCGAGGCGGTCATCTGCGGCGTATAGAACAGGTAGCGGTCACCGCTGGATTTGGCCTTTTTCAAGGCCGCCTCGGCGTTCTTGAACAAGCTCTCGGCGCTGGCGCCGTCGTCCGGGAACACCGCGACACCCACCTTGACGGAGATGCGGAACACCGCCTCATTGAGCGGGAAGGAATGGTTCAAGAACGCCATCAAAGTCTGCTCCAGCAGCTGCCGTATGCCGCTCTGGTGCTTGACACGCGGCAGCACCGCGGCGAAGCGGTCCGAACCAATGCGTGCCACCAGACCAGCGTCGCCCATTTGCTGAACCAGCCACGCGGCGACCTGACGCAACAGTTCGTCGCCGGTTACCTGGCCCAGGCTGTCGTTGATGTTCTTGAAGCGTTCGAGATCGAGCAGAAACACGGCCATGGGACGGCTGCCGGCGACGGCGTCAAGCAGGTGCCGCGTCACCCGATCAAGGAACAGCGTGCGGTTCGCCAATCCGGTCAGCACGTCGAAATAGGCGAGGTACTCGAGCCGCTCCAGTTTCTCGATATGGTCGAGCGCGAAGGAGATATCGCCGGCCAGCTCCTGCAATAGCTGCATTTCCTGCGCATCGAATATGCCGGCCTCGCCCGAAAACAGCGCCATGACTGCCCATGGCTGCCCGTGCAGCGTCAAAGGGAAATAGCCAAACGATCGGTAGCCCCCGCCCCGCAGCTCGGCGCGGAATGGCGCCATCGCCAGGTCGCTCTCGATATCGTTGCAGATCACTGGCTGCGATGACCGAAGCGCTCGGCAGGCCGGCCGGTCGCTGCTCGGTGCGTCTACGCGGGCACTCGGCGGGATAGGGTTGACATTGCCCGGCTCGCTGCCGTGCGAGGCGACTGCCTTGCATTCCAGGGTCAAGGGATCCATGACACCGATCCAGGCCATCTTGAAGGCGCCGAGGTCGACTGCCAGCCGGCTGGCCTCGCGGAACAACTCGTCGTAGCCGCGCGCGCGCACTATCAGCGCATTGATGCCACTCAACATCGCATAGACGCGGTTCAGGCGCCCGATCCTGTTTTCGCCGATCTTCTGCTCCGTGATGTTGAGGTGCATGACCACCACGCCATTCGGGCGCTGCTGGGCCAACGGCGTCACTGTCAGCAAAAACCACCTTTGCTCGGTCGTCGAGTCACAGGGGTACTCGATCGAAAAGCTCTTCGCTCCTTCCATCAGCACCGCACGTATGCCCGCTGAGACGATGGGCCCCTCGCTCCCTCCGTCGCCTATCGCGTCATCGCACACCTTCAGGTAATTGACACCGACCGCATAACGTGGCCCCTGCAGCGCGTTCGCGGTGGCGAAGCAGCGCCACGCCTCATTCACCGCAACGATGGATCCCTGTGCATCGAGAACGGCGATATGGGCGGGCAGCGCATCGAGAATCGCGGCCTGCTTCACCGCCTCGTTGTGGCGTGAGTGCTCCTGGGAGCGGCGCAGCAGGGAGGTCCGACCAAGTTGGTCAGTCACGGTGTCCACCTCGCCCCCGGTCAGTTCCTCCAGCCTTTGTTCGATCGCATGGAAAGATTCGATCAGCCTGGCGATCTCCTCGCTGACATCGTCAGCCGGCGGTAGCTCATTCGGCTTCACGGCTGCCGCCTTCCGGCAACCCCAGGGCCTGCAGCAAAGGCTGGGCTTGGCTGAGCGTGCCGACGATGCGGCGGGTCGGTGAAGGCGAGAGCTTGAACAGCGTCGGTGTCATCAATACGCCTGCCGCCATCGCCAGCTTGGGCTCTCGGAACACGTCGACCACCTCGATCTCATGCCGCTTCGGCAGATGGACGCGACATAGGGCTGACAGATTGTCGAGTGCCTGCGCCGAATTCAGCGCATCGCCGGCAACGTAGAGCCGGAACTTGAACAAGCTGCGGCGGTTCATAGAGTGCTCGCTTTCGTGACAGCCTTGGCTGCCGGTTTTGCAGCATCGGCACCGCGCAGTTCGCGCATGCGGGTATGGCCGCGTGACAGTTCGCGCTCGCTGCTTTCAGTGGCACTGGCCAGCAAGGCCTTTTCGACCTGCTTTGCAACCAGCTCGGTCTGCAGTGATTTCACTCGCACCTCTAGCTCGGCCTCTTCGGCATCGAGCCTGACGCGCTTGAGTTTGCGGGCAACCTCGGCGGCGTCGGTCGACGAACGCTCGGCGCGTTCCTTTTCCCAGCGCAGCGTGCCCATCAGGACTTCACCACCGGCGGTATAGGTGTCGGTCAAGGTCACGCCCGAGTCGCTGAGGATCAGTTCGCGCACCTGGTTCGAATGCGCCGTGCCGCGTGATTTGATGATGGACAGGCCACGATTGCGCTCGCCCGCCTGCACCAGGTAGTCGAGATGGATCCAGGTGTCCGCCACCGCCGAGATCTGCAGCGGTGAACCGCCCTCGGCCAGGCTGGACATCTCGCCCAGCAAACGGGTGCAGATCAAGGTGATGCCTTCAGATTTCGACCAATCGATCAACCGTTCGGCCACGCTGTGGGCGGTCAGGTAGTTGCCCGATTCCGACCATGTGGAGACCGGATCGATGACCAGGCAGCGAGCCTTGTGTTCGGCCGTCAGCGTCTTGATGCGCATCAGATAGGTCTCCGCGCTGCCAGCGATGGAGCGGGCCGAGACCATGCGCAGCAGACCGCTTTTCTTGTATCGGTCGAGGCGGATGCCCACCGATGCCAAGTTGCGCGCCACCTCGGAGCCATCCGAATCGAAGCTGACGAACAATGTGCGTTCGCCGCGCCCGCAGGCAGCCTCGGCGAATGCGCCGCTCAGCGTCGTCTTTGCGGTGCCCGAGAAGCCGGTGATCAGCACGCTGGCGCCACGGTAGTAGCCGCCGCCCAGCATCGTGTCCAGACGCGCGACGCCGCTGGATACGCGCTCGCTGCTGACTTTCACGTCACCGCGATCCTGCGCCCGCGCGACGGCGACCTCGAAGCCGCCATTGCCGATCACGAACGGCGACTCGTCCTCGTCGAAGCGCGAGCCGCGGTACTTCTGCACCCGCAGATTTCGCTGCGACACACCTTGAACGACATCGTGATTGAGGATCACCGCGCAGTCGACCATGAACTGCATCAGGCCGAACGGTTGTGGGCCGCTCGAGTTGCTGTGGCTGCTGTCATCCCCGCCGGCTTTGGCGGTGATCAGGCCAGTCAACTGGCGTGCCAGCAGCCATTCATGCAGCCGGTAGATCTCGCGCCGCTTGGCCGCCGCGTCCGGTAGCAAGGCCAGCACGATGTCGAGGGCGTCGAAGACGATGCGACGCGCCTTCATTTCGTCGGCCTTGGCCCCAAGAACCGCCAGCATCCCGCTCAGGTCGAAGTCGCCGGACTGCACCAGATCGGGCAGCGGCTGGGCGTTCATGAAGAACAGCTGCTTGCGCTGCAGCTCAGGCAGATTCCAGCCGAAGCTGCCCGCATTGGTGACGATGCGCTCGATGTGCTCCTCGAACGCGACAAAGATTCCAGGCTCCTTGCAGGCCTGCGCACCGTGTGCAAGGAATTGCAGCGCGAAAATCGTTTTGCCTGAGCCAGGCCCGCCGACCAGCAAGGTTGTGCGACCGATCGGCAATCCGCCGCCGGTGATGTCATCGAAGCCACCCACGCCGGTCGATGCCTTGCCCGGTGCGGCCTCCGTTCGCGCGACTCTCACAGGGCCTTCCGCATCAAGATCTGACGCGCATGGCACCGCGCGCGCTGAATGAAGGACCATGCGGCATGGTCAGCCAGATGGGCGCAAAAGATTCTTGCTGACATAGTCTCTCCCTGTCGATTTGAACGGGATGGAGTCAGCCGAAGCAGCACTGCGCGAGCAATCCATGACATCCTGTTCGTTCAGGGCATGACATCGGCTCCCGTTGGGATGCCAGTCTGTTCGGTTTGTTCGTTAGCCTCCGTGCGACAACACACATAAGGAAATGGCGACATTTGCGCCTCTCGGCAGGTAGTTGCCCCCTTCATCGGCTGCTGAGCATGCCCACCGAGCTTGGGTGCACACTCCTCATCGCCCCATCGCCACAAATATGTCTCATACCCATTGAGGATCTCTACGGCAGACATCCCACGATGAGAGATTGCGAATCCGCGCCTCAGCGCGGACTATGAAGCTCCTGATCAATCAAACGGTGTTGAACGCCCTGCTCCGGCCGAGTCGGTATTTGTTGTCGCCACGCGGCGTCAAGAAACACCCTCTCCTCCTTCAGAAGTCATTGATTCCAAAACGAAACTTTTGACGACTGGGACAGGCAGATGTTTCGGACAGCTTTTCCGCGCGGTTGAGGATGACCTTGCTGGGTTGAGGCCGTACAACCTGCTTCGCTGCATCAAGCCCGGATCTGCAAGCCAACGCAGCATCGCAAGGCGGCGGGCAGCATAGGAAGGCGCAACCATGACTCCAGCAAGCGTGCCAAAGCAGTTGCCTGCTCGGGTGTCGGAAAACCGCCGGCCGGTGCAGCAACCGAAGGACGCCTTGGCCAGCATCGTCGGCCCCAGCGCCTCGCTCAGCGCATTGCGCATGCGGCTCCCGATGCTGGCGCGGTCCCAATGCAGCGTGCTGGTCACCGGCGAAACGGGTACAGGCAAGGACTGCGTGGCCCGCGCTCTGCACGAACTCGGCGACAGGCGCGCGGGGCCCATGGTCAGCATCAATTGCGCGGCGCTGCCGGACACGCTGCTCGACAGCGAACTCTTCGGCTATGAGCGCGGCGCCTTCACCGGCGCCCATGCGGCTTATCCCGGCAAGATTTCGCTGGCCAGCGGCGGCACGCTGTTCCTCGACGAGATCGGCGACATGCCGCTGCATGCCCAGGCCAAGCTGCTGCGCGTGCTCGAGACGCGCGAGGTGTTCCCCATCGGCGCGCTGCGCAGCCGCCATGTGGACGTGCGCATCGTCGCGGCGACGCATTGCGCGCTGGAACAGGCCGTGCGCAGGGGCTCATTCCGGGCGGACCTGTTCTACCGGCTCAACGTGGCCCGCATCGAGTTGCTGCCACTGAGGCAGCGCCCCGAAGATGTGGCGCCCTTGTTCGAGCACTTCGCGGGTCAACTGGATGACGGCGGCAGCGCAGGCCCGGTGCGCGTGACGGCTTCGGCCATGCTGCTGATGCAGCAGCACGGCTGGCCGGGCAATGCCCGCGAACTGCGCAACCTGGTCGAGGCCGCCGGGCTGGTGTTCGACGGCCGGCCGCTGGAGCCCGATGAACTGCCACTGTCCGGCGCGGCGTCGTTGGTCAACGATGAATCGAGCCGCGTGATCGAAGCCCTCGAGCGTTGCGAATGGAACCGCACCCGAGCCGCCGAGATGTTGCACTGGTCCCGCATGACCCTGTATCGCAAGATGAAGCAGTTCCACATCGCGCCGGAGCCGGTCCGCAATGCACGTGCGCCGTAACACGCCGCTGTGACACCGCAAGTGCTTGATCCGCTGAGGTTTTCGTAGCGCAACGTCACATCGCTCATGTGACATCGTTCACGACCGAACACGCAACTCCTTGATTCATAAGGGGCGGCGGCCACCGCCGAGCATGGCACGCCACTTGCGCAATACAGCGCATGAAGTCGCCAACCGACGTTCGACGTGACTGGGCCGCCGAGGGTTGCCCGGTCGCCGCCTCATCGGCCGGCTATCACTACGCCAACCAGTTCGAGGTCGGCTTCAGTCGCAGCGAAGTGCTGCTGCGCATGGCCCAGGCCTACGAGGGCGAAGCGCTGACGCATGGGATGCCCACCCGCGTGGTGATGACGCCGTCCTATGCCATGGCCCTGCTGCAGTTGCTGTCAGAAGCGATGCAGCGCTACGAGGCGGAGTACGGCCCGGTCATCCCGGCCGGTGCTGGCGTCCTGCCTCAGGACTCCACCTACTGACGGGCCATGGCCAACGAATCCGCCCTCCTCTCCCTGGCCGAGTCGTTGGCCCGAAGGCTGGACAACGCCTGGACGCCCGAGCTGCGCGCGCGGCATGGCGACATGAGCTTCCAGGCCATCGGCAGCGGTGGCCTGCTGGCGGACCTCAACGTGCAGGGCGCGGTGCTATCGGTCTGGCCCTATCGCGTCACTGTCAACGAGCAGATGCGCAATCTGAGTGCGAGCGATGCACGCCGCACACCGGGCCTGTCCAACCGGCCGCTGTCGCTGGATGTGCACCTGCTGCTGTCCATCTGGTCGGCCAACACCGCGCTGGAGCTGGCCGCGTTTGCCTGGGTGCTGCGCGAGCTGCATCGCGAACCCATCCTTGATGCGTCGACGCTGTCCAGCAACGGCGGCTGGTCGGCCGAGGAGGTCGTGCAGCTGATCCCTGCCGAGATCACGGTGGAGGACATGATGCGCATCTGGGACGCCATCACGCCCAGCTACCGGCTGAGCGCGCCGTATGTGGCCCGCATCGTGCAGCTCGACGTCGAGGCGCCGGACGCCCTGCCCGTCGTGGCGCGGCGCTTCGACTATGGAGGCGTGCCGGCATGAGCGTGGTTTTCCACAGCATCGAGACCGACGTGCGCCGCGTCTGGGGCGCGCTGCGCTTCGTCGATGCCATGTCGGGCCACACCATCGACAGCCCGCTGCGCGTCGACCTGCCCGGCGCCCGGCTGCAGCGCAACCGCAGCGGTTTCTTCGTCGTCACGGCTCTGGACGATGCCGCCAATTTCGACGCCCGGCGCGACTATGAAAACGCCTTCGACCCCATCCCGCCCGCCCCGGCACTGTCACTGCCTGGCACGGTGAGCGACCCCGCCGGCCGCTATCTGCCGCGTCGTTTCACGTTGGCATTGCCCCGTTCGCCACTCCCAGCTGCACCGGCTGAAACGGCTCCGCTGTTCGAAGCCGCCACCATCACCCTCGACCCCACCACCGCCACCGCTCTCCTCCCCACATGGGCCGCCCTGCGCCTGAGCCTGCGCCGCGCTGGCGCGCCCGCGGCGCAGGCGGCCATCCGCGTGCACCGCAGCGGCAGCGAGGCCGTGCTCGGTCGCGGCATGACGGACGTGCGCGGCGAGGCGCTGGTGGCCGTCGTCGGCGTTGCGCAGATCACGCCCGGCGCCGAGGAACTGGTGGTCGAGACCGAGATCGCCGTCGACATCGTCGTCAGCGCCGACACCACGCTGGCGCCCGGCGCCCTCGTCGACCCCGACCTGCTGGCCGACCGCCCCCTGGGCGCCGGCCTGTCCCGACTCATCGTGCCGCGCAACCTCGCCAGCGGCCGCATCGAAGTGATGAACCTGACGCTCCCCTGAGCCCTGCTTGACCGATTGAAGGAGGCACACCATGCCCGAATACCTCGCCCCAGGCGTGTACGTGGAAGAAACCAGCTTTCGAGCCAAGTCCATCGAAGGCGTGGGCACGAGCACCACGGCCTTCGCCGGCCCCACGCGCAAGGGCCCCATCGCCACGGCCGAGCTGCTGCCCGAGATCCTGACCAGCTTCGCCGACTTCGAGCGCATCTACGGTGGCACGGCCAATCTCGACCTGCAGGCCGACGCGATCAACTTCCTGGCGCATGCCGTGCGGGCCTATTTCAACGAGGGCGGTTCGCGGCTCTATGTGGCGCGGGTGTTCCTGGCGCGCGGCGCCAACGACTCCGGCCTGGCGAGCACGGCCGACCTGCGCCCCGCCGCCGTCGCGCCCGCGGTACTGGCGGCGGAGGACGACACCAACCGCATCCGCTTCGTCGCCCGCTTCCCGGGCGCCAGTGGCAACGGCGCCGTGCCCACCCGTGAGCAGCCCCAGCTGCGCGGCATCCAGACGCGGGAAATCATCGCGCCCGCCCCGCAGCGCGTGCTGGACAGCACGCCCCTGGGCTCGCTCGCCCGCAGCGGTGTGGCCGCGCCCCACAGCTACTTCGTCAAGCGCGCCGATGGCTGGCATGCGCTGACCGACGCCGGCGATGGTGCCGTCACCGCACCCGACRCTGCCGCCCAGGCCGCCATCGCCGCCGCCGGCAACCAGGCCCAGCGCGACGCCGCGGCAGCCCTGCTCGCCTCCGTCTCGCTGATCACGCTGGCCGTCATTGCGACCGACGCCGATGGTGGCAGCCTGGCCATCGACGACCTCGGCTACGACCGCGGCCACCCACGCTGGCTCGGCACCGTGATGCCGCCGCAACCCAACCGGCGCGTCGACCAGATCGAGAACCTCTACGCCGCCAACCTCGGCAGCGCCGTCAACGCCTTCCAGCTGCTCGCCGCCCTGTTCCCGACCGCCGCCAACGCCACCGGCCGCCGCGGCTCCTTCGCGCTGACCGGCGGCAACGACGGCGCCGAGCCCATGGACGCCAGCTACATCGGCGCCTTCGCCGCCCTGGCCAAACTCGACGACATCGCCATCGTCGCTGCCCCCGGCTCCAGCGCCTATGCCGCGCGCGACGCCATCCGCAACTCGCTGATCACCCACGCCGAAGGCCGGCGCATGTACCGCATCGCTGTGCTCGACACCAACGCCGGCCTCAACGCCGGTGCCGCGCGCGAAGCCCGCGCCACCATCGACAGCAAATACGCCGCGATGTACTACCCCTGGGTCGTCATCGCCAACCCCAATGCGCGACCCGGGCGCGACGACATCCCGCGCGAGATCGCCCTGCCGCCTTCGGGTTTCGTCTGCGGCATCTACGCGCGCAACGACATCGAGCGCGGTGTCTTCAAGGCACCCGCCAACGAGATCGTGCGCGGCGCGCTGCGTTTCGAGCGCGACGTCAGCTTCGGCGAGCAGGAGGTGCTCAACCCGCTCGGCGTCAACTGCCTGCGCTACTTCCCGGGCCGCGGCTATCGCGTCTGGGGCGCCCGCACGGCCAGCAGCGACCCCGAATGGAAATACGTCAATGTGCGGCGTTACTTCAACTACCTGGAAGCCTCCATCGACCGCAGCACCCAGTGGGCCGTGTTCGAGCCCAACGGCGAGCGCCTGTGGGCCAACATCCGCGAAACCATCGCGCAGTTCCTCTACAACGAATGGCGCAATGGCGCCCTGCTGGGCGGCAAGGCCGAGGAGGCCTATTTCGTGCGCTGCGACCGCTCGACGATGACGCAGAACGACCTGGACAACGGCCGCCTGGTCTGCCAGATCGGCGTGGCGGCACTCAAGCCCGCCGAGTTCGTGATCTTCCGCATCGGCCAGAAGACCGCCGACTCGCGTGATTGACCAGCAGCAGGAGCACTTCCATGGCACGCAAAGTCCCCTACGGCGCCTTCAACTTCCTCGTCAACTTCGACGGCGCGGAAGCCTTCGGCGGCTTCTCCGACGTCTCCGGCCTCGGCTCCGAAATCACCGTGGCCGAGTACCGCTACGGCAACGACGCCGAGAACCATGTGCGCAAGATCCCCGGCGTCCACAAGGTCGGCGACGTCACGCTCAAGCGCGGCATCATCAGCTCCAAGTCGCTGTGGGACTGGGTCAAGGAGACCCGCACCACCGGCGTCAATGCGCAGAAGAACATCTCCATCACCCTGCTCGACGAGGCCCGCAACCCGGTGCAAGTCTGGCTGCTGCGCAACGCCATCCCGCTCAAGTACACCGGCCCCACACTGGCCGCCAAGGGCGGCGGCGACGTCGCCATGGAAGAGCTGGTGCTGTCGTCCGAAGGCCTGGAGATCGAGGCCGCGTGAGCGGGCCGCTTCCATGTACGGACTGAGCTTCGAGTCGACCCGCCCTGTCGAGCGCCCGCATCCGGCCCGCGCCGACATCGCGCTGTTCGTGGGCTGGACGACGCGCCGCGCCGGCGTGGCGCTGCCGCGCACGGTGTCGGACTGGCTCAACGCAAGGGGCTTCAAGGACGCCGCCGTGCGCGAGACCCTGCTCGGCATGCCGGCGCCCATCGACACCTGGGACGCCTTCGACAGCCTGTTCGACTGGCATGCCCGCGCCGTGCAGGGCCGCAGCGAACTCGCCGACGACTGGCTGGGCCTGGCGGTGCGCGACTTCTTCGCCAACGGCGGGCGCAAGGCCTATGTGCTCTGCCTGGGTCTGCCTTGGCCGCTGGGCTCGACACCCGCCGTGACGCTGTTCGACGCGCTGGACGTCGCCATGCAGCAGGCCTGGACGCTGGAGGACGTCAGCTTCGTGCTGGCGCCCGACCTGCCCGAGCTGCACGCGAATCTGAACCAGCCTCCCATCCCCGGCGACCCAGGCGTGGCTGCCGTCGTGCCCGAAGTCTTTGTCGAATGCGGCACGCCCACCTTCGCCACGCCGCCGACCAACGGCGTGCGGCAACTTGCGGCGCCGCGGCTGTCCGACGCGGCCTTCGAACTCTGGAACAGCAATGTGCTGAGGCTGCGCAACACGCTCGCGCGACAGCGCCGCGACCTGATGCTGCTCGTCGCCGCGCCGCTGGCCGCCCGCGACACCCAGGCCGCGCGCCAGCTCAGCGCCGCCATCACGCTGCAGACCAGCATGGTGGAGTGCGCCACGCCCTGGCTGCTGCCACTGCGCGAGGTGCGCACACCCGAAGGCCTGATCCCGCCCGATGGCGCGCTGGCCGGCCTGATCGCCGCTTCGGTGCTGGCCAATGGCCCGGTACGGCCGGCGGCAGGCCAGGCGCCCATGGGCGTGCTGGCCGTCGTGCCCCAGCCGCGCGACGAGGAGCTGCGCTCGCCCCCGCGCGGCCAGTTCGCCGGCTATCTGTCCAACCTCGACAGCCGCCGCAGCGGCTGGCCGCTGTCCGAAACCTTCGCCCTCTTCGGCCCCACGGCCAACGGCATCCGCCTGCTCAGCGATCCGTCGTTGAGCGCCGTGCGTGAATGGCGCAGCGCCGGCGTCGTGCGCCTGCTGGGCCAGTTGCTGCGCACGGCCCGCATGGTCGGCGCGACGCTCGTCTTCGAGACCTCCGGCGAAGCGCTGTGGGCGCGGGTGCGCAGCCGTTTCGAGGACATGCTGGCCAGCTACTGGCAGGCCGGCGCCCTGCGCGGCAGCAGCGCGGCCGAAGCCTTCAGCGTGCGCTGCGACCGCAGCGTGATGACGCAGAGCGACCTCGACGCCGGCCGCGTCATCGTGCTGGTGCAGTTCGCGCCGCAAGCCGCCATCGAGCACATCCGCATCGAGCTGGCCCTGGCCGAGGACGGCAGCGTCAACTGGCAGGACGCCGAGCCGCTGGCCCACACCGCGGAGGCTGCATGAGCGCCGATGCACGGGGCGCCCCGATCGGCGTGTTCAATTTTCATGTGTCCTTCAGCCGCGACCCGGTAGACGGCAGCGGCGGCGACGACGCGACGCTCTGCCAGGGCGCCTTCAGCGAGCTGACCGGCCTGGAAGCCACCATGGAGCCGCGCAGCATCCGCGAAGGCGGCCGCAACTGGGGCAGCGTGCAGCGCCCCGGCGGCGTCAACTTCGCCACCGTCGTGCTCAAGCGCGGCATCACCCGCTCGCGCGATCTCTGGCAATGGTTCGAGCTGCTGGGCCAGGGCGGCTATGTGAACCGCCTCAAGGCCGAGATCGAGATCCGCAGCGCAACCGGCGAGCGCGTCATGGGCTGGACCCTGCGCCGCGCCATGCCCGTCAAGTTCAAGGCCGCCGACCTCAATGCCCGCGGCACCGACGTGGGCGTGGAAGAGCTGCACATCGTCCACGAAGGGCTGGAGCATTCAACATGACGCTGCTGCAGTTCCGGGCCGAGCGCTGGGCCGCTCCCGAGCCGGCCCGTCTGGCGATGTGCTTGCCGGTCGAGCCGGCAAGCATCGCCGTCCACTCGGGGGACCGGCCAGCGTATTCGCTGGGCGAGGGGCTCACATGACTGCTCCCAATGTCGTGAAGGCCAAGATCGTCCTGCAAAGGAATGGGCAGGACATCGACACCGTCGAGGTGCACTTCAACCCGGTTTCGCTGCAGGTCGAGATCACCAACTCCACCAGCCCGCAGAGTGGCAGCGGCAGCACCACGCAGACGGCCACGCAGTCCAGCGCCAAGCTCGGCCTGGACCTGCTGTTCGACACCACCCACACCGGCGAAGACGTGCGCACCATCACGCGCCGACTGCGCGCCGCCGTGCGCTCGCCGAACGCCACCGGCACCCAGAGCGCCGAGTCCAGCGCCGCCTTCACGCCGCCGACGCTGCGCTTCGAGTGGGGCACCTTCACCTTCACCGGCATCTCGGACAGCTATCGCGAGACGCTGGACTTCTTCTCGCCCGAGGGCGTGCCGCTGCGCTCCAGCGTCGCGCTGGCCCTGAAGGAGCAGCCCAACGAGTTCAGCGCTCTGGAGCGCGACAACCCGGCCGCCGCCAACGCCTCACGCGCCCGCAGCAGCGCCTTCGAGGTGGCGGGCGGGCTGGGGGGCGCGGCCGGCATCGCGGGCCTGGGCGGTGACCTGCGCGCCGCTCGYGCCATCGCCAGCATGAATGGCGAGGTCAGCCTGCGCTTCTCGGCCGGCGCGACGCTGGCTGTCGGCGCCAAGGTCGAACTCAAGGCTGCGGTGTCGTTCGCCGGCGGTGCGGGTGTCGGCGGCATTGGCGCAGGAATCGGCGCGGGTGCCGGCATTGGCCTCTCCGCCTCCGCGCCGACGCTGCGTTTCGACGCCGGCCGCCTCGCCCCGCCACCAGCGGCCCAGCAACTCGCCACCGACGTCGGCGCCGGCTTCAGCATCGACGGCCGCGCCCTGCCCGGCGCCGCCGCCGGCCTGCGCGCCAACGTCGGCCAAGCCCCGCGCGCTCTGCGCTTCGACGACTGAGCAGGAGAGGAAAAGCCATGCCCGTCTTCATCGATGAATTCGTCGTCGACGTTCCGCCGCCGGAAACCACCGCCGGCCAGCAATCACGCGACGCCCAGGGTGCGACCAACGCCACGCCCACGCCGGCCTGGACGCCCGAATTCGCCCACATGCTGGACCAGCAACTCAGCGTCGCCCTCGAGCGCCGCGCGCGCCTGCTGGCCGACTAGGACACACCGGTCATGCCTCCCGAAACCACCGAACGCCCCGTCTCCTCGCGCACCGCCTACAGCGCGCGGCCGACGCTGCGCGTGGACGGCCAGGCCCTGCCCGCGCTGGATGACCTCGTGCGCACCTTTGCCGTCACCGAGGCCGAGGGCGGCATGAGCAGCTTGTCTCTGGGCATGGGCAACTGGGGCATGGTGGACGGCAGCCTGGGCCTGGTCTTCGACGCCGGCAGCCCGATCAAGCTCGGCGCCCGTATGCAGCTCTATGCCGGCGAAACCTCCGGCCCCACCGAGATCTTCGACGGCCAGATCCACGCCATCGAAGCCAGCGGCTCGGTCGGCGCGCCGCCGAGCCTGCTCGTGCTGGCCGAGGACAAGCTTTTCGCCGCCCGCATGAAGCGCCGCAGCAAGAGCTACGAGGCGTCGAGCGTGGAAGACGTTGTGCAGACCATCGCCAGCAGCCACGGCCTCACCGTCGATGCCACCGGCCTGCCCAGCGGCAACGCGCTGTGGGTGCAGCTGAACGAAAGCGACCTGTCCTTCCTGCGCCGCGTGCTGGGCCGCAGCGACTGCGAGATGCAGGTGATTGGCAGCACGCTGCAGGTGCGCAGCAGCGCCGACATGGACCGCGGCACGCTGGACCTGACGCTCTACAGCCAGCTGCAGGAGGTGCGCGTCATCGCCGACCTGTCCAGCCAGGTCACCGAGGTCATGGCGCGCGGCTTCGACCTGGCCGCCGGCAGCGACTTCACCAAGACCAGCACCGGCGCTCAACCCGGGCCGGGAAGCGGCCGCACGGGCGCCTCGCTGCTGACCGAGATCGGCATCGAGCGCAGTGAAAACCTCGGCGCCCTGCCCTGCCGCAACGACACCGAAGCCCAGGCCCTGGCCGACGCCGCCTTCGACCAGCGCGCCCGCCAGTTCGTGCGCCTGCACGGCCGCACCGAGGGCAATGCCGGCCTGCGCGTGGGCAGCCGCGTGAACCTGCACGGCGTCGGCCGGCGCTTCGACAACTGCTACGCCGTGGTCGAGGCGCGCCACCGCTTCGATCCGACGAGCGGCTATGTGACCGAGTTTGTCGCCCAGTCGGCCTTCATCGCCGACAACTGACATGGACCGCGCCCCCTTCACCTTCGCCCCCGCCGGCAACCCACCGGCCCTCGGCCCGGCCTGGCTGGGCGGCGGCGTCTTCATGGCCGACGTGACCGACATCAAGGACCCCGACAACCGCGGCCGCGTCAAGGTGCGCGTCCATGGCGTCGACGAGCAGAGCGGCGACGCCGAGATCTGGGCCATGCTGGTGGCTCCCTTCGCCGGCGACAACCGCGGCTCCTGGTGGGTGCCCGACGTCGGCGACCTCGTGGCCGTGGCCTTCGTGCAGGGCGACGCACGCATGCCCATCGTGCTGGGTGGTCTCTGGCATGGCGCGGCTTCACCGCCCGAGAGCATGGACGGTTCGGGCAACAACTTCCTGAAGGTGCTGCGTTCGCGCAATGGCGTCAAGGTCACCCTCGACGACCAGGACGGCCAGGAAAAGCTCATCCTCGAAACCCCCGGCGGCCAGAAGCTGACGCTGAAGGACGGCCCCGGTTCCTGCGAACTGGTCGACTCCAACGGCAACAGCATCAAGCTTGAGAGCAGCGGCATCACTGTCACCGCTTCGGCCACCGTCACCGTCAATGCGGCGACGGTCAAGGTCAGCGCCGGCATGGTGAATGTGGACGCCGGCATGTCCAAGTTCAGCGGCGTGGTCCAGTGCGACACGCTGATCACCAACGCCGTCGTGTCGTCGAGCTATACGCCCGGCGCGGGCAATATTTGGTGAACTGACATGGCAGCCGTCATGGACGTCCACCCCCACCACGCCGTCGCCGTGGGTGGGCCGTCGCGCCAGCACCCACATGCGCCGGCCGTCCTTGTCGACATCGAGGCCGGCGACTTCGTCGCTGCGCTCAGCGAAGCCATCACGTCCACCACTTGGCCCCGCTTCGGCTGGCCGGCCTCGCTGCCCATCGCCCGCCTGCCCGACCAGGGCGCCCCGCGCGCGCTGTTCCAGCCCATCCACCGCCGCTTCAACCTGATCCTGTTCGACACGCACTGCGAAGTCTTCGGCGCGCCGCGCCTGGACCCGAAAAAGATCGAGTCCAGCGGCTTTGTCGTGCGCCGCTGGGCCGGCCCGGATGACCTGAACTCCCAGGCCCTGGCTGACCCGCACAACTGGCAGGCCTGGCAGGCCGAGGGCTGGCGCAGCCTGCCCAGCGCCGCCGCCTTCGACGCCGATCCCGACCCTGCCCGCCGCCCTGCGCCACGCACCGGCAACCCCGGCGTCGATGCTCGCCTGGCCGCCCTGCGTGCCGTGCATCCGGCCGAGGCCGTGAGCCCGCTGCACGCGCTGATGCCCGCGGTCTGCGACGCCGCCAAACGCAGCCTGCTCTACGGCGTCGTGCCCACCAGCGAGGCGCTACGCAAGCCGACCGACGCCGCGGTCGACTACGCCGCCGCCCGCACCCCCGGCTCCACCGCGCGAGACAGCTTCATCGCCCATCTGTCGCCCTATCTGTCCCGCGCCAGCATTCGCCCCTTGCCGAACCCACGCGGCACCTTCGAGGCCACTTGGCTGAACGGCGATGTGCCCGTCGACGCCAGCGAACCTGACAGCGGCGACAGCGCCGCCATGCGTGAGCAGTTCGTCGCCTTTGTCCGCCAGCTCGCCTTGGAGTTCGACATCAACGGCCGCGGCACGGCCCTGCTGCTGCTGCTCGATGAATTGCTCATCGGCCGCAACGTGACCACCTTCGGCACCACGGAGCGCATCACCGCCGGAGCGTCCGGCTTCCTGCAAGCCTGCGTGCGCGTCGTCACGGACCTGGGCGCCAGCGCCGTTGACATCCCCGACGACTTCGGCCCCGTCCCCGCCGGCTGGCTGGACCGCTTCACCAACGCGGCCCTGACCGTGCTCGAAGGCCGCGCCGCCGAAGCGCGCACGCTGGAGGGTCGTTTCGACGACGCTGAGGCCCTCTACGCCATCCGCGCCTTCGTGCGCGTGCGCAGCGAGGCCGGCTGCCCGACCCGCCTGGTCTGGAGCGACATGACGCCGCTCTACCGCGTGGCCCCCTGGTTCGCCTCCACCGGCACGCCCCAGGCCCGCATCTCGCTGCCTGCTTTCGACCGCGCGTCCCTCGCCGCCATGAAGCCCAACGTCGCCTTCGACGTGCCGCCTGGCCTGGCCAACCTGCTGATGCGCAACAAGCCCGAGGACTTCATGAAGAAGCCGAAGGCGGTCAGCGAGATCGGCATCGGCTGGCTGTGCTCGTTCTCGATTCCCATCATCACGATCTGCGCCTTCATCCTGCTCAATGTCGTGCTGTCTCTGCTCAACCTCGTGTTCTTCTGGCTGCCGCTGGTGAAGATCTGCCTGCCGGTGCCCAAGAAGAAATAAGACACCATGGCCCGCAAGCTCGCCCCCGAACTCTCCCCGCCGATCGGCTTCCCGCTGCTTGGCCGGCCCGACGCCGACGGCCGCTGGGCCTGGCCGGGCTTGGCGCGCAGCGTGGCCGACGGCCTGCGCTGCGTGCTCGCCACGCGGCCGGGCGAGCTGCTGATGCACCCTGACTTCGGTGCCGGCGTGCAGGACTTCCTGAACCAGCCCAACAACCTCACCGTGCGCGCCCGCCTGCACGAGCGAATCAGTGGCGCTATAGGCCGCCTGGAGCCGCGCGCCCAGGTGGAGCGCATCGACGTGGACGAGGACCCCGAAGACCCGCGCGTCGTCCACATCGCCGTGCACTACCGGCTGCGCCGCACCTGTGAACCGCAGCGCATGGCGCTGGCCTTGACCCTGGGAAGCTGAGGACATGCCGCTGCCCATCCCCCTGCTGGACGACCGCCGCGCCGACGATCTCGTCGCCGACCTGCTCGCCCGCATCCCCGCCCACACACCGGAGTGGACCGACGCGCGCGTGGGCGACCCCGGCCGCACGCTGATCGAGCTCTTTGCCTTCCTCGGCGACGCCCTGCTCTACCGCGCCAACCAGGTGCCCGAGCTGCAGCGCTGCGTCTTCCTGAACCTGCTGGGCATGGGCCTCAAGCCCGCACGCATGGCCCGCGGCCTGGTCACGCTGCGCCTGCCCGACGAGGCCAGAGAGGCGCTGGACCTGCGCGAGCGCGCCACCATCAGCCGGCCCGTGCCCTTCGAGACGGCGCAGGAAATCAGCGTCGCGCCCGTCACTGGCGAGGTCTACCTGAAGCAGCGCGTCACGGCCGACGACCACCCCGAGCTGGCCGACACTCTGGCCCAGCTCGGCGCCCTCTACGGCGGCCGCACGCTCGACGCCTACCAGACCCAGCCGCTGTTCGCCGACGGCGCGGTCGACGCCGGCGTGGACATCGTGGCCGACAGCGTCGACGGCTGCCTGTGGATCGCCCTGCTGGCGCCCAAGCCGGCGCGCGGCGAATCCCTCATCACGCTGCGCCAGCGCTGCGTCCAGCAGCTGGCGCGCAACACGGCGGGTGCGGCGCGCCTGCTCAACATCGGCCTGGTGCCGGCGCTGACCGTGCCCGACGACCAGGAACTCGTCGGCGAGCGCGAGCGCATCGGCGTCAGCTGGGAGATCTCGGTCGGCGGCGCCCGCGCCACCGACTACCAGACCCTCGACCCTTCCGGCAACGACAGCACCGACGGCCTGCGCCGCGCCGGTGTCGTGCGGGTGCTGATGCCCGGCCCCGAGCTGATCGGCGTGGGCGACTCGGCCCGCGGCATCGACGCTGTCTCCGGCGTGGACGACGAACCGCCGCGCCTGGACGACCCCGACCGCGCCCAGCGCCTCGTCGCCTGGCTGCGCATGAAGCCCGCCGCTGGCGTGCAGCGCCTGCGCCTGAGCTGGGCCGGCCTGCACGCCGTGCAGATCGAACAGGGCGTGACGACCCAGGGCTTGGTGGTCGCGCAGACCTCCGGCCAGCCCGGCGAGGTCATCGCTCTGCCGCTGCGCAATGTCCAGCCCGACAGCCTGCAGCTCGAGATTGCCGAACCCGGCATGCAATACGCGGCCTGGACGCGCGTGGACGACCTGGCGCTGGTGTCGCACCGCGCCGAGCTGGCTCGCGACGCCCGCGCCTACGAGCTGGACGCCGAGTCCGGCCAGGTGCGCTTCGGCGACGGCATGCGCGGCCGCCTGCCGCCGCCGGGCTCGCGGGTGCGCATCGTCTCGGCCCGCTCCGGCGGCGGCCGCGCCGGCAATCTCGCGCCGGGGCTGCTGAAAGACATCGTCGCGACCACCATCAACGCCAGCGGCCTGCCCGGCGCCGTGGTCAACACGCTCAAACTCTCGCAGCCCGTTGCCACCCAGGGCGGCGAAGACGCCGAGGACGTCGATGCCGCCCAGCAGCGCATCCCCGCCATGCTGCGCCACCGCGAGCGCGCCGTGACGGCCGACGACTACGCCAGCCTGGCCCGCGAGACGCCCGGCATGGACATTGGCCGCGTGGAAGTGCTGCCGCGCTTTGCGCCGCGCACACGGGCCTTCGGCATTCCCGGCGTCGTCGCCGTGATGGTGCTGCCGGGCACGGCCAGCGGCGAGGTCGGCACAGCGCCCAACCCGCGCGCCGACCGGCCGCTGATCGAGGCCGTCCACGCCTGGCTGGAACCGCGCCGGCCGCTGGCGACCGAGCTGAATGTCATCGGCTGTGAATACCTGCCGCTGTCCGTTTCCATCGCGGTTGGCCTGCGCGACGGCGCGCCGCGCGAGGAGACGCTGGCGGCTGTGCGCCTGGTGATCCGGCGGCTGTTATGGCCACTCGCGCCGGGCGGTTTCGACGGCAATGGCTGGCCGCTGGGCCGCGCCCTGGCCGACCGTGAGCTGGAGGTCGAAGCCGCCCGCGTGCCAGGCGTGGCCACGGTGGCTGGCGTCAACCTCTTCACCGGCGGGCCGGGCGCCTGGGCTCTTGCCGGCCGCGACGCCAACGGCCTGCAGCAGGTCGCCTTCGCGCCGTGGCAGCTGCCGGAGCTGATGCAGGTGTTGGTGGAAGTGGGCAATGCACTGGCTACCAGCCTGGCACCGGATACGGCCTCCGGCAACGGCAGCAGCCGCGTGGCGGTACCGGTCATCGTGGACCTCTGCTGATCATGGACGCCAACTCGCAACGCTTCTGGCTCTGGTCGCGACCGGCGGACTGGGCCGTAGAAGACGGCTGCGCAATCGCGCCGCGCGACGCGACCCACGGCGGCGTGGAAGAAGTGCTGTCGCTGGCCTCGGAACTGGGCGTGCCGCCGATGCTCGACGGCGTCTCGCGCCTGGCCAGCGCCGAGACCGAGCTGGCCATGCTGCCGCTGCTGCGCGACCGCTTCGGCAGCTACGCCCGCTGGGACCCGCGGCCCACGCCCGAAGGCCCGGGCGGTTCGCTGATGGGCTTTGGCGCCTTCCCCGGCGAGGTGCCGCGCTACGCCACCTCGGCGCCCGGCGCGCCCACGGCGATGGCCATTGATGCCGACGATCGCATCGTCTTTGCTTTCGCCGACCGCGTGGAACTCTTCGACCTGCGCGACCGCCACGAGCCGGTGCGCCTGGAGCTGCCGCCGCTGTTCACGCCGCAAGCCGTCGCTTGCGATGCTCAGGGCGGGCGCTGGCTACTCGACCGCAACAACCGCCGCCTGGCCGTGCTGGTCGGCACACCCTTCCCCGAGCGCGGCGACGTGGTGCGCGACGCGGGCACCTTCCGCCCGCAGCCCGAGAACGCCGACGACGCGCGCCTCGAGCTGCTGCCCGAAGCCCTGCTCGATCCTGCGCTTCGCCCGGTGGCCCTGGCCGCCAGCCCGCAGGGGCGGCTGGCGGTGATCGCCTGGGGACCGGATGGCGAGCTGCATCTGAGCGTGTTCGACGGCTTGGAACGCAAGAGCGCCATCCTCGAAGGCGCGGAGTACGCCCACGCCATCGCCTGGCTAGACGAGGCCGACGTCGCCCTGCGCGTGTCCGACCTGGCCGAAGCCCTGGTCTACGCGGCCGACGCCACGACTCCGCAAAAACCCCTCGGCCGCCGCTACCCGAGCGCCGATGCCGCACCCGGCGGCTTTGTCGCCTCGCAGGACTGGCCGCCGCATCTGCCGCTGGTCCGCCCGCAGGATGTACCCGAGGCCGCGGAAAACGCGACGTTCAGCCGCGCCCTGGTGCCCCTGTCTTGGCGTGGCTTTGCAGCCAGCGGCACCGCGCAGGGTCGCACGGTGGACACGCAATCCCTCGATCTGGTCTGGCACCGCCTCTATGTCGAGGCCGTCATCCCGCCCGGCTGCGGCGTGCTTGTGGAGCTGCGCGCCTCCGAMGAAGACACGTTCAGCGGCACCTGGTGGCCGCATTGGTTCGGCGACGCCAGCGCCCTGCAGGCCGATCTGCCCACGGGCACGCCCCGCGCCGCCTGGCTGGCCTGCCCGAGCGAACTGGCCCATCACGGCAGCCTGCTCGGCTGCGCGCCACAGGCGAACCGCGTCGGCCTGTTCGGCGCCTTGGTGCAGCGCGCCGGCATGCAGCTGCGCGAGCTGCGCGGCCGCCGCCTGCAATTGCGTGTGACGCTCTATGGCAACGGCCGCGCCACGCCGCATGTGGCGGCCGTGCGCGTCTGGGGCGACCGCTTCTCCTATCTGCGTCGCTATCTGCCCGAGCTCTACCGGGACGATCCCGTCTTCGACCGCACCGCCAGCGGCGACGCCACGCGCCACGACTTCCTGGAGCGCTTCATCGGCCTGTTCGAAAGCGTGCTGACGCCGATGGAAGACCAGATCGCCGACGCCCGCGTTTTGACGGCGCCCGCGAGCACTCCACCCGATGCGCTGGACTGGCTGGCCCGCTGGACCGGCGAGCGCTTTCCATCCCGCCTGCCCACCGCACAGAAGCGCGCCTGGCTGGCCAACGCGCCGCTGCTGCGCCGCCTGCGCGGCACGCGTGGCGGCCTGGCATTGGCCCTGGACATCGCCACGGATGGCGCCGTGAGCCTGGGCCGCGTCATCGTGCTGGAGGACTTCCGCCTGCGCCGCACCCTGGCCACGCTGCTGGGTATCGACCTGGAGCGCAGCGACGACCCGCTGCTGCCCGGCCTCGTCGTCTCCGGCAATTCCTTCGTCGGTGACACGCTAACCCTGGGTGACGCCGACGATGCCGAGGCCCGCCGCGAGTTCCTGGCGCTGTTCGGCGAGGAGATTGATTCCGAAGCCGAGCGCGAGACCGTCGCCAGCGTCTACGAGCGCACCGCCCACCGCGCCACCGTGCTTGTCCACGAAGGGCTGGATGCCGACCTGATCGCCATGGTGCGCAACCTGGCCGAGGAGATCGCGCCGGCCCATGTCCTCGTCAAGGTGATGGCCGCGCGCGAGCCCTTCATGGTCGGCATCGCCTCTCTTGTCGGCGTGGACAGCTATCTGCGCGCGCCGGTGCCGCTGGAGGTGGCGCGCATCAGTCGCAGCGGCGTTGGCCGCGGCGACCGCATCACCGGTGGCGGTGCGCTGGACTGGCGGCTGGACGACAGCGCCGGCCTGGTCGCCTTTGACGGAGCACCACGCGCCCATCTGGACGCCGCTGCCATCGGCAGCCCGGGCGGCAATCTGCTGCTCGACGGCCGCCGCTCCGAACCCCCGCCCGACGGCGTGATCGCGCGCTGGCGCTTCACGCGACTTTCTGCCCCCGAATAACCCAGCCTCAACCTCCCAAGGAGTGCCACCATGGCCAAGCTCGAAATCAACGTTCCCTTCGAAACCGACCAGCCAACCGTCGTCGTCGAGGTCGACCCGCGCAGCCCGCTGGCCCGCGGCCGGCACAAGTTCCAGCTGGAGGTCATCGACGACTCGGGCAATGTGTCGCTGCCAGACGTGGTCGACATCATCGTGGCCGACCGCGAGCGCCCGACCGCCGTGATCGCCGGCCCGCAGGTCGCCGACCTCGGCAAGAACTTCGAGCTCAATGGCTCCAAGTCCTTCGACATCGGCGGTGTCATCAAGAGCTACCGCTACACCTATCTCGGCCCCGTGCGGTGAGACCCGCCATGGCCGTGCTGCCTGTCGGCAAGCCACTGGAGCAGGAGAAACCGGTGCTGCTGGTCGAGAACAAGCTCGCGGCCGGCAAGCACCGCTTCACCCTCGTCGTCATCAACGACAAGGGCGTGGAGAGCGAGCCGGTGTCGCTGGACGTGAGCGTGAGCACGGGCCTGATCGTGCCGCGCCCTCCGGTGACGCCGATTGACAGAGGACTGATCCCATGAACGCCCTCGATGAAGTCGATGCCCTGGAAGCCGCCGATCGCCTGGACCGGCCCGACCGCCCCTTCTACGACACCGGCGTACTGCTGGGCAGCGACGACTTCCGCGACGAGCAGACCTACCACCGCTCCCGCCTGGCGCGCGCCCTGGCCTACCTGGCCGGTGCCGGCACGCTGATCGGACTCAAGGCCGAGGCGGTCGCCAACGAAGCAGGCACCGAGCACGAGCTCAAGGTCGGCGCCGGCCTGGCCATCGACCGCCTGGGCCGCCTTATCGAAGTACCGCGCTCCTGGTGCGTGCGCCTTGAGCCCTGGTTCCTGGCGCAGCCGGCCGACGCCATACGCGCCGCCCATGGCGCGCAGGGCGTGGTGGCGGATCTCTTCGTGCGCTTCACGCCCCAGGCCCGCGGCCGCACGCCCAGCTTCGCCCAGGGCGCCTTCGACGCCACCGACGCCCTGGTGCCCAATCGCGTGCGCGATGCCTTCCGCTTCGAGCTGGTGCTTCGGCCGGATGCGAAGGGCGCACCGACCACCGACTTCCTGCCCCGCTCGCGCTTCGACGAGACACGCACGCTCGCCGATCCATCCAAGCGCCCCGACGACCTGCACCGTGCCCTGCTCGATGGCTGGGACGATGAGAGGAACCCGCACGCGCGAGATCTTGCTCGGCCCGACGGCGAGGCCTTGTCGCCGCTGCCCGAGCATGGCGAGACGACCGACGACACGGCCTCGCTCGTCGACCCCGTCTCGATCTTCCTCGCACGGTTGGTGGTCCCAACCGCCGAACTTCCCGCGGACGTGCCCGCCGGCTCGCGCCCCACGCCCGACTTCGCCGCGCTCGCCACCGCCGGCATCGACAACCTCAGTCGCCGCTTCGTCTACCCAGCCGACGCGCTGGCGGCCGTCTTCGGTATTTGATTGGAGACCGCCATGGCCATCCAGAAAGCCCCCCAGGTCTCAATCGGCGCCGCCAGCGGCACCCAGCGCACCGTCGTCAGCGTCGACACCGCACGCACCTTGCGCGAGGCCAATCTGATGGTGGAGGAGTCGCACCGCGTGCGGCCGCGCTGGTTCGACGGCAAATTCCTCGCCGCGCGCGACCTGACCCGCGAGCAGTCCTATTTCCTGGCCCGCCAGGCCGGCTTCGCGCGGGCGCTCGGCGCGGGCGTGGTCGAGGGGCTGGAAGTGTCCCAGGGCAGCGTGGCGACCGAGCTGCAGGTCAGCCCGGGCTTTGGCTACACGACGGCCGGCGAGCTGGTCGCGCTGACCGGGCCGGTGCGGGTGTCCCTGGCCCAGCTCTTCCAGCTGCAGACGCTGGCCCAGCAACTCAGCGGCAAGAAGAAGCTGCTGACCCCGCCGCTGCGCAACCGCACCGGCATCTTCGTGCTGGGCCTGCGCGCGCTGGAGTTCAGCGCCAACCCGGTCTCCAGCTACCCCACCGGCCTGGATGCCGAGCGCACCGTGGAGCCGGGCGACATCGTCGAGGCCAGCGCGCTGACGCTGCATTACGTGGCCGACGCACCTGGCGACCGCGTCGACGCGCTGCGCGGCGAGCTTGCGCRCGAGGTCTTCGTGCAGCAGGCCGGCCCCAGCCTGCCGGCCGAAACCCTGGCCCTGGCCCTGGTGGCACTGACCGGCGACACGGTGCGCTGGATCGACGTCCACCTCGCCCGCCGCACCGCCGGCCAGTCGCACGCCGACGTGCTCGGCTTCGGCTTTGCGCCGCGCCTGCTGCGCGAGGCCCACCTGGCCCAGTACCAGGCGCAGCTGGACGACGTCATGAAGCGGCCCCTGGGCGGACGGCCCAGCGCCGCCCAGTTCTTCTCCGCCCTGCCGGCCGCGGGACCCCTGCCAGCCGCGGCCGTCAACACGGCGGACTTCAGCCAGAGCTGGCTGCCCGCCGGCATCGATGCTGAGCTGACGTTGGTGCCGCAGGACGAGATCGCCATGCTGGTCGAGGAGTCGCTGACCCTGCCGCCCATCGACCTGCAACTGGCCGCCCAGGCCCAGGCCTCGACCTTCGTCAGCATCCTCGTGCCCGTGCCCCGCGAGGCCCTGGCGCAACGGGCGCGCGAGTTGCAGCAGCGACTCACGCGCGCCCTGGTCGTACCTGCCACGCGGCTGGCCCTCAGGCGTTCACCGGCGGAGTCGCTGCGCCTGCTAGAGAACACGCGACTGGTGAAGACCGGGCTGTTCCCGCCGCCGGCCATCACCGACCCCGTCGACACCGCCTGGGCCAGCCTCGTCAACGCCCAGACCACCCTCTGGTATGCCCGGCGGCGCAATGTGTCGCTACGCCCCGAGGTGGAAGGCGTGGCCGTCGCCGTCATCAACGAAGGCCCCAACCCCGACAACATCATCCGCGAGCGTTTCAAGGCATTGGGTGAAACGGAACGCGTGGACAAGCTGCTCGCCCGCTCCGACTCGCTGGCKCGCGCCGAGGCGGTCAAGCTGCTGTCCGCCACCAAGTTCTCAGAGCCGCTGATGGCTCACGCCGCGCTGGCGCAGTTGGAGGCGCACAAGACCATGGACGAAGCCGCAGTAGCCGAGGTCGCCACGGCGCTGAACACACCGGGCGTGGCCGACGGCCTGGCCAAGCTGGCCGCCCAGCGCCCCGACCTGCTGGAAGACAAGGAGGCCCTGCACAAGCTCGCCGGCAGCGAACAGCTGCTCGACATGGGCCGCACGCTTTCGCGCAGCAGCGGCCAGGAGGCGCAGCGCCTGTCGGCCGACATCAAAGTGCCGGCGCGCGGCAAGGCCAATCTCGACAAGGTGCTGGCAGCGCGCTTCATGCCTGCCAAGCCGCGTTGAACCGGAGCCCATCACCATGGCCAGCGACCGCAGCACCCCCGCCCTGGACGGCGCGCGCATCGTCGCGCTGAAGGTCACGCCGCCGGCCGGCACCGGCCAAGGGCAGCGACTTGCCCTGGGCTCCGGCGAGATCGCCGTGGCCGTGCAGCCCCGCCTGTCCAGCCGCACCGCGCCCGATGGCGAGCGGCGCATGAACGCCTTCGCCGGCCGTGCCCTGACCGCGCCGCTGCTGGAGGCCGAGCAGAACCAGCGGGCGCGCCGCATCGCCCTGCTCAATCGCGCCCTCAGCGCCGGCGTGGTCGAGGGCCTGGCCCTGGCTTTCGATGACGACGCCATCGCAGCGATTGATACCGCCGCTGCGCCGCCGCCCGCAGCCGGCCTGGATCTCGACACCGCGCGCCGCATCACCATCGAGCCCGGCATGGCGCTCAGTACAGGCGGCGAGGAGGTCATCGTCCCCGCGGCCTTCTCCTTCGACCTGCTGGACCTGCCCGTCGTCGCACCGCCCTGGCTGCTGTCCAATGCCGACCCGGCGCCCGCCATGCCGGCAGACGCCGACGGCAGCGTGCTGTTCGCCCGCGCCACCGGCCGCAGCCTGCGCACCCTGCTGGCCGCCGGGCGGCCGCTGCCGCAGGTGGGCATCGTCGTGCTGGAACCCATCGAGCACCGCGTCGTTCAAGGCGCCGATCCCTTCGACCAGTGCGAGCGCGACCTGGACGCCGAAGCCTTCGAGGATCAGGTGCGCCAGGACGCTACGCGCCCCGTCTTCTATGCCTGGCCCGACGAATGGCTGCCCCTGCCCGCGCCTGGCAACACCTGGCGCAATGCGCTGGCCCATGCCGTCTTCGCCCGCGAGGCCCAGCTGGGCAACAGCCAGAGCATGCCCTGGCATGCCRGCGGCGTGCCGCTGGCGCTGGTGGCCGTCAACACCGCCTGGCAGCCGCTGTTCGCCGATCGCGCCGCCGTCGCTCGCCTGGGTGGCCGGCCGCGCGCCGAGGCCAATGCCAGGCTCGGCGCCGGCACGCGCTTCCTGTGGCAGGCGCGCATCGACCAATTCACCGAACACCTGACCGAAGCCGCCGCAGCGGGGGATGACACGGTGGCCCTGGGCGACCAGATGCTGACGCTGCCGCCCGCGGGCCTGCTGCCGCGCGACGCCGTCAACGCCCGCGCCGCC
The DNA here is from genome assembly GCF_054049335.1 of Roseateles sp. P5_E1. Taxonomy (NCBI): domain Bacteria; kingdom Pseudomonadati; phylum Pseudomonadota; class Betaproteobacteria; order Burkholderiales; family Sphaerotilaceae; genus Roseateles; species Roseateles sp. P5_E1. The sequence continues at coordinate 82,681 of NZ_JBFUMN010000019.1, forward strand.
CGGCAGGTCTTCTTCCCGTCGACGCTCGACGTGGTTGCCCTGCCAGTGCCGATCGAGCAGCTGGACCTGGTGCTGGAAGCCGCGGCCGGCCTCTCGCCCATCGACCTCGCCGTGCGCGACAGCGTCTGCGTCTACGTGCCGGTGCCACAGACGCTGTTCGACCCCCAACTGCTGCTGACCGAAGTGGCCGACGCCGATCACAAGATCGCCGACGCCATCGAACGCTATGTGGACGACCGCGCCGACTGGCTGCGCCGCCGCCAGCGCCAGCGCAAGCAGCGCGAGGCGCTGAGCATCGCCGCCGACGGCCCCGACAACACCGACACCGTGCCCGACCCGCAAGACGACCCGCTGCGCGTCGAGGACGAACGCCTGCTGCCCCTGCTGCCCGCACCGACCGGCCTGCTGCATCGCTCTGCCAATGTGCGCGGCCTGCACCAGCATTTCCTGGACCACGCCACCGAGACCCTGGCCGTGCGCCCTGGCGATGTGCTGTTCGCCTGGGTGCAGCTGGACCGCGAGTTCCCGCCGCGCACGCTGATGCTGCAATGGCAGATCGCCAACAGCTGGGAACACCGCGCCTACTGGGGCGAAAACCTGATCGGCTGGGGCTTGGACGGCACGCCGTCGCGCCTGCAGCAGTCCACTGACCAGCCGCCCATGGTGCCCACGCCGGGCCGTTGGCATCGCCTCGAAATCCCCGCTGCGGCGCTGGCGCTGGAAGACACAAGCGTCGGCGGCGTGGCCTTCACGCTCTACGACGGGCAAGCCCTGTTCGGCCCCGTGGGCGTGCTGCGTGATGGCGCCGAGACCGTCTGGCTCGACCAGAAGACGCGGGACTCCGGCACGCTGCGCGGCGAAGGCGAGTCCTGGGACTTCGTCGACCCGGGCGATGCCGACACAGCCTTCGAGAACGCCTACGACACCAGCGCCAACGCGAAGGGCGAGCGCGAGTCCGCCGAGCTGACCACGCTGCTGGCCGACCCGCTGATCGTCGGCCGCAAGCTCGCCCCCATCACCGGCGACGACAGCAAGCTCGACCCCACCGAGGCCGACGCCATCAAGCGCGGCTTCCAGCCCCTGGCTGCCCTGATCCAGGCGAACGGCCTGCGCCAGACGGTGGCCGACCTGTCCGGCCGCATCGACGAGGCGGACGACGCCGTCAACCTCGGCTACTTGCGCGTGCAGACCGACATGTACCGGCTGCGCCAGACGGTGCTCAAGCAGTCCCAGGCCAGCCGCTTCGCCGTTTCGCCCGCGCTGACCCAGATTGCCGACCTCGACAACGCCAGCGCCACACGCGAGCAGCTCTCGGACTTCTATGGCACGGTCAAGAGCGAGACCCAGCTGAAGCGCCCGGATGGTGCGACCGCGCCGCCGATCTTCCCCATCCGCACGCGCACCGGCGGCGTTGCGCCGGTCCCCATGCCGCGCGGCATCGCCCGGGCGGGCGCGGGCGTCGCCGAAAGCGCGGCGGCGCTGAACGTGACCAGCAATGTGGGCATCGGCAGGAGCGTCGGCGGCTTCATGACACCCGCGCCATCGCCGATCCGGGTCATCGAAACGCCCATCTCGGCCTTTACGCCCGTAGCGCCGCGCATCAGCGGCGTCATTGGTGGCGGAAGCGTTGGCGGCATCATCGGCGGCCAGGTCGCACTCGACCCGCGCATCAATCTGGCGGGCCTGGTGCCGCTGGCCCCCGTGGCCACAGCGCCGCCGCCCAGCACCAAGGTCACCGACTCCTCGGCGCTGACCGGCAAGGCGGAGATCCGCACCACCTCCATCGCCTCGCGGCTGGAGCGCCCGCGGGCCATCGAGGCCAAGGACTTCACCGTGGCCACGCGGCTCGAAGTCATCAGCAAGCTCGCGGCGCTTGGCCTGGACCTGGACGAACTGGAGGTGCCCGGCATCGCGCAGAAGCAGACCGTCAACGGCGTGGTCAAGGAGTTCGACCCCGGCGGCCAGCCGCTGCGCGCCACGCCGATCAAGCTCGGAGCCCTGCGCATCCGTTTTGCCGACATCAGCTTCGACCCCGACCCGGAAGACAAGGCCCGGGATGAGTCGGCCTACTTCCTCGGCGGCGTGGATCTGTCGGACCACACCATCGCCGTACTGCGTGCCGCCGAAGGCATCGTGCGCAAGTACCGCGACGCGCTGGCCCGTTGCCAGAAGTCGCTGGCGGCCATTGACACGAGCCTGGGCGGGCTCGCCTCACGCCTGGCCCTGGTCGATCGCGAACTGGCCGAGTCGCGCCAGGACGTCGCCACCGCCCGCGCCCTGCTTGCCGAAGACCAGCAGCGCGCGGCGGCACTGAATGCCTCACGCGACGCCATCATTGCCGAGCACGTGAAGTTCCTCGCCTTTGCGCGCGCCCGCATCGGCAGCCGCACGGTGGCCCTGCCGTCGCGCCTGCTCGATTCGGCCCTGGAGCCCGACGCCGTGCCCGCCTGCCTGGCCGACCACGACGACCCTCCCGGCGACGTGGCCGCCATGATCGGCATCGTGCGGCAGGCGCCGGTCGACTGGTTCCCGGCGATGCGCGCCCACCTGAGCCTGCTCGACACCCACTTCGTCGCCGACCGCGTGCTCACGGCCCTGCCTCTCACGGCCACGGCCATCACCAGCAGCAGCTTCAGCGCCCTGACCCTGCTCAACGGCCTGGCTGGCAGCGCCAGCCAGCAGGTCGCCTTCAATGCCGTGCGCGCCCAGGCCGAAAGCGTCAGCCTGGCCCGCAGTGAAGCGCTCCCCTTCGCCGCGGTGGCCCTGTCGTCGGCCAGCCTGGGGCTGGTGGGCAAAATCGATCTCATCGCCAGGAGCGCGTCTCTCGCCGACCTGGCAGCCAGCAATGCCGAGCGCAACCTGCTGAACCGCCGCGTGACGGAAGAGCTCGCACGCATTGCCCAGGTGGCCACCTGCCTGCACGCCCGCCTGTCCACGGTGCGCGCCGGCGTCCGCCTCGACTGGGCCGAGCGCTTCAGCCAGTTCGATACGGTGGGCGACCTGGGCGATCTGTCGACGCTGCCCCACTTCGCCGAGTTGGACCGCGATGACCGCGAAGACATCCGCGACCTGGCGTCCTGGCTGCGCCGCCGCGCGGACGCGAGCCAGCCGCGCGCCGTGGCGCTGATGGCGGCGCTGGTGCGCGTCTGCCTGCTGGCGGCCAGCCACAGCCCGGCCGGCCAGTTGCTCACCGGCCGGCTGGTGCGACCGATTCCCATCCACCCAGGCGTGCGCTTCGAGGTCCAGCCCTCGCTGCCCGACCGGCTGCGCGTGGGCATGAAGGTGCAGCTGATGGACCCAGTGCTCGATGCCTCCCACGGCGTGGCCCGTATCGCCGCGCATGCCGTGGTGGCCGACATCGTCGGCGGCATCGCCCATGTCAGTGTGACCCAGACCGTGCAGGCCGGCTTCACGCCGAGCGCGCGGTCCACGGTGAACTTCCTGCTGGGTTGATGAGCCATGGCCGCGGCCGAGATCACCGTCCAACGCCTGCGACTGAGATCGCGGTCAGCGGTGCCGGGCCTGTTGCCTAACGTGGAGGACGCGCTGCGCGTTTCGTCCAAGCCGGCTGCGTTGCTGAATCGCTTTGTGCTTGTGCGCCGACTGCGGCTTCGCGTGGCGGCAGGTGCCAGTGCGCAGGCCTTGGCCCTGCAGCTGGAGCGGGCCTGGCAGCAACTGGCAGCGCAGGCCCAGCCCATGGAGCAGGCGAGCGAGACGGCCGAAGCGGTGTGGGCGCCTGGCCTGGCAGTGGCGCGCCAGGCGCTGTTGCGGCGATGGCTGCGCGGTGAGGACGCCAAGGCCTGGTTCTGGCAGCGGCTGATTTCACCGCATGTGGACGGCGCATGGCCGGCGCGTGCCGTGGCGCTGATGCTGATGGCAGATGACGAAGCGCCCGGGCCTTGCACCCTCGCCGGGGCGCGGCGGCAGGCCCTGCAAGTGCGTGCGCTGCTGGCGCTGGTCGCTGAGCACAGGCTGGCGGCGCAGTTCATCGAGGCCATCGCCGATGCGCAAGCCCTCGCCGTCCTGAGCCTGATCGAAGCGGCAGATGAGGACCCCCAGCTGGCTCATCGGCGGCTTCACAACGAGTCGCCTGCGCCGCCTGCCGTGACACCGCGGGCACGGCTGCTCGAGCTGATGACAGCCATGTCGGCCTGCGCTGAAGACGCGCTCATCGAGCTGCGCGTCACGTCGTCAACCCTGCCGAATGCTCTGCAGGCGGAGGCAAAAGCGCTGGCAGCGCATCCCGACGAAGCAGCGCCTGCAGCGTCCCGACGCCCAGAGGGCATCGCCACCGAAGCGCCTGCGGCTCAGGCCACCACCAAACCAGAGCCTCACGCCCTCCTCAGCAACGGCCTCGCCAGCCTCTGGTCCGGCCTCTGGCTGCTGCTGCCCATGCTGCTGCGCCACGGCCTGGACGACGCCGATGATCCGTTGGCCGCCTGGGCCGGTGCAATGCGGGCCGCCTGCAGGCACCTGCACATTCCGGACGACGACCCCATCCACGCCGCACTCGCCGGGCTCGACCTGCCCGTCGCCGCAGACCCGCGCTGGCTGCGCGCCGCTCGCCTGGCCGCCGCCCACGACGCCCGCCTGCCCCTGCTTCGCCTTGCTCGCCGC